>JANMMJ010000036.1:0-14282 GCA_031373255.1 Hyphomicrobiales bacterium
TTCAAGCAAGCGGGCGACAAAACGCAGACGCTCTTCCATGGCCGAACACTCTCTCCACGGCATCAACACCTCCCGCCAAAAGGCAAAAAGTGTTACCCATGTGTCCGGTACAAATCGTCACCTATGTCTCAGGCCGGTCAGACCATTCCAGAATAAAGCTGGGCACTGCGGACGGCTCTAGGCTCCAAGATAGTCTCAGTTGGTGCCCAGACCTGCCGATTGCATCGCTTGCGGCCGTCTTTTGGGTGCTGCAAAATCGATCAGAACAAAGATGAGTCGGGACGAAGTCTGTGTCCGGCAGGTTTCAAGAATTGAGTGATTCCAGAGCAGTAGAGTTGAACCAGGTGAGTGACCGGTGGGGCATAGAGCTGAACGGTCCGGAAGCGGATCAGAAGATGTGGCGCAAGCTGCTGAAGCCGCCGTTTGACCCCTTTGTCGAAGAGGTCAAGGACGAGCGCGGGACTATCTGGCCCTGCGATCATCAGCCTTCGACGGGATGACGACGTCGGAAGAGGTCCATCGGGCGGCCAAGCAGTTGTTCAGTACCCTAAACGTTGAAATGTCAAAGAACGCGGACACCGATCCCGTCACCAACGGGTCGGTAATCGAGTTTGTTCCGGACGGCCAGCCCCGCCGACATCATTACCTGGAAGCGGAAGGCATCACGATGCGCCTGCGCGTCGGCATTGTCGAGATAACGGTGAAAGACGCGCAGGGAAATGTGATCGAGCCCCCACCTGCGCCATCCAGGGCGCAGCTGTGGATGCGTGCGGCTGCTTTGGAGCCTGAGATCGGCAGCGCCCTGCGCTACCTGCAGGGCAAGCCCAGTTGGCTCGAACTGTATAAGGCCTTTGAGGCTGTTCGAAATATGCCGAACGGCGTCATATCAAAAAGCGAGATAGAGCGCTTCACCCGGACAGCAAATGCCGGGAAACGGCATCACCCGAACGACAAGAACAAGCCCCATAAACGCCCGATGGAGCTATGGGAGGCACGCGCGCTCATAACTCAGTGGGTCTCGGCGGCCATCGTCGATATTTTGGCAAAGAACTCTTGATTCTCCTCATACTCGCAATACCAACGGGAATTACAAAGGGCCGACAATGACATAGCGGTGCCCAGTTTCATCCTGTCGGGCGCGCCAAATATTTCAAATACTTAATCGTTGCACATATTTGGCTGACAAACTCGGGGTTCCACTGGGGTTCCATCGAGGTATGAAAAGCTGTGATTTTGACTATCGTGTAAGCGACACCAGCACCGGCGGGCTCAAGACAAATTGTGTGTCGTTAGTCTCGGCGGAATTTGGTCGCAGCACGGGTGCTGTGCACTCTTGGGCGACCAGCTTCTACCACTGCAAACGATGCGCAACGAAACGCTTAGCAGACGTGGCGCTGCCATTGAATGCGTCTCCAGCGGAAAAGCAATTCTTGCTAATATCTCCCAGTGGTCGCAAGGTTTCCGGCGCTGCTGGACCCTACGCACCAGCTTTGACTGGGAGGGCGGGCCATGGCCACTGTAATCTCTCTAACCAATAACAATAATACCTATTTGTGGTGGGACGACAACGGCAACGCTGCGCCCCCTGCAATCATATACGGTTTGGGAGGCGTCGATTATATCGAGGGTGATGCGGGAAACGATTACATCGATGGCGGCACCGGTGACGATGTACTGAATTGGTGGGAGCAAGTCCCTGGCGCGCCCTATGCGGTTGCAGACGGTGACGACACAGTGTTGGGAGGAGAAGGAAACGATATTCTCTTTGGTGGCCGAGGCAACGATATTCTCAATGGGGGCGCGGGCAGTGATGAGATCTATGGAATGGAGGGAACCGACGCCGCTACTTATATCGATGCATTTGATCGAGTTATTGCAGACCTCGTTACTCCGTCGGTTAATGCGGGTGAAGCTGCGGGTGATGTGTATAGCGGTATCGAGAACCTGCAAGGCAGCTTTTTTGATGACTATCTTGCGGGGAATGGCATCGGGAATGCGCTTTATGGCAGCTCCGGTAATGACACGCTCCACGGACGTGGCGGAGACGACGATCTGGAAGCGGGCTCTGACAATGATATCCTCGATGGCGGAGCTGGTGGCGATTTCCTCGGAGGCGGCTACGGTATTGACTTTGCTGTCTATGACAGTGCGTCCTCTAAGGTTACAGCGGACCTCCTCGGCACAGGTGCTAACAAAGGCGATGCTTTGGGGGATGTTTACAGCTCAATCGAAAATTTGCGGGGCTCTCTTTATAACGACGTTCTCGGGGGCGATAATTCCGCAAATGTATTGAATGGCTATGTTGGTGACGACATTATCTACGGGCGCGGTGGGCACGATCTGGTTGATGGCGGCATTTCAGGTGATGACGTTCTGAATGGCGGCGCGGGCGCCGACGATCTCTTTGGTGGATCAGGATTTGATGCCGCCAGTTACAGTTTCGCCACCACAGCCGTATCCGCCGATCTGTTGGGCAGTAATATTGCTACTCGTGGAGATGCAATCGGAGACGTCTATTACTCAATAGAGAATCTCCTTGGCTCCAATTTCGACGATACTCTGGCAGGCAATGAGATCGCCAACGCTCTTGGCGGCGGGAGCGGCGGAAATGATAATCTGTTTGGGCGGGGCGGGAAGGACACACTTGACGGTGGCAATGGCAACGATGTTCTCAACGGAGGCGCTGGTGGTGATGCCCTTCGCGGTGGCACGGGAATAGACGCCGCAAGTTACGAGTTTTCCTCGGGCGGAGTTATTGCTGACCTTTCTGGTACGCATGGCCCGGGCGGCGATGCCTTAAGCGATAGCTTCGTAGAGGTGGAGAACATACTGGGCTCAGGCTTTGAGGACCGTCTGTGGGGAGACGAAAAGGCGAATGCTCTTGGAGGTGGGGACGGAGGTAATGATACGCTTTCGGGTCAGGGTGGCGACGACACTCTATCAGGCGGGGACGGTGATGATCTACTTCGTGGTGGCGAAGGCGGCGACGCAATGTACGGCGGCAAGGGAATTGATGCTGCCAGCTACGAGCTCGCCTCAGACAGCGTGACAGCCGACCTCCTAGGCACGGGTGCAAACACTGGAGAAGCAGTTGATGACAGCTACCAGGGGATAGAAAATCTTTTGGGGTCTGCCTTCAGCGATACCCTCGCGGGGGATAGTGACTCAAACGCTCTCGGCGGTGGTGATGGAGGCAATGATGTTCTGTATGGCCGTGGAGGCGGCGATGTGCTTGCCGGTGGATCGGGTGATGATGTTCTCAATGGCGGCGCGGATGCAGACGTTTTCTACGGCGGCGAAGGAGTAGACGCAGCCGACTATAGTTTTGCAGATTCCGCCGTTACGGCGGACTTGTTGGAGCCGTCGTCTAATTCCGGGGAAGCGACCGGGGACCTATATTCGTCAATTGAAAATATTCGCGGTTCGGATTTCGGGGATATTTTGGGAGGCGACAGTAACGCTAACGCCATGGGTGGCGGGAGCGGAGGAGATGACAAACTCTTGGGCCGCGCTGGCGATGATACTCTGGCCGGTGGCACGGGAGATGATACGCTCGCTGGAGGCTACGGCAACGACCTTATGGGGGGTGGTGTTGATGGAAAGGACAGTTTCAATGGCGGCGATGGAAAGGACACGATTGCCGGTGGCGCTGACCGCGATCTTATTACAGGTGGTTCAGGCAAAGACGTTCTCGATTATAACGCCATTTCCGACAGTGGGGTCACGAAGGCGAACCGCGACACGATCAATGACTTCACCCATTTAGTAGACGTTATCGATCTCTCGGGGATCGACGCCAAGCCGGGCACCGCAGGGAACAACGCGTTTAGCTTTATTGGCCAGGGAAACTTCTCGGAGGAAGGACAGGTCCGAGCCGTTCAAGCTGGCGACAACACAATCCTGCAGATAAATGTAGACGGAACTTTTGGCGCCGAGATGCATATCGTTCTGGCAAAATTTACCGCGTCGACCTTGAGTGTTGCGGACTTTTTACTCTAAACGCGCGAGCGAAACTTTATATTCACGATTGACCGGATGCGGGCGTATCTCCCGTGAGCCGACTCCTACTATTTAGGCTCACGCTCGATTTTCTGGCGGTCAGCCTTTTGCTGGCCGCCTACGCCTACCATTGGCTGGGCAACGCCGCCCATGAAAATCATAGGCATGTCGCTTTTCGTACTTCTTATCACGCACAACATTTTCAATCGGCGCTGGTATGGCACCATCGCGAAGCGGCGGCGGGTAGCGCGCGGTGCTATCGCCAAAGCGATCAACCTGTCCCTGTTCGGTATGATGCTGTCGTTGATCGTCACAAGCGTGATCATTTCGCAGACGGTGTTCAGCTTCCTGCCTTTGGCCACGAGCTTCACCGCGCGCCAAGCCCACACGTTGGCCGCCTATGGCGCATTGTTCATCGTTGCCCTGCATCTTGGATTGCAATGGTCCATGATCATGGCGCTGGTCCGGGGCCGGCTCGGGATAAGCGATACCGGGAAGATGCGGGTCCTGGTTTTGCGCCTGCTGACATTGTGCATCGCGGGCTTTGGTGTCCACAGCATAATCGCGCTGGATGTAGCCTCGAAATTGACGATGCAGCTGCCAATCGGATTCTCAGCGTTCGAGGTGGCGGCCCTGGAACTGCTCCTTCGTCATCTGGCAATCGTGGGGCTGGGCATATTCGTCGTCCACACCGTGCTGAGGGTCATCGAGCGGGCACGCGGCAAATCATTCCAAAATTGAGAGCTGCTTCGTGCCGTGTCTGAAATCGATAGCAATTGCAACGACATAGAAGCGCCCAGTTTCATCCCGCCGGCGCGCCAATTGCGATAACTTGACCTTACAAGAAAATTCTCCAGGCGCTAGAACAAAACTGGGCACATACGTCCGCCGCTGACCCTGAGCGGACATCAACTCCTTGGAATGTTCCTTATCACTGAACGCATGGTGTGTTACCGCGATTCATGAAGTCCGGGCCTGTACTCCATTACAGTGCGCTGGTATTCCGGCTGACTTATCGAGATCATTGTCTTTGAAACTCGCCAAAGGACAGGTTATCTTTGTCAACAACTGTGCGGTGCCATCACTTCGAACCACAGAACGGCAGGAAATTGGGTCCCAATTTTTGGGGCGTGGTCGGCCGTCACTCCGGCAAACCCGCGATCCGCAGGTGTTTGATCAAGCGTTCGACGGCTTCGGGGCCGATGTGACTCTTCTCCCATTGCCTGCGTACTTTGCTGATGGAGTCGTCCGGCGAGTCTTTGAGGAAAACCGCAAGCGCTTCCTTTGCCTTCCGCTCGTCACCCAGGCAAGCGTAGATCGACGCAAGCGTCCGGTGTGCGCTGTCCTGGATTCTGGACATCTTTCGCATCCACGCCAGCGCCGCGTCGCATTCGTTCTTGTGGTAGAGCACCCAGCCCATCTGCCAATTGAACCACTCAGGGTAGAAAGGATCGATGCCCATAGCCTGCTTGATCCGATGGATCCCTTCGTCTGTACGGCCGATATCGACCAGCGGTTCCGCACTGGCCACCAAAATTTCAGAGTTGCTGGGATTCAGGGCGATCGCTTGATCATACCGCGCAAGGGCCTGCTCGACCTCGCCAACTTCACTATGCACGCGGGCGCGCGCCCAATGCGACTCGGCATCGTCCGGAGCGAGCCGGATGGCTCTGTCGGCGTATTCGGCGCCAAGCTTCAACGCCTCGTCACGGCTATGTTCCTGCAGGTGCCACCCGAAAGCCGCGTCCCTCTGATAGGTGTGGGCCAGGCCGATATAGCCGAATTGCGAGTTCGGATCCGCTTCGATCGCCTTGAGGCTGAACTGCCGCTGCAATGCGGTCCCCCCGGCGGAGAAATCCTTTTGGATCTCGGCATACCCCATCAGGTAATAGTGAAGCGCGCTGACCCGGGCTGCGCCGCTCTGTGGCCAGGGTCGCGTGATCCTTTGCCCGACCCGATCCGCAAGCGTGCGGATGATTTCCTCCTGGACGACGAACAGATCACCAATCTCGCGGTTGTAGGTGTTGGCCCAGAGATGCGATCCGTCATGCGCATTCAGCAACTGGGCTGTCACTTTGAGCCGGTCTCCCATCTTCTGCTGGCTGCCTTCGAGCAGGTAATCGACGCCGAGTTCATCGCCAATCTGCCTGGCGTCGACCGGTTTGCCGCGGTACTTGAAGCTCGAGTTGCGGGCGATGACGGCATAGGTCTTGCTCCACGCCAACTCGGTAATGATCCCCTCGGCGACGGCATCGCTGAGATATCCCTTGTCCACGCCGGTACTGAAGTCGTCGAAGGGAAGGACCGCAATCCTCGGCATGTCGCTCGAGCGAACCGGATCGGCCCGCCATATTTCTGAGCCGTAATATGCGCCGATTGCTGCCGCAACGAGAACGATTGCAGCAAGAAAGAAACCGCGAAGCGAGAAGCGTGTCCTGGCTGGTTCCGTGCCGACTATGGCGTATGGGTTCGCCGGGTCCAATGGATCGGCATTGAGCCGGTAGCCTCGCTTGGGGAGGGTTTCCACGATCATGTGCGCGTGATCGCCCAACGCACGGCGAATATCGGCAATGCATTGGGTAAGGCTGTCGTCGGTCACGAAGGTATCGGGCCAGACCGCCCGCATCATCACTTCTTTGGAAACAATCTCGCCCGGTCGCGCCGCCAGCACGGAGAGCACTTCACTGGACTGGCTGCGAAGGTCGATCGCTTTGCCTTCAACCGTTTGCAGTTGTTTACTTTTCCTCAGGAGTACAAAACCGCGGAACGTTACCGTTTCAGAAGATTTCGGGTCAATTTCGGAATCCTTTCGGGACATTTCACCCTTCCGGCGCGCATCTTAAGTTTAGCCAATTCGGCCTTCGCTTCCAAGCTATCACAGCAGCACCGGATTGGAAGGAGGAAGACATGAAACCCACCAGGAGCACCACCATGACTCTGCGATCCTTTAGCGCGCGCCGTATCGGCGTGCTTATGTCAACGTTCGGAGTTTTCATCTTTTCCCTCAGTACAACCATGACTGCGCAGGCAGAACCGCCGGTCGGCGTCACGCCGACAGTCATTGGGCGAGCTACCTACGATGCCTTTGACCTGCAGTCGGAACTAGGGTTTGTGGCCAAGGCGAAGAGCCCACTCGACATCGTCGTGCGGACACATGACTATGCGCCGGGAAGCTCGACGGGATGGCATTCGCATCCGGGTCCGGTCTTCATCACAGTTACTGAAGGCGAAGTGACGTTCTACGAGCACGACGATCCGACGTGCACGCCAAGGGTTGTCAGGAAAGGCCAAGGGTATGTTGATACTGGCCGTGGGCACATCGGGCGTAATGAGTCCGGAGCGCCTGCCAAGGACGTGACAGTTGTCTTCGCTCCGGTGAAAATTTCATTCCGCGGGGAGTTGGATCCGTCCACACATTGCAAGTTTTGAGAAAGAACTGTGAAGGGAACAGGAAACTTCGCATAGTCGAACATGGCCGGCGAGAATGGCCGATCGGCGTCTATCACCAAAATATCCAGTTCAATGGAGGTTAGGATGCGAATTCATAAGCGCGCAGCCAAATTCAGATTGATGCCCGTATTCCCGAAAGAGAGACTTATCGTGCGCTGGTGTGTTGGCTGTCTCACCGCGATCTTTATCTTAGCATCTCCCGCTGCAGCCGCGGCCATTCATGACGCGGCCAAGAAGGGAGATGTTCCCGCGATCACGGCAGCACTTGAGGCGGGCGCCGATGTCAACGAGAGCGACGGCTGGGCGACGCCACTCTGGTATGCCGCGCGCCGTGGCCATGAGGATGCCGCCAAACTCTTGATTGCGCGGGGCGCGGACGTCAATCTGACAACACAATCTTCCGGCCCGCCGCTTCTCGGCGCCGTCGAGCGCAAGAACGGCGTTCTGGTCAAATTGCTTCTCGCCAGCGGCGCCGATCCCAATGCCGCCTTGTCAACAAATTCGGCACTTTACTTGGCCGCCAAAGGCGGTTGCCTTGAATGCGTCGAGGCACTGGTGGGAGCGGGGGCTGAAGTGAACGCGATCAACAAGGATCGTGAGCCGCCAATTCACGCAGCGAAAGCGATTGGGCTTCATGCGATTGCCGATTACCTGGCCACCCATGGTGCTGTCTCGCCAACAATCGCGCCGATCTCGGCCAAGCTCGGTACCGCCGATCCCGCCACGGGACAGGCCGTCTTTGTCAACAACTGTCAACGGTGCCACCTCATCAAACTGAAGGAAGGCACCAAGTTGGGTCCCAATCTCTGGGGCGTGGTCGGACGGCAGAAGGCATCGATGCAAGGTTTTTCATATTCGGAGACTTTGAAAAACTGGGGCGCTTCGTGGAGCTACGAAGACCTGAGCGCGTTCCTCTGGGGACCCAAGATTACTGCTCCGGGAGTCCGCATGGAGTTCGCGGGTATCGAAGACGAGGCGGAACGGGCAAATCTGATCGCCTACTTGCGCACCCAAGCCGACAAGCCCGAGCCGCTCCCCTGATTGCCCAATCATCGGCAACAGAGCGTAGCTTCGGCCCACAGTAAAGGGACGGTGATTAAGGCGAACGACATCATCAATCGCGTTCGAGAGAGGTCTACTCTCTGCCTCAAACACACCTTCACCATAGGCACGATCTCAAAAATCTATAAGCACCGCAATCACGTAGCAGTGCCCAGTTTCATCCGGTCGGGCGCGCCAAAACTCTCACAACTTATTGATCTGGCTTAACATTTCCACAAAACGCCGAAACAAAAGAGGCAATTTTTCGGGTTAGCTACCTAGCTTCAGCGTTGGGCAGTCTCCTACAAGTCGTCCGGTGTGCGGACATCGTAAGGACCTTAGCTAATGCGAAGTTACTGGCCGATGCGGAAGTCGTAAGATACCCGGAGACGGTCAAGCATCAACCGTTGCTTCGAAGTGTTGCTTGATTAGGGTTCGACGACGGCAGGTAGTACATAGTCGTCGAGAAGACCGGCCGTTTCCAACAATGCAGTTTCAAACTTCGAGTCGTAAAGGCCGGTCGTAAAAACAACGACCAGCTCCAGCGATGGCACGATGATGATACGCTGGCCACCCAAGCCGAGAGCTTCAAACCAGTCGATTTTCTTTGCGTTCACATGGGACGAGCGGATCCACCACTGGTATCCGTAATAGGCAGTGCCTACTGGAAATCTTCCCGTGGTTGCTTCCTTTAACCATTCCGTGGAAACAATCAGCTTTCCTTTCCAAATCCCATGCGAAATCACCAGCTGACCAAGCTTGGCCATGTCTCGTGGCCGTAATCTTAAACCGTAAGCGGCGGCGAACTCACCGCTCCCTGGCATCTGCGCCCATTCCAAGTCGGTAATTCCCAACGGTGTAAACAACTCATCGCGTGCAAACTTAACAAGCCACTTTCCGCTCGACCGTTGAAGGACCGCGGCGAGAAGCGTGGTGGATCCGCTGCTGTAGTTCCAAACCTTGCCCGGTTTCTCTATTAACGGCTGCTCCAGGATATAGCGATAAGGATCAGGCGCGTTGGTCATACGGCGCTCGCTATTCTGCGCATCGGTGTACGGGACATTCTGGTTCCACGCGATCCCTGAAGACATGGTGAGCAAGTGGCGCAGCGAAATGTGTTCTTTAGCAGGTGTTTGTAGCGATGCGTATTGCGGAAAGAATGTGAAGGCCGTTTTGTCGATATTTGCTATCAGCTTGCGATCGAGAGCAATGCCAACGAGGAGGGATACGACGCTCTTGCTAACCGATCGGACGTCATGCTTGACATCCGGACCATGCTCCACTTCTCCCAGGGCTCTTCCCAATCTCTGATCAACACCTCGCCGATAGTGCTCAAATACCAATGAGCCGCGACGAATGACAAGTACGCTGTGGATGTTCGGCTTGAGGGTATCGAGATGACCGATCAGCGCGCACAGAGGCTTTGGATCGATGCCGACGGCCGTCTGTGCCTCAATCCGCCAATCGTCGATGCCGGGCTTTGGAACACCGCAGGGCTGTTCATTCGCCAATGACAAAGATAGCGGAGCGCTAAGGCAAGCCCCGACGATGACTGCACAGACAACATGTATCATTTCCGTGTTCATTCGTTACCATTCTCGATGGGCTTGTCTTGCTTTGGAGGTCTGCCCGCCGCGTGCAAATGCAGGGCGCGATATACCGCCGTATGTGCCGGGGCCGATACCGCGTGAGCCCATCATGGCAATCCTCATGGCCGTCCCGTTTGACGCTACAATCCGCCAAGGCCACAATAGCAATTCCATTGCCTCACAGCACGAGCAAACGTGCACCCTGATGGCCTCCGCGACCAGTGAAAGCACAGTGCCTATGTATGTCCGGAAATAGCCCAACGCGGAAGTCCGCGATGTCGCGCTTGCAATTGACGATCAGTTGCTCGATCTGGCCGGGCAGCTGATTGGCGTAACGTACAGGCCGTCTTGCCCGATCCGTGCTTCAGGCAACAGGCCGCCGCCCGCCTGCGAAGATCAATGGAGTAATACTTGCTCATCCATGCCAGCCTCCAACCGGGGTGAAATTTTGAATCAGAACGCAGCTGATCCGGGAATCCCCGTCCGATTCGGACAAGCAAGATCATGCTCTAGCCGTGTTTTCTGGCTCAGGCCGCGTGGACGAGGCCGGGTTCTCCTCCCACGACGTCCCAGAATTCGGCACGCGGATTGGTGTTCGGAAACGGTGCGTCTGGAACATCCAGCCCAAGGAAATCACACAGCGGCTCCCAACCCTGGCGCACATCAAACACGAGCAGGCGGGCCGCGGGGATGGTCGCGCGGACCCGGGCGTTGTGCGCCCGATAGGCCGCGATGGCGGAAGCCTTGCTGGTGTGGTCGCCGAAAACCGGGTCCACCATGGTTTTCCTCAACGCGCGGAACAGGGCATCCAGATTTTGCGGCAGCGGTACCTGGTCGAGCACCGTGTGAAACTTGCCGATCGTCGCCGAAAAGCTTGTCCACCACTCATCCTCGCCGCGTTCGGTGTGGACCACCCTGGCGGCCGGAAAGGCTATCGAGGCCTCATGCCAGTAGTGCAGGCCAGGCCAGTCGACTTGGGCGGAAAAGCCAGCGTAGATTTCGTCCCAGTCGATTTCCTTGCCGCGCATCGCCTCCATCCAAAGCGCTTGCTGCCGTTCGCTTGCCATGACTTCGTACATGTGGTGGCATGGTCCGAAGCCCAGGGTTTCAAGCGCCTGCTTCAGGGATTTCGTGCCGGTGCGGCCAAAACCGGACCCGATGATTTTCAGTGCCATGTCCAGTGTCCTCTTGATCGGTGTTAGGTTTGCAATCCGAAGTGATGCAATGCTGGACTTGGGAATGCCTCCCGTCGAACGAAGAGATTTCATCCGCAATGAATGAAATTAAACTGGACCGGATCGACCTGAACTTGCTGGTCACGTTCGACGTGCTGATGACCGAGCGCAATGTCACGAGGGCCGCCGACAAGCTGCACAAGACGCCGTCGGCCATCAGCCACGCTCTCAACCGGCTGCGAGAGCAGCTGGGCGATCCGCTCATGGTCCGGGTGGGAGACAGGATGGAGCCTAGCCCGTTTGCCCTCAGGCTGATCGATGACGTGCGGCCCATCCTGCGTGAGATCAAGCGGGTCGTTGCCCCGCGCGCGCCCTTCGATCCATCGAGCAGCACGCAGAGCTTCTGTCTTGCGATGCCGGATTTCCCGGGCCTCGTCAGCGCAGTCATCGCGCGCGCGCAAGCCGAGGCGCCGGATGTCCGGTTCGACTGGGTGCCGCTGACCAGGGAGACGGTGCGGGCGGCCAATGCCGGCGACATCGATCTGGCGATGGTATTTGGCGGCGAGACCCTTCCCGATGGCCTCGAGGCGCGTGAGATTCCTGACGAAACCCGCGCAACATACCTCCGCAGGGACCATCCCGCGATTCCGAACTGGGGGCCGGAAGAAGCGGCGAAATGGCCGCACATTCAGGTCGTCACGGGAAATGCCAGCCGTAGCCCGATGGATGCGGCCCATCTGTCGGGTGCTGCGAAGCGCGTCATCGGCGCGCGCATTCCTCACTTTTCCGGCGTGGCCCCACTGCTGGCGCGCACCAATATGATCGCAACACTGAACAAGCTCGCTGTCCACGCGGACGTGGAGACATTTGGCCTGCGCGCCATGCCGCCTGCGGTGCCGCAGCCGCCGCTCCGGGTCAGGTTCATCTGGAGTTTCCGGCTATCCAGCGACCCGGCGCACGAATGGATGCGCCAGGTCGCGGTGAACACCTATCTGGACCAACAACGCGAGGCCGAGATGGCTTAAGCCGTCCTTGATGAACTAACCTGATCATGCCGCATGTTGGCCCAAAGCGAACTTCGCCGTAAGAATTATAAAGCACTTACAATGACATAGGAGTGCCCACTTTCATCCCGCCGGGCGCGCCAATTTCCAGAAAAATACGTTTTAAGCGCTCTTTGGTTTCTTGGACGCGCGGGCGGTCTGCGCTGATGTGTTGAGCGCCACGGCGGCGCGGATGAGCGCCTTGAAGGCCCTTTTCATCGATCTTGCCGCCCTCATGGATATCGATGGCGCGCCGCACATTGCCTTCGAGGCTGGAATTGAAAAGGTGCGAGGGGTCCTCCAGTGCAGCACCCTTGGCGAAAGTCAGCTTCACCACGGCCTTGTAGGTCTCGCCGGTGCAGATGATGCCGTCATGCTCCCACACTGGAACGCCCCGCCATTTCCACGTCTCGACCACATCGGGATCGGCCTCCTTGATGAGCGCCCGGACCCGGGCGAGCGTCACGCCCCGCCAATCACCCAGTTCCCCGATCCGCGCATCGATCAGGTGCGAGGGGGAGGCTTCTGCATTTTCGTCTTTCCTGGCATTCATCCTTTTCTTCATGGCTGCTGTGTTTGCCGGCCTCCTTCGACTTCCTGCCGCCGGTGCTCTCACATCACAAGCCGTACCACGTCCCCTTTCCCGCACCGTGCTGGATGAGGTGTTTCGCCTCAACCAATGTTGCGAGGTGCTTCTTTATGGTGTTCCGGTTCGCGCCGGTTAGAGTGACGATATCGCCAATCGTGACGCGCCCGCGCTCTTTGGCCAGTTCGACGATTTCAACAGACAGTTCCGGTAGCGTGATGAGAACGAGGCGTTCGCGTTCGATTTTTTTCTCTAGCCGCCGCTTTTGTTGTTGTAGCGCTCGAAGGAAGTATACGATCCACGGCTGCCAGTTTGGCCTTTCGCCGCGGATCGTCCGCTGCGTCTGGCGCAGTGCGAGATAGTAGCCTTCCTTGCCGTTCTCGATCACGCTTTCCAAAGAACTATAGGGGACATAGGCGTAGCCGGTACGCAGGAGCAGGAGCGTGGTCAGGATGCGCGAAAGCCGGCCGTTGCCATCTTGAAATGGATGAATCTCGAGAAACACTACCGTGAAGATGGCGGCGGCAAGAAGCGGATGAAGGGCATGCTCTGCCAAAGCGCCCTGCGTCCACTCGACAAGCTCGCCCATGCGTTTTGGCGTATCGAAGGGCGTCGCCGTTTCGAAAACGACGCCGACCTCGTTTCCATCGGCATCAAAGGCGCTGACATGGTTGGGAAGCGTTTTATAGGCCCCGCGATGACGTTCATCCTTGGCGCTGAAGGCGAGAAGGTCCCTATGAAGCTGCGTGATGTGATTTTCGGTGAGGGTAATTGCCTCATGATGGGCGAAGATTGTCTCCATCACCTGGGCGTATCCAGCGACCTCCTGTTCATCACGGGTTTCGAAGGATTTGATTTCGAGGCTGGACAACAGAAGCCGCTCGACGCCGGCATCGCTGAGCTTGCTTCCCTCAATGCGCGTGGAAGAGCCGATACTCTCTATCGTCGCCACGCGCCTTAGGGCTGAGAGGCGTTCAGGCGCCAGGGTTCCAAGGGCGCGCCATGCCCCTTTGAACTCGTCGATTTCCGCGATGAGCGAGAGGATTTCCGGGGTGATGGTGATGCTATCGCTCTTGATCGTCATACCCAATTGTATACCCACAAATACCCATAAACGCAATTCGAAGACCAAATACCCGTAAATTGACCTGCAAATACCCACAAGAACCGGCTGGCAGGAAGCTTGGGCTTTTTCCCTTGGCGCGCTCCAAGACCCTTTCGCCCAGCTTGATCCCTGGCGGGCCTTGCGCATGAAGCCACCAGCCGCCTTCCACACATCGTCAAGATCAACCTGAGCCAGGTGTTCTCCGGCCAGCGGGCCGGCATCAAGCAGTTGACGGCCGGATTTGGCTGGCCAGTTTCATGGACTATGATCTGGGGTACTTCGATGACATGGAAT
>JANMMJ010000041.1:0-30322 GCA_031373255.1 Hyphomicrobiales bacterium
CTCTTGGCATTGTCGCGCGATTGATAAATGCCGCAATGATGCTGTACCCAGAAATGGTCGGGCTTGGCCTGGCATTGCACCATCATGTGCGGGTCCTGCGTATGCGGATCATCCGCCTGCCCGGGTGGCCCCTGATCGAACTTCATGCCATGCGCGGTCTGCGCCCAGGTCTTGCCGCCATCATGCGTGACCCAGACACCGCCGCACGAAATCGCCACCCGGACTGTCTTTGACGAGCGCGGATCGACGCAGATTGAATGTATGCCCGGAATGTCGGCACCGCCGCCCAGCCATTTGTTGCGGTCCGGCATGCGCCAGAGGCTGTCGATCAATTGCCAGCTATCACCGCGATCGTTGGAACGGAACAATCCGCCCGGCATGGTCCCCGCCCACAGCACACCCGGTTCATCGTCTCCACCCTGCTCCAGCGCCCAGATCAGTTGCGTCGTCCAGTTTACCGGCTTTCCCCAGCCATCGACATCTTCAAGGCCATCGGGCTTCGCCGGATAGGTGGGGCAGGTGATTTCCTGCCACTTTCCATTCTTGTCGCGGCGGTGCAGCTTGACCCCGAAGTGGCCATGATTGAGCGCCGCATAGGACGCCCCATCGCGCGGATCGTGCAGCGCCAGTGTCACGTTATCACCGAGAAAGGAGCTGGACGAGACTTCCCAGCCCTTCGGTTTTTTCTTGATTTCGAACAATCCCTTGCGCGTAGAAACCAACACTGCTGGTGCCATGATTGTCCTCCCTAGCCGCCCGAAAGGGCCTGCATCACATAGATTTCACTCGCCGGTTTGACCGGGTCTGAAAGACCGGTCCTGTCCTTCAGGCGAGCCCCGTCGACCAGTATCGTCATGTGCTTGCGCAAGGCCGCCTGCTCGTCGAGTACATAGGCCCGCAGCCGGTCATTCGACGCAAACACCAGTTCGAGAACTTCACGCACCGTAGCCCCCACAGCCTCGGTTTCGGGGCAGTCGACATGCCGCCGCAGGTTCGTGGTGAAGAATACCTTGGCCATGAAACGCTTTTCGCTCCCGGTCATCCGGCAGGAAGTTTGCCACAACCGAAAATGACAGCCAAGCCGGTTTGCGGAGGCTCAGAGGTCTCCCACGACGCATTTCCTGGCAAGAGCTTGGTACTGCTTTTCGGTAAAGGCGACCGGATTGGCCTCATGCGTGGGATCCTTGATCGCCATCCGCGCAACTTCGTCGAGCCGCTTGGTGTCGATATTGATGTCCTTCAGCGCGTGCGGAATTCCCGTCTCCTTGCGGAGCGCCAGCACGTACTTCATGAATCCGTTGAATCCGCCCTTGATCCCAAGATAGGCGGCGACACGCTCGATCTTGGTTTCGACCTTCTTGCGGTTGGCCTTGAGAACGTAAGGCATGATGATGCCATTGAGAAGGCCATGATGGGCGTCGTAGAGACCGCCAAACGGATGTGAAAGCGAATGAATTGAGCCAAGTCCCTTCTGGAAGGCCGTGGCGCCCATGGCCGATGCGACCAGCATGTTGCCGCGCGCATCGAGGTCCTTACCCTTCTTGACCGCCTTCGCCAGATTTTCCTTCACCAGGCGCATGCCTTCCAGCGCCACCCCTTCCGCCAGCGGGTGATAGAACGGTGTGCAATAGGCCTCGAGGCAATGGGCAAAGGCGTCGAAACCGGTGGCGGCGGTGAGCTTGGGTGGCAGGCCAACCGACAGCTCCGGATCGAGAATGGCAACCTTCGGCATGATCGCCGGATGAAAGATGATCTTCTTTTCGTGGGTGGAAGGATGCGTCACCACGCCGGCGCGGCCCACCTCGGAGCCCGTGCCCGCCGTCGTCGGTACGGCGACGATGGGCGAAATTGTCGAAGCGTCCGCACGCGTCCACCAGTCACCGACATCTTCTAGTTCAAAGACCGAAATCTTCTGGCTGTGCATCAGGGCGATGAGTTTCCCAACGTCGAGGCCTGACCCTCCACCAAAGGCCACAACGCCGTCATGCCGCCCCGCCTTGTAGGCCTTGCAGCCTTCGAGAATATTGGCCTCGATCGGATTTGGCCTCACCTCCGAGAACATTTCAATCGCCAGACCGGTTTTCTTGACGTCAGAAAGGATGGTCTTGACCATCGGCATGGCCGCCAGCCCCGGATCGGTAACGAACAGCGGCCGTTTCATGCCGTTCGCTTTGCAGTGATCGGCCAGCTCCTTAATGCGCCCGGCGCCGAACTTGATGGCCGTGGGGAAATTCAGATTGCGATTGGGTATCATGTTCTTGTCCTTAGATGAAAACTCTTGGGCCGGGTGAGGGCCTCATAGCCGATCCGCGAAAGTGCGACACAAACCGAACCGTCAACCGGCGAGATGCAACTGATCGTCTCTGCCAAAATGAACCCTCAGTACTGCTCGAAGCCGCGCCGCACTTCCCAGTCGGTTATCCGGCGGTCATATTCGAACTGTTCCCACTTCGCTGTATGGTGATAGTGGTCGATCACGTCGTTGCCGAAGGCATTTCGGAGCAATTCCGACTGGTCGAGCCGTTCGGCCGCATCCCTGAGGGTCTTGGGAATCTCGCGAAGTTTCTTTGCGACATCATAGGCATCACCGGAAAATGCGGGCTCAAGCACCATCTTCTTCTCTATGCCGTCGAGGCCTGCGGCAAGCAGTGCGGCAAAAGCCAGGTAAGGGTTGAGGTCGGCCCCGCCAACCCGGCACTCGACCCGAATGGCCTTGCTGTCCGCACCACACAGGCGATAACCGGCGGTGCGATTGTCAATGCTCCAGATTGCCCGCGTGGGCGCAAAAGTCCCGGCGATGAACCGCTTGTAAGAGTTGATATAGGGAGCCAGGAAATACGTGACTTCGCCCGCATGGGCGAGCAGGCCCGCCATATAGTGCTTCATCATCTCCGACATGCCGTGATCGCCGGCCTTGTCGTGGAACAACGGCGTCTTGCCATCCTGCGACCACAGCGACTGATGAATGTGCGACGAACTGCCGGCCGCCGTGTAGTTCCACTTTGCCATGAAAGTCAGCGACTGGCCGAGACCGAGTGCTATCTCCTTGCAGGCATGCTTGAGAAAGGCATGGGTGTCCGCCATTGGCAGCACCGCATCGTATTTGACATTGATTTCTTCCTGGCCGGCCCAGGCTTCCCCCTTGGAGTTTTCGACCGTGATTCCCGCGCCATAGAGGCCATTGCGGATGGCCCGCATGACGTTCTCGTCCTTGCTGGTCTGCAGGAGATTGTAGTCTTCATTGAGATGCGACGGAGTGCTCAGGCCCCGGTAGCCCTGCTCGTGCGCCGACTTGTAGCTCTGGTCGAACACGTAAAATTCCAGCTCAGAGGCGAAATAGGCTTTCATCTTCATCGCCGAAAGCCGGGCGATTTGGGTCTTCAGCATGTTTCGCGGCGCGTGTGGCACTGGCGAATGGTCGTGATGATCGAGCAGGTCGGACAGCACCAGCGCCGTCTTGGGAAGCCATGGACACAGGCGGATGGTATCAAGATCCGGCTTGATGACGAAGTCGCCGTAGCCCTTTTCCCAACTCGAAGCCTTGTAGCCTGGCACCGGCTCCATATCGACATCGAGGGCAAGCAGGTAATTGCAGCCGTGGGTTTCTTCATAGGCTCCATCGACAAAATAGTTTGCCTCGAAACGCTTCCCCATGAGCCTTCCCTGCATATCGGGAAAAGCGGCCACGACTGTGTCGATGTTGCCTGCCTTTACCTCACGCTTGAGGTCGTCGAATTTGAGATGTCCCGACATTCCCTGCTCCTTGAAACGCGAAAAAGCGGCGCTCCCGGAGGAGCGCCGCGTAGCTTGCCGAATTTACCTGGCGCGAACCACTTCGCCGACGGCCACTTCCGCTGCCGCAATTTCTGCCTGGCGGCGCTTGACCTCATCGCCTTGCGGCGGACCCTGGAACTGGTTCCTGACAAAGGCGAACCACAGGATCAGCATGACGATGATCATTCCGACGACCAGATAGCCGACGCGTTCCTGCGGCGGCTGGACGCCGACGAAGATCAGGATGGCGCAGCCGATGATGGCAAGGAGTGCCACCGGGATCGACGCTCCGCCAAGGCTGAAAGGTCCCTTGTTCTTCCAGTTTCCGGCCATCTCGGCCCGCATCGCGGCAGCGATCGGCATGAGATAGGACAGATAGAGGAACACGGCACAGCCTGTAGACAGGACGAGAAACGCGCCGCCGTACAGAGTGGCAACGATCGACAGGATACCGCCCACCCAGATCGCCGCACCCGGCGTCCGGTATTTCGCGCTGACCTGCCGGAGCGTGTTCGACATTGGCAACCCGCCGTCGCGCGCGAAGGCATACATCATGCGCGAGCACGATGTGAGGCCAGCCAGCGCGCACAGGAAGTTCGACACCACGATCCCGATGATGATGATCGCCCGCAGGAAACCAGGCATCGGAGATTCCGCAATCAGCCAGTTGAACGCCGCCCAGCCCTTGGCCGCGCCGGCCGTCACACCGTCGGTGACAACACCGGTCGCCGCGTCGGTCTGATCGGGCAACGCCAGCACGAAAGCGCACACCATCACGTAGCCGACGAGGAACGACCACCACACCGAGCGGATCATGCCCTTGGGAACTTCACGCTGCGCGTTGCGCGTTTCTTCCGAAGTATGCGCCGACGCATCGAAACCCGTAATGGTATAGACCACGTGCAAAAGCGCGAGAGCGAAGACATAGATTGAAGATTGCGCTGCCGGCCATACACCACCGCCGGGATCGCCGGAGAAGTTGGTGAATGTGAACAGCCGGCTAAAGTTCAGCGATGGAGCGAACGCCAGAAGCGCCAGAGTGAGCACTACCGCCGTGGCGAGAATGATGTAGCCGCTCCAGTCGGTGAGAATAGTTGTCAGCCGGAGATAATAGTGGTTCAGGATGGCCTGTGCCACGGTCACCACGGTGATGAAGATTGTCTGTACCCACCAGCCGCTCGAAAGTTCACCGGTCGAAGTCCATCCTGCGACATCCATGCCGAGCACTTCGGCGAGGAACAGGTCGCGAAACAGGAAAAACAGTCCCATGTTCACCGACGAAACGACGAACATGAGGCCGAGCAGGTTGAACCACGCTGCCGCCCAGCCATAGCCCCTGCCGCCAAGCGTCGAAGCCCAGTGGTAAATGCCGCCTGCCGTTGGATAGGCCGAAGCCACCTGCGCCATCGCCGCCGCCACCAGAAGGGCGAAGGCAGAGCCCAGCGGCCATACCAGTCCTACACCGGCACCACCGGCTGCACTGAGTGCCACCGGAAATGCCGTGATGCCACCCGCCACGATGCAGATGATGGCAAACGAAATCGCAAAATTCTGAGACGCGCCCATGCGGCGCGTCAGTTCTTGGGCATAGCCCATGCTGTGAAGGACTTTCACGTCCTCCGTATGCTCGGTATTGGAATACCCAGTCTTCTTGTCCATCTATTATCTCCCCTCGCCGCTCGGAACACGTGGTGTTCCTTCGACCGGATGCGTAAAATGCGCAAACGTCGACTACGGCGTTATGTTGCTGCCTCTGCAAGCCATACCCCCACGTACGGGACTTGCTGACGGCCGACATAATGCCCCGAGTTTGGCCATGTCGGCAAGGGGATCGCCCAATTCCGAATATTTACCTAGCGAGATAGTGTCAGGTGCGTGTCGCATGATGGATCGGCACCGACAGCCGTTGTGCCCATTCGTCCTGTCCACGTTCATTTGCGATCAGATCGTTTCTGATTTCGATCATGGCATAGGGTATGCCGCGCGGTGACGCGTGAAGGTTCAGGGTGTGGCACACGCCGTCTTGCGGCCCATACGGTTCGTTGCGCCGCACATCGATCTTGGGGAAACTTTTCAGAAGCTTGTCGGCCAGGCGGGTGTCCCGGTCATGCAGGATGCCGAGATCCAGTATCCGCTGCTTGCCCATGTAAACTGGTGTGAAGCTGTGAATGGTTACCAGGTTCGAGGGCTTTCCCTCTGCCGCTCTGACGTCAAGTATGCGGCAGATCTCCGCATGTAATGGCCGGTAGATCTCGTTGATACGCTGTAGCCGCTCGACAACAGTGAGTTTCTCATTTCCCGGTATGTGCGTCGCTTCGCTCAAAACCGGCATCGCGCCCGGAGATTCCGGCGGCCTGTTGCAGTCGTAAACCAGTCGCGAATAGCGCTGAAGAATCAAGGGAGCGTCAAGCAGCCGTGACAGCATTCGTGAAACACTTTCGGCTCCGATGTCCCAGGCGATGTGTCGCTCAAGTTCGGATTCATCCAGACCCAAAGTTCCCAGGCAACTTGGAATGCGCCGGCCGGCATGTTCACAGACCAGCACGACGGGTGATGTGCCGTGCTCATTGACCAGAATAACCGGGTCATCCTCGCCATCAAGCAAATGCTGCGCCATGACTTTGCTCCTCGCGTGCCGCGGTTTGTTCCAGAATCGTCGTATTGTGTCAAACAGCTTGAATTTGGAGCATGCACACCTTCATGTTCCGCTGAAAGGTGCGGAAGTGCAGCATGCAACTTTATGATTTCATTGTCGTGGGCTCGGGCTCCGCTGGCTCTGTTCTTGCGTATCGCCTGGCTGAAGGCGGCAAGAACCGGGTTCTTGTCCTGGAGTATGGCGGAACCGATTGGGGCCCCTTCATTCAGATGCCTGCAGCACTCTCCTACCCGATGAACATGAAGCGCTATGACTGGGGTTTCAAGACCGAACCTGAGCCCCATCTTGGCGGCCGAAGGCTGGTCACCCCGCGTGGGCGCGTAATCGGCGGTTCGTCCTCGATCAACGGCATGGTCTATGTGAGAGGCCACGCCAGGGATTTTGACACCTGGGAGGAAATGGGAGCCAAGGGCTGGGGATTTCGTCACGTATTGCCATACTTCAAGCGCTTGGAAAATGCCAAGGGCGGAGAGGACGGTTGGCGGGGCACCGATGGCCGGCTTCACGTGCAGCGTGGAAGCCGCGCCAATCCGCTGTATCAGGCATTCGTCGATGCCGGACAGCAGGCCGGCTATCCGGTGACACAGGACTACAACGGCCGCCAGCAGGAAGGCTTCGGCGCCATGGAAATGACGATCCATGATGGCAAGCGCTGGTCTTCCGCCGATGCGTTCCTGAAGCCCGCACAGGCGCTTGGATCCGTCAATCTGCAGACCCACGCCTTTGCCCGCCGGATACTCATGAATGGCAAGCGCGCAATTGGTGTTGAGTACGAAAAAGGCGGGAAAATCCATGAGGCACGCGCCGCCCGCGATGTGGTGATCGCCGCGTCGACCATCAATTCGCCAAAGCTCCTGCAGATCTCGGGCATTGGCCCTCCTGCCGTTCTTCGCGCCGCCGGCGTTGACGTCGTGCATGAACTGCCGGGTGTCGGCGAGAATTTGCAGGATCATCTGGAGGTCTATTTCCAGGTTGGTTCAAAACTGCCAATCACGCTCAACTCGAAGCTCAACCTCTTCTGGAAGGCCTATGTCGGCGCTGAGTGGTTGTTCTTTCGGCAAGGCCTCGGCACCAGCAACCAGTTTGAAAGCTGCGGTTTCATCCGTTCTGAAGCCGGCATCGAATATCCGGATATTCAGTATCACTTTCTTCCGGGAGCCATCCGGTATGACGGTAAGGCAGCGGCTAAAGGTCATGGATTTCAGTTTCACGTGGGGCCCATGCGCTCGAAATCACGGGGGCACGTCCACATCCTGAGCAACGATGCCAGGCAAGCGCCACGCATTCTCTTTAACTACATGTCACACGCAGATGACTGGAAGGAGTTTCGCGCCTGTATTCGCCTGACCCGTGAAATTCTCCACCAGCCTGCCTTGCGTCCCTATGCCGACGGCGAGATCCAGCCGGGAGAGTCGGTGACCAGCGATGAGGCAATTGACAGCTTCATTCGCCAGCACTGCGAAAGTGCTTACCATCCATGTGGCACATGCAAGATGGGCGATGCATCGGATCCAACGGCAGTTGTCGACCATACCTGCAAGGTGATCGGCGTCGAAGGCCTGCGCGTGGCAGACAGTTCCATCATGCCGCTCATCACCAATGGCAATCTCAACGCGCCAACGCTGATGATCGGTGAACGGGCTTCCGATTTGATTCTTGGCCGCGAGCCGTTAGCGCCGTCCAATCTCGAACCGTGGATCAATCCCAACTGGCGCACCAGCCAGAAATAACAGCCGCTTACTTCTTCTTGTGTTTGCCGCGCGCTGCGAGTTGTGGCCGCCTGGACGCGACAGTTATATGCGGCAGTGGCGGAACATACTCCGGCATTCTGTCGCTCGCCGGATTGTAAATCCACTGGTCGAGATCGAGAGCGGCCTTGGAATGTGAATTTCCGGTGTGGCAGCGCTTGCCCTGGGCATCGAGATAGCCCACCGCGACATTGATCCAAAACTGGAACTGCCCGACCTTGTAACGGTGGACATTGCTGCGAATCCGTTCGCCGAAGTTCTCCCGTACCCGGTCAAGGCGGCAGATGGTGATTGCCAGCATGACGGGATTGTTTCCCGATTCCTTCCACGTCAGGTCGTCATCGAGAAGTGCTGCAAAATCGCGGTCTGAAAACTCAAATCCATTGATCTTGGTGACGTCTTTCAGCGTGCGATAGGGATGGCTGTGGAAATCGCCAAGCAGGGCAAGATGCGGAGACCAGCGCAGCACCACTTCATTCTTGAGAATGGCTGCTTCCGGATTGGGATCGACGCTATCGCGCCCGCGCGTCGAAGAAATGCTGGTACTCATCCGGTCGAGGAAGAACACCACCTCGTTGAGATCGCGCTTCTTGAATCCCCAGATATAGCCAAGCGTCTCGACCGGCCGCCACTTGCGGCCAGGCTTGTCGCCATAGCAATAAGCCTCGATCGCGGCGAGCGTCACCGCTTCCAGGCACTGGGACGATATCTTCACACGAAACATGTTACACTCGACTTACAAACAGTTGCGGGAACCGCGCCTTCGGGTTCAGCCGATGGCCTCCTTCAAGAAAATCTCTCTGAGCTTGCGCGACACCGGTCCTGGCTGGCCGCCGCCGATGCGGCAGCCATCGATCTCGACGATCGGCAGCACGAAATTGGATGCACTTGTGAGGAACGCCTCATCGGCGTCATAGGCCTCATCCGGCGTGAACGCGCGTTCCTCGATTTCAATGCCATGCTCGTTGGAGAGCCTGAACAAGGCGCGGCGCGTGCAGCCCGCCAGAATGCTGTTCGACAGGCCGCGCGTTACGACCTTGCCATTTTTCACGATGTAGGCGTTCGACGAAGTACCTTCGGTGACTTTGCCATCTTCAACCATCCATGCCTCGGCGCAGCCGGCTTTCGCTGCGGCCTGCTTGCCGAGCACTGGCGCTAGCAGCATGACTGTCTTGACATCGCGCCGCGCCCAGCGAATGTCGGGCACCGTGATGACGGCAACGCCCTTCGCAGCATCGATATTGTTAATGAGCTTCTTGGTTTGCGTGAATGCAATGAGCGTTGGCTTTGCATCTTTCGGAAATTTGAAATCGCGGTCCGCGACTCCGCGCGTGACCTGCATGTAGATCCAGCCCTCATCGAGAGTGTTGCGCTTGATCATCTCAAGATGCATCGCGTGTAACTCATCCTTGCTGCATGGCCATGCCATCTCGAGTTCACTCAATGAGCGCTCGAGACGCTCCATGTGGGCTGCGTAGTCGACGAGTTTGCCATGAACCACCGCGGTAACCTCATAAACCCCGTCAGCAAACAGGAAACCACGATCAAAAATCGAGATTTTCCCTTGTTCTTCAGGGACATAGCTACCATTAATGTAGACGGTTCGGTTCATCGGCACCCCCCTCTACTCTTCCCTCTTCAGAGGGATTTCGCAACAGAAATCCGTAGGGGTTGTCGTCACCCCACCCCTTCGTGCTAGGAAGGGCGACCGTCCACCAGATGCAAGGAAATCATGCCGCAACGCATAGCGGATACCTCGGTCGCGGCCATGCTGGCGCGCGAGAAAGCATTATTTACGCTACGTAATCCAATATCGTCGCAATATGCCGGGGAATCCGCCAAAAGCTGGCTCAGGGGTGTTCCCATGCACTGGATGGTGGACTGGGGAACGCCATTTCCACTCTTCATCAACAAGGCGAACGGCGTTGACGTGACGGACGTCGACGGCAACACCTATATCGATTTCTGCCTGGGCGACACCGGCGCGATGTTTGGCCACGCCCCCCAACCGGTTGTTGAGGCCTTGCAATCGAGAGCGGTGAATGGATTCACAACAATGCTCCCGTCCGCCGATGCAGTTGCGGTAGGTGAGCTGCTGACGAGCCGTTTTGGTCTGCCCTATTGGCAGGTAACCGCCACGGCCTCCGATGCAAATCGCGCCGTACTGCGCTGGTGCCGCGCCATTTCCGGCCGCAAGAAGATCCTGATCTTCAATCATTGCTATCATGGCGCGGTCGACGAGACTTATGTCACCATCGACAGCGGAAGACCGGAAGCGGATCCCGCCCTGATCGGCGAAGTCGGCGACATTACCGAGCTAACCAAGGTCGTCGAGTTCAATGATATAGCGGCCCTCGAAGCGGCCCTCGCGCCCGGTGATGTCGCCTGCGTGCTGGCCGAACCCGTCATGACCAATGTAGGTATGGTGTTGCCGGATGATGGTTTCCACCAAAAGCTTCGCGAAATCACCCGGCGCACCGGCACACTGCTGATCATCGACGAAACACATTGCATGTCGTCGGGACCGGGCGGGTACACTGGCGAAGCGGGCCTTGAGCCGGACGGTCTGGTGCTGGGCAAACCCATTGCCGGCGGAATTCCGGCTGCTGTCTATGGCTTCACCGCTGACGTCACCGGCCGCATTCGCAAGTTTCTTGAGACCCGCACGCCGGGGCATTCGGGAATCGGAACCACGCTGTCCGGTTCACACATTCAATTGGCGCTCATGCGCGCCGTACTCGAGAACTATTTCACAAAGGAGGCTTTCGCGCCCCTCATCGATATTGCCAAACGGCTCGAAAGGGGAATTGCGGATGTCATCATCAAACATGGTTTGCCATGGCACGTCGTCCGCGCTGGCGCCCGTGTCGAATTTATGTGCTGCCCGAACCGTCCGCGCAATGGCAGCGAGGCAGCCAAGGTGATCCACCGGCCAATTGACGAGGCAGTGCATCACTTCCTGCTCAATCGCGGTGTCATTATCACACCGTTTCATAACATGCTGCTCATTTGCCCATCGACCACCATCTCTCATATCGAAAAGCTGATCACGGAACTGGATCGCTGTGTGGTCGAGCTTGGGTCCTGAGCGCAGGAGAACGAAATCATGACTGTAGTATTCCCCAAGCGCGAAGCCGAAGCCCGCGCCTTTCTTGAATCTAATCCCGATATCCAGAGCTTCCATACGGTGTGGACGGATATGTGCGGCGTGGCGCGCGGCAAGATTCTGCGCCGTGACGAAGTGGTCCCGGCCTGGAAAGATGGCCGCTTCATGCCGATTTCAGCGCTTGTCCTGGATGTTACCGGCCAGGACGTTCCTGAGACCGGTCTGGTTTTCGACGAAGGTGATCGCGACATGCTGATGTGGCCGGTGCCCGGCAGCATGGTGCGGATACCGTGGATGACCGAGCCAACTGCACAGTATATTGCCGCCGTTCACGACCTTGACGGCACGCCCCACTATGCCGATCCGCGCAATGCCCTGGAAAGCATTGCCAATCGCTTCAAGTCCGAGTTGAATATGACGCCTGTTGGCGCGGTTGAACTCGAGTTCTTCCTGATGGATCGCGAAAGCGCAATTGCGGGTAAGCCGATGGCGCCAAGATCGCTGATCAACGAGCATCGGCCGCAGCATTACCAGGCCTACTATCTTCAGGACCTTGATGACTTTGCGCCCTTCTTCAAGGATCTCTATGATTTCTGCGAGGTTCAGGGACTTCCCGCCAAGACGCTCATTTCCGAGTATGCGCCCGGACAGATGGAGATCGTTCTCCGCCACCGTTCCGACGTCCTGAAGGCCTGCGACGAAGCCATCATGCTCAAGCGCCTGATCAAGGCAACGGCAGAAAAACATGGCCTTGCTGCAACTTTCATGGCCAAGCCCTATTCGGAATGGACCGGCTCTGGCATGCACATTCACGTGAGTCTCGGTGACGAAGCGGGCAAAAATCTCTTTGCCGCCGAGGACCCCACGCAGAATGAACTGTTGCTCCACGCCATTGGTGGCCTGAAGGCGGCAATGGCCGAGTCCATGCTGATCTTCGCGCCCAACGCCAATTCCTATCGCCGTTTCCGTCGCAATTCCTACGCGCCGGTTTCGGCCAGTTGGGGTATCAACAACCGGACTGTGTCGCTGCGCATTCCGGCCGGTGCCGCCAATGCCTGCCATATCGAACACCGCCCCTCCGGCGCCGATGCCAATCCCTACCTTGTTATGGCGGCAATCCTTGCCGGAATGCACTATGGCATCACCGAAAAGAGCGACCCGGGCAATCCGGTGAACGGCAATGGCTATGAAAAGCGTGCCAAATACATTCCCGGAAACTGGTTCGATGCCATCGATGCATTCTGGCGTGCGTCAATTCTGAAGGAATACTTCGGAAAACCTTTTGTCGATACCTACTGCACGGTAAAGGAGGTCGAGGCAGACCGCTTCTACGCCGAGCCGACTGTGCGCGATTTCGAGTGGTATCTTAGGACTGTCTGACCCATGGCGCGCCGCAATCGCTATTACAGCGGTCCGAAGAGCAGCAACTTTGACGGCGAGAGGTTCATTCTCGAAGGCCACAGCGGCGCGCGAACCCTCGAATATCTCAAGTGGAATGTTACAAGTTCCCCCAAACGCTGGCCGCGCAGCATCAGGAACGGCGCATACCCGCCACCACCTGAACGGGTGACTGGCCAGGAACTTCTCTGCACCTGGATCGGCCATGCCACCGTGCTGATCCAGGTCGCAGGGATGAACATCATCACCGACCCGTTTTTCTCCAAACGCGCCAGCCCCGTCCAGTGGATTGGCCCGCGCCGCGTGAGGCCGCCGGGTATTGCCCTTGCCAATCTTCCGCAGATCGATCTCGTGCTGCTCAGTCATAATCACTATGACCACATGGACTTGCAGGCCTTGCGCCAGATCGCCAGCCGATGGTCGCCAAGGATCGTGACCCCGCTTGGCAACGGTGCGATCATCCGCAACAGCGGCAGCAAATCGGACATCACCGAGATCGACTGGTGGCAATCGCTGGAGGTCTCGCAACTCACCATCACGGCCACACCGGCATTTCATTGGTCCAAGCGCAATTTTCATGACCGTAATCATGCCCTTTGGGGCGCCTTTGCCATCGCCACCAATGCCGGACTCATTTATTTTGGCGCCGATACAGGCTATGGCGACGGCAGCACATTTCGCGACATCCGGCAGCGCTTCGGTCGCCCCCGCCTTTCCTTGTTGCCGATTGGCGCCTATGAACCGCGCTGGTTCATGAAGCAGGAGCACATGAATCCCGATGACGCGGCGCGCGCCCACCTCGATCTCGCAAGCGCCACCAGCATTGCAATTCATCACAGCACTGTCCGGCTCACGGACGAGGCATTCGATGCCCCCGCCAAAGCTCATGTGCGGGCCTTGCAGGATCATGGGATTCCGCGCGAACAGTTTCGCTTAATCGATGCTGGCGAAACCCTGTCGGTACCCTGATCCTCCATGCTAGGTTCGCAAAAATCCTGGGAGAATTGATATGGCCGCAATCGTCGGATGGGCACATACGAAATTCGGCAAGCTTGATGATGAAACCCTCGAATCGCTCATCGCGCGCGTGGCCCGTGAGGCAATTGAGAGTGCCGGCATTCGCCCCAAGGAAATTGATGCGATCTATGTCGGAAATTTTGGCGGTTTCGAAAAGCAGGGTTTTCCCGCCGCCTTCGCCCTTATGGCCCATCCCGATCTGCGATTCCGCCCGGCAACGCGGGTAGAAAATGCCTGCGCCACAGGCTCGGCCGCCATCCATGCCGCCGCGAACACGATTGGATCACATGCAGCGCGTTTCGTTCTCGTCGTCGGTGCCGAAAAGATGACGGTGGCGCCATCAGCGGATATCGGCGATATCCTGCTCAATGCCTCATACAGGCGCGAAGAAGGCGACACGCCCGGCGGATTTGCAGGGATCTTCGGCCGGATTGCCGAACTGTATTTCCAGCGCTACGGCGACAAGTCGGAAGCCCTGGCCATGATCGCCGCCAAGAACCATGCAAATGGTGCGGCCAATCCCTACGCTCACGTGCAAAAGGACCTGGGCTTCGACTTTTGCAACACGGTTTCCGACAAAAATCCCCTTGTGGCCGGTCCGCTCCGCCGCACCGATTGTTCGCTCGTTTCCGATGGCGCGGCCGCGATCGTGATGAGCGATACGGAAACCGCCATCCGCTTCCCCAAGGCGATCCACATTCGCGCCGCCGCCCATGTGCAGGATTTCATGCCGATGTCACAGCGCGACGTGCTGGCATTTGAAGGATGCGAAATGGCATGGAAGAAGGCCCATGCCATGGCGGGAACGGATTTGAGCGATATCTCTTTCGTCGAGACCCATGACTGCTTCACCATCGCTGAACTCATCGAATACGAAGCGATGGGCCTGACACCGAGGGGTGAAGGCCATCGCGCGATTGCGGAAGGCTGGACTGCAAAAGAAGGGAAGCTGCCAATAAATCCAAGTGGAGGCCTGAAATCGAAAGGTCACCCGATCGGCGCGACCGGCGTATCAATGCATGTCATGGCCGCACTTCAGCTTGAAGGGCTTGCGGGCGGGATGCAGGTCAAGAACGCCAGTCTGGCGGGTGTCTTCAATATGGGTGGCACCGCTGTCGCAAACTACGTCTCGATTCTGGAACGCCTGCGATAGGCTTGGCTTGCCACCTCAAGTGTCGCTGTCCTTGTGCTTCTTGTTTTGCGACATGACCTTGTCGATGAGGGCCAGAAACAGCGCCGAAAACACGAAAGCCATATGCATGGCGGTGAGCCAGAGCAACTGCGTATCGCTGTACTGCGACACATTGAGAAAAACCTGAAGCAGATGAATTGATGAGATTGCCACGATCGTCGATGCAACCTTGACCTTCAATGAACCGGTATCGATTTTCCCCAGCAAAGACAGGTCGTCCTTGGCATTGTCGAACCGGCTGACAAAATTCTCGTAGCCGGAAATAATGACCATCACGACCAGACTTGCAACCAGTGCCGCGTCGATCAGTCCAAGCATCTTGAGAATGGTATCCGTATCCTCAAGGACAAAAACCTTCGAGACAAACTGCGCCAGCTTGCCGCCAAAGGACACGGCATAGATAGCCAGCGCCACCGCCAGGCCGAGGTAGAAGACCACCAGCAACCATCGCGAGGCGAGGATTACGGCTTCAACAAAATGCTCAACCTGCTTCATAACATGACCCCATCCAGGCAAACCCTTGCTTCCTGATAACGCATCCCGATCCGGAGGCAAGGACGCTAGCTGATTTTAGCGGATACCGGATCCGGTTCATTGCGGGTTTTCCACAACGAGTACAGTATGCCAGCGGCCAGCACGCCGATGGTAACGGCGAGTGAAAAAAACGTTGGAACCTTGATGCCAATCGGAACCAGGAAGATTTTCATGCCGACAAGCACCAGGACCACCGCCAGCGAAACCTGCAAATAGCGGAACCTGTGCATCGCCGCAGCCAGTGCGAAATAAAGCGAGCGCAGGCCAAGAATAGCGAAGATGTTCGATGTGTAGACAATGAAGGGGTCCTGCGTGACTGCGAAGATCGCGGGGACTGAGTCGACCGCAAACACCAGATCTGCCACTTCGACCATCACGAGGGCGACGAGCAGCGGGGTCAGATAAAGCTGCATCGTGCCCGTCTTGGGATCGGGCAGCCTGACTGTGAACTTCTCGCCATGAAGCTGTTTGGTGATCCTGAAATGCCCCTTCAGCCACTTCAGGACAGCGTTGTTTTCCATGTCCGGCGCATGCTCCCGCTTCATGAACATGCGGATGCCCGTGAACACCAGAAATGCACCGAAGAGATAGAGTATCCAGGAGAATGACAAGACCAGCGCAGCGCCTACGCCAATCAGGACAGCGCGGAACAGCACGACACCTATGATGCCCCAGAAGAGAACACGATGCTGGTAAATTCGGGGAATCCCAAGAAACCCGAATATCGTCGCCATGACGAAGATATTGTCCATCGACAGCGATTGTTCGATGAGATATCCGGTAAAAAACTCGAGCCCGGACTGGCTTCCTCTGGCCCACCAGACCCACGCGCCAAAGGCAGCGGCAATGGCCATATAGCCGCCATAGAGTACGAAGCTTTCCTTCGCTTCGATTTCCTTTTGACCTTTGTGCAGCACACCCAGATCGAACACCAGAAGGCCGGCTACGATGCCTGCAAAGGCAAGCCAGAAAAAGGCTGGAGTTCCGAGAAAATCTGCGTAGAGAGCGGCTTGTACAAGCTCCATGACCGGACCACTATTCTTGCTGAATGTTGCAGAAGACGACTCCGACATCGCAGTAGCAAAGGATTGCCGCTGCCAGAGGGGCCCGGTGTCGATCTTAAGGACATGGTATCTGGGTCGAAACGGTTCAACCCCCGCCTTCGATCTTTTTTGCAGGCATGAAATTACCTAGGAAACACGCAGATCATGCGAACCTTGAAAGAGATCAAAATCATCGGGTGCCACGCAGAGGGCGAAGTGGGTGACGTCATCGTCGATGGCGTAGCGCCCCCGCCGGGTGACACGATATGGGAGCAATCCCGTTTCATTGCGCGGGACGGAACACTTCGCTCCTTTGTCCTGAACGAGCCCCGTGGTGGCGTTTTCCGCCATGTCAATCTGTTGGTCCCTCCGAAGAACCCCGGGGCGCAGGCAGCTTTCATCATCATGGAGCCCGAAGATACGCCGCCAATGTCGGGATCGAATTGCATTTGCGTGGCAACTGTATTGCTCGACAGTGGACGCATCCCGATGACCGAGCCGCATACCCGGCTCGTGCTCGAGGCCCCGGCGGGACTGGTCGAAGTCGTGGCGGACTGCAGGAATGGCAAGGCAGAGCGGATAACGTTTCGCAACGTCCCCGCCTTCGCCGACCTCATAGGCGCAAAGCTTGAGGTCGCAGGAATTGGCAACCTCACCGTCAATACGGCCTTTGGCGGCGACAGTTTCGTGATGGCCGACGCCCGTTCCCTGGGGTTTAGCCTGCTGCCTGACGAGGCCCGCGACATTGCCGTCATCGGGCGCAGGATTGTAGCGGCTGCCAATGAACAGCTCGAATTCCGACACCCCGGCCTCCCCGGATGGACACATTTCTCGTTTGGTTTCATCACCGGGCCGCTTGAACGCCTCGATGGCGCTTTGTCGAGCCGCAACGCCTGCGTCATCAACCCCGGCAAGCTTGACCGTTCGCCGACCGGCACCGGATGCTCTGCGCTGATGGCCATTCTGCATGTCGAAGGAAAAATGCTGACCGGCGATACGTTCATCGGCCGTTCGATCATCGAAAGCCGCTTCATTGGCCGCATCGAGGAAGAGACGGAAATAGGCGGAAAACCGGCGATCATCCCGTCAATATCCGGCAGGGCCTGGATTACCGAAGAAAAGACATTGCGCCTCGACCCGGCCGATCCATGGCCGGGAGGCTACAAGATCGCCGACACCTGGCCCATGACAAAGTAAAAACCCCGCCACACGGACGGGGTTTTCTGGTTTCTGGTTGCGGGAACAGGATTTGAACCTGTGACCTTCAGGTTATGAGTGGGACGGACGACACTTCGCAGAATTGCGCATAACTGCTTTTTTCTTCGTATTTTCAATACGTTAGTTGACATTCAAGACCGGATGATCCAGTGTTGTTTTCGCAGTTCCGCGCTGCAATTTTCGCGCTCTTGCTTCCACAGTGCTTCCTGAGGCGAGAGCATCAATTTCAGGAAGCAGCCCGAACACCGGGAACAGGACATGGCCCCATGCCCAAGCTGAGCGAGAGAGTGGTCAACACCGCCGAGCCGCGGGACAGCGATTACTTCATCTGGGACGAAGATCTGCCCGGCTTCGCGGTGCGTGTACTGCCTACCGGCCGCAAGCGGTACATCGTACAATATCGCGCCGGACGAAGGTCGCGGCGCATCAGCCTCGGACCCACCACAGCTCTCAAATGCGAACAAGCACGCACCCGGGCGATTGCCATCATCGCGCAGGCCCGGAACGGTCACGACCCAGCCGCCAAGCGCGATGCCGAGCGACAGGCTGTCACGGTCGTTGAACTGGCTGACCGGTTCGATAGGGAACACATGGCACTTAGGGTCAAGGCGAGCACGGCCAAGGGCTACAGACGCAGCCTGGAGAAATTCATCATCCCGGCCATAGGCCGCCTCCGGGTGACTGAAGTGACCAGAGCCGACGTGGCCAAGATCCACCATGACCTTCGGCATGTTCCCTACGACGCCAACCGGTGCATCGAGATCATCTCCAAGATGTTCAATCTGGCCGAGATGTGGGGCTTGCGTCCCGAAGCAACGAATCCGCGCAAGCACCTCAAGAAATACGCCGAAGAAAAGCGCGAGCGGTTCCTCAGTTCCGCCGAACTCAAGCGCGTCGGTGCAGTGCTTCGGGAGATGGAGAATGAAGGCATCGAGCTTCCATCGGCAATCGCCGCCGTCCGCCTGTTGATCCTCACTGGCTGCCGTCTTGGTGAAATCATGACGCTCCAGTGGGAACACGTCGATCTCCCGAACAAGGCTCTTTGCCTTCCTGATTCAAAGACCGGTGCCAAGGTGGTGCATGTCGGACAGCCAGTGGCGGAAGTGTTGAATAGGATCGACCGTGTCGAGGAGAATCCCTGGGTGATTGTGGGGATAAAGCCTGGTGCACGGCTCACCGACCTTCAACCGTTCTGGCAACGGGTTCGGGCACGCGCTGGGCTTAAGGACGCCCGCATCCATGACTTGCGGCATACGTTCGCTTCGACCGCCGTGGGCGCCGGGCAAGGTCTTCCCATGATCGGCAAGCTGCTCGGGCACACTCAGGTTCAGACGACGGCTCGCTATGCCCATTTATCTGCTGGTCCGGTTAAATCCGCTGCAGACGCGATTTCGAACTTGCTTGCGGCAAATCTCTAACGCAGCGACGCCCGGCATTCTATGGCCCGATCCCGATCGACAATGGTTCCCAGCTTTCGCCGAGCTTCGCCGGCGGCTGGCCCAGCGCAAAATCGCGCTTTATGCGCACGGCGACTACACGCCAGATGACGGCGTCGGTCCCGCGATATGGCTCCGATGCCTGATCGAGGCGCCGCGTTCGCCCGGATTAATAGGAGCGCCGCTGGATGGGTCGCTCCCCGCCATTCTTCTTCCCGGCATTTCATGGCGGAATTTACGTGAGCCTCTAACCCTACCCCGCGGGCTCCAGATGCTCGTGGAGATGCAATATCGGGGCGATGTCTTCCGCCAACGTCGACAGGCGCGCGACTGGACGGTCGCCACGTTCATGCGCGATCCCGATCAGGGTCTTGGGCTGGATGTCCCGTCGGACGCGCGGACCGACGAGGCTGCGCATCGGGCTCTCTCCGGTCTGCTCGACTTTGCCATTGACGGGTGGCGTGGCCGGCGTGTGGTGGCGGACGACTTCGATGGGCTTTTGGTCGACGACAAGGAACGCGATCTCCTTCGGTGGATCGCTGACCCCGATGCGGCGCGGCTGGGAAAGAGTGCGAGCGCCTGGGACGCTTTCCGCGATCAGATCAAGCGGGAGTATGGCGTTGATGTCGACGAAAAGGGCGCGCTGCAGACCGCCGTCGAGCTCCTAATACGCCGGACCGGAGCATGGAGCCGCGCGTGGAACCGTCTGTCCGACGCTCCAGGTCAATTTCGACCAGTTTGCGAGCGCATCCGCGAAGCAACGACAAAGAAGCAAGGCGATCTGCTTCAGGGGCTGACTGTCGAGCTGACAGGCGACTTAACGGACGTGAGAGAATGAATTTCGGCATACCACTACCCGCGCAGTCCACGGGTCTGTGCCGATAGCCCGCGAAATTCTTTCGAATTTCGGGACACCCGGCGCAGCAGAGAACGTTTTCTCAGCGGATAATGGCGGAGAGGGAGGCCATAAAACTCGTAGCCCAATCTATTGATTTATAAACGAAAAAATTGACCATGACTTCACGCATCCTAGTCTTTATCCTAGTCAAATGGGCGAATGACAGCGGACGTTTGCGAAATGCGGGGCAGGGCCGAACTAATTCAACTTCCTACCAATGCCCCGAACAGACTGAAGCTTATCAAGCCGATGGGCGAAGGCAAACAAAAACCCCGGCGCGTGGCCGGGGCAAGAAGTGTGTGGATTTCAGGTTAATCAACGCGACTCGCGACAGGTCGTGTAGGCAGCGTTGTAGTCAGCTTGCCACTGCTTATTGGCATGAATGCTGCCCACTCCAACGCCAAGCACTCCGCCACCTAGTGCGCCAGTCGTGATTGCAAGGCCGGATATGGCCACACCGGCAGCTGCTCCAACACCCGTGCCTATTAGGGCGAGACCCAAAACCGGCAATAGCGGATCAATGCCTCCTGCATCGGCACTGCTTTTGGCGTATTCTTTGCAATATCTCGAACCAGCTGCGAACGTAGGTGTCGCAGTGGAAGCAACGGTTGCCGCGAGCAAAGCGACGCTCATCGCTATTTTGAAACGTTTTGTCATCATAATTTCCTTTTCTATATCGCGCATCGTAGGAGTTGAACGAACCCCAGGACGACTTGTTCCGACAATTTCAGGTAAATCACTCCTAACTTCAGCGTGGTCAGCAATTTTTTCACACTGTTACTTAATGATCGTGCCCTTTGGTCGTTGCCAGTCCCACAATAAAAACCCCCGGCGGATGAGGCCGGGGGGAGTTGGGTCATACACGAATGCGGGCTTGGTATTGGCTCGCCCACATGATGCGGGCCAGCCAATCCTTTTTTCCTGGTCGAACTAAACTTGAAAGCCGACCGATCTGCGTTGGTTGCACAAGTGAACAGACGCCGAATTTAGTTCGGCGCACTTTCTATCTCGAAGTGATTCGACCAAGGGAGGGTCGTCGGCTGGCTGAAAAGCCAGAAAAAGACGACAGGAGCGAGCCCCTTCACCCACTAAATGGGCTCGCTTTATTGGTCGGCTCCTACGCGAACTTACACGTAGGAGCCTAGTGGAGAAAACGCGAAATTTTCGAACCCACCTGCGCAGATGCTGAACCTTACTGATTACAGTGATGTTAATGACGCCGGGGAATTGTGGAAACATTCGGATAGATTTGCGCGTGGGCAACTTGGTCCGCGGCGGACTGATAATGATCAACCTCGGTCGATTGCCCTCACCAACAAAAAAAACCAGTCGCTGCGTTGAAAGTTTGACTCTGCGTCCGGCGCCAATCCAGTATCCCGAGGTGTGTAGCCTCCCAACACATTCTGCGTATCAGCATAAATTGGCGGAACCGAACTGGTTCGTACTCGGTTAACTGACTGCCAGGAACCGCCTCCTGGCGCGTACTGAAGAAGTGGCCCGTTTAGTTCTACCCCACATCTGGGCGGGTCACTTTTACCTTGCCCGAGGCGGTTATGTAGTCTCGTCCCCATTGTTCATCGCTCATTCCAGTCGCAAGGCTGGCCGCTTGCCTTTGCCCGTGCGAGCCATTTTGCGATTGCGGCATCAAATGCCTCTAGTGCTTGCTCCAAGGTTTCGGCCTCACCATTGTGCTGAAGTCTGAGCGTCGGAGCGTCGGCGTGAGGGCCGGTCATAGTCCAGAACCACACGTGGCGTGAGAATGATTGTTGCACCTGCATGATACGCCCTGCACGCAGTCCATCAATGGTGTCGTGGTAGTCGTTGCGGCTGCTTGGCCTGCACAGCGTTACGATTAGTGATTTTCCGTCGAAGCGATGGGGGTCTGTGATACGCACTAACAGTCAAATTAACTTTTCCAAGTTGATGCTCCGAACAGATGGAACCTCGCGGGTTAGGGGAAAATGGCAAGCATCTCTGCCAACCGGGCAAGACGGAACATTGCCCTCGAAGTAACGTTTTAGGCAAGCCAAGATTTGCGAGACATCAGAAATGGTAAAAACGAATATGATGGCGAGTGCTCCCCGTGACGGCAGTTGGGTTATGGTGAGAAGCAAAGCATCAAAGGCATTTTATAGGATGCGATGGGATTCGGAGGGTTGGGCCTGGGCGGACGCGAAGGGGCGGGCCTGCAATTTAATGCACGGCACCCGGCAGCAGATCGGAAACTGGACGAATGGTGAAGGCGTGCTTCAAGAAAACGAAGTTGATGGCTGGTTCGATCCGGGTGGTAATGTGGCCCCTTTCAAGTAAGAATACACCGTTCTCAACGGTTCCCTACCCTTGCTTGTGCTTGGCTGCCATTGGTTGCATCAAATGAATCCGTAAATTTAACAGGGCGGAATGAACTTTGGGGTATTCCTTTGATTGGAGGTTTCCATGGATGCCCTGATTTCCTCTGCTGCTGACCGACGATGGTCTCGCCGTTATCGTGTCTTGAAAGACGGTCAGATGCTCTTTGCCGATGGCCAGGCGGTGCCAGTCTCGATACGGAATCTCAATGCGCATGGTGCAAAGATTTGGTTTGCTGGCCACTTGGTGGTCCCCGCAAAGTTCGACTTGTTGATCGTCTCCGAAGGGTTGATTCATAGCTGCCTGCTGCGCTGGCATGCTGGAAGGTTCGCCGGGCTTGAGTTTGTTGGCGAGCCTCGCCGCCTCGAACAATAGTTAACGATAGCAACGGCCCACATCCCTACGTTTGTGGCTAATCCCCAATAATGGGCGTACCTTTTCGTCAGATGCTTTTGCGACCGGTGGCAAAACTGGAAAGCAGCTGTCTGCATGAAACACGAAGTGCTTGAACGCGAGATTGAGGAACTCACCGGACTCATCCTTGAGGCGGAATTACAGGTCCAATGTGGCCGTGATGCGGCCCGGCGACAGGCACAAATCGGGCTCAATATCACGCCTCTTTGGAAGCTCCTGAACGCTGAAGCTTCTGTATTTGCAGCCTTTCGCCAGCGCCGTGATTTTCTCGTTGGCATTTGTCAATTGATCCGCTGAGTTTCCATTTGGCAGCGTTGAATTGTCGGCATTTCAACAAGGCAAGTTTAACTCATCCATGCAAGGATAGAAACTACACGCAACCCGTTCCTTGCGTTTCAAGGCCCCGACCCGCTACCATTCACACCGCGTCGGGGTCTTTTTATGTCTACCCGGCATCGCACGCACTTGCTGAACGTTCAATTTCCACCTACCAAGAATTGCGAGCAGGTGTTTACCCCCGGTACTGTTCGCGCGCTGTGGTGTCGGCTGGGGCCTCCGGCAACGGCCGACACCATTTCACATTGAGTGGGCATTCAATTCAATCGATGCGAAACTTTGGTTGACGCCATGCGCCGATCACTTGACAACTGACTTGGTGAGGTATGGACTATTTACTTCGCCCGCAGAGTGCGTGCGAAATACGGGAGGAATTTGTGATGGAGGACTTGAATCGTAGAACTGCTATGGCATTCGGTTTGACAGTCGCTGCAGCCCCCTTAGTTACTTTGGCTACGCCAGCGATGGCAGCAATGTATGGCCCGGATGAAGGCAAAGAATATCATCCAGGTGTGCGCGTCATCATGCTTGGCAAGCGTGATTCGATGATCCCGGCTTACAAACAAGTGCAACTGTCGGACACAGTGTTTCAGCCCGGATCGACATGGCCAGACGAAGCCATGCCCAATGATATGGTGTGTACCGTTATTGAGGGTGAGTTGGAGATCACCCAGGGCGACATGAAATTCACCTGCAAGAGTGGCGACGTCTATGCTTGCGGGAAAGACACGCACGAGGAAGCCACCAACAAGGGTTCTGTTGCTGCGATCATGCGAGTGATCGACCTGCTGCCAGCGTAGCCGCCCAGACCTTTACTCGTTACTACATCTCACAAAAAGAAAGGCCCCAGTCCGGGTGAACTGGGGCCTTAGTTATTGCGGATGGGGATTGGGGATGAGGCAAAATTCCGCAAGTGAGAGAACAACGGTCACGATAGCCAATTGTTCCATTTTGGGATTCAGGTTCTCATTGGCTTGCCCAAATGATCCTTGCCATCCAGTTGATGTTACTGGCTGGCAATGTCGTGACACCCTGATGATTGCCGAATGCGCGCAACCGCACTTCGGTTTCAGACTTGGCATCGAATAGCCAAGCCTTCATCTTATCGTCAGTGGTTTTGACAATCACCTTTTCGCCGGGTACCTAATACAGAGTCGGTCCACTACGCTCGGGAGGTTTTGATGAAAAGGCTTTTACTTATATTGACTTTTCTTGGTTTGAGTGCGGCGGGCGCTTTGGCTGTAAATATAGAATGGCGAGGTGGCGTCTGTCTTACAGCCGTAAACCCTGCGTGCTCTGCAATTGGATGGTCTGTAGGCGACTGTGGATCGTTGCGATTTTCACCACCAAATGTGGGGACAAATGGCAGCAGCACAAAGTTTGCTACATTTTGGGGAAATAATTTCGCCGAAGCATACACAAAGGCAACAGGCTCTCTTATCGGAACAACATTTAGAACGGTCAATGGTGTTGGGGTGGGGCGCAGCGGCTTTACCTTTACCTCGACAATGCGTTTCACCAGTCAAATCCCAGGAGCACCGACCGCAACATCGGACGCGATTACAATCGTCGGAGATATCAAAAATTTTGACGGGACTGTTGGCTGCAATATGAGTTTCCGGGCAGCAGTTACACGTCAACCATAGTGGTGTGAAGGGACGACTACGAGCATGTGAAGTCGGTCCCGGTAATGATTAGTGGACGAGAATGGGCCCCTACCACAATGGCAGAGGCCCACTAGTCGGATTGAAATTAGTTCCGGGCGTATGTTGGAGCGTTTTTCAACGCTTCCTTGGTGGAATTGACAACCAGAAACCAGTCGGTAGCGGTATCACTCTCCCTGACTTTTCGGAGTGATGACATGTCAATTGCTACGTCCTTCTCTCCCATCCCGAGAAAACCTCCTACACCGAGGACCACCGCTTTGATACTGCCATTCCAATCGAGAACGACGTCATTGACTTCGCCGATATCATCCCAGTCCTTACGCGCCTCAGCCGGATAGACTTTAGACAGCTCAATATCAGAATCGACGGCATAAACGCGCATTCCGATTAGCTTGGACGCAAGAATATTTGTCTGCCCTGCCTTATCGATATAAACGGCGGGTCCCGTCGTCAGTGGAGTAGTAACCGGCGTTGTGTTCGAAGTATTATCTGGGTCGGCGGCGGGTTGTCCGGAAGCATTAGCGATTGCAGTTTCATATTCCGTTTGAGAAAGTGTGCCATTCCCATCAGCATCGAAAGCTTTGAAGGAGCTTTCATTCCACTCTGGTTGAGCAGTTTTGCCCTCCAGAAGTGTTATCTCGCCGTCGGCGTTGGCGTCCACTTTTGAAAAATCGGTCGTAGCAGCGAATGCCAAAGTTCCGAACGAAAACATGGCAACTGTTGTGAGCAATGTTACATTAATTTTCATGCCAGTCACTCCATACATGAAGGATGCGATTTTCGCTCCTTTGTGAAAAAGCAACGACATTAACGCTGATTAGTTCCACTCATCAGACAAGACCGGCAACGAAAGGCTAATCGCGCGCTCCTCCGGTTGGCTGCATGCCCCATGATGCCCGCGCCTTTTTTCTAAGCGCATAGATCGTGTCAGGGTCAGGCAGTACGTTCCTATCGTCTGTATCATGATTATTTGGCATTTGTTTCCTCCTTCGGGCCCGGCCTTAGCGCGTAGAGCACGGGCGTCTTCATCGTTTGAACAATCCGCCCGTTTCCATCGTGGGCGAGAACATCAAGCCTCTCGCCGACGGCGAATACGGCGTTTTTGATAGCCTTTGCGCAGTGGAAATCGACAGCGTGGCGGATGACCTGGCCGAGCATGGGTGCAATGGCCGGAACAATATTTGCTTCGAGATGCGGTTCGACAATTTCCGTAAAGGCGGCCGAATTTTCGTCGTTAAGCGCGGCGACGATACGAGGCGAGATGGCGGCGATCATGGCGTCAAGGGTGTCCTTGGCCCAGGCATCTGAGAGCGTGGTCACATCAAATGAAAGTTGCGGCGGGTTTTCAGTTGGCATGGCGATTCTCCATGATGCGGTCCGTGATTGGCAGTGGCTCAGGCGTTTCGTAAATTTCAACGCCGAATGCTCCGCTCCGGTCAAGGCCTGCCCCGGTGTTGCCCTGGCCGATGATGGCCGCAAACATTGTGGCACGTGCGGCTTGAACGCTGGCGCCGGCATCGATCAACCGTTGGCCAAGCGTGGCGGAGATACCCGGATTGAGTTTCTGTGCCAGCAGAAAATCGTGCATGATGAGATTCCAGCGTTGGGTCAATGAATTGTTCCTTGATGTTGGAAAAGATGAGACGACGGCGTGGTCCAGGCGCCGCCGCCCGTCCCCAGCCTTGCGGCTCGGGACAATTGCGCGCCAGAGCAGGAGCAAAAGAGCGCGCGGGTTTTCATGATGTCGCCTCGACGGGCATGTCGTTACTGAGCGAGAGAAGAGCGCGCAAATCGACGTCCGGGCGCCGCGCAATCTTCTGGCCTGTTGTTTCGGCCTGCTCGATGACGCTTTCCTCGGCCCGCTCGACCATCAAAATCTCGCTGGCAATTTCCGCGAGGCGCGCAGCCCGTTCGCCGTCATTCATCGCGTTCGCGTCGTCGGAACGTCGTCAATTTCCGTCTCTAAGCGTTTCAGGAACTGTCCGGGATTCGACCATGCTAGCAGCGCGATGGGGTCAGGCGTCCGGTGCGCGCTGAAGCCCGAGATGTTGAGAGCTTCGCCAGCTTGTGTTTTTGCAACGCCGAAAACTTCGCCGGAAATTCTGGTAGTCGGAAAGTCGATTGTTCGTCCACCCTCGATAAGTGAAAAACAATTTGGCGAGCCGGCCTCGACAAGTCGGTCGACATAATTTTTTGCGAATGTCTTTGCTGTCCGGGAATGAATGGGCCGCGCGATTGTTGCTCGCATGTCGGCGCGAAGTTCCGCAATCTGCTGGCGAAGCTTCTCAACGGCGGCCAGCGGCGCGTCATCACCAAGCTTCGCCTGCGGCGCCGGGATTTCGATGATTTCGATTTCGGGCGCAAGCGACTTCAACCATGTCTCGACCTTGTCGACGAGACGTTGCATTTCACTGGCGGCCTCGGATTTTGTCTGGTGGAAAGCCGTCGCCGTGCGCAGGGCGTTGCGCTGACCCTCGATAAGTTCGCGCGCCTCCTTCATTGCGGCGTCGTCGCGCGTGACGCGGGTGTGCCCCTCCTTGACATGAACTTCCTTACGGATAAGGCCCGCTTCGAAGTTGCGTCCCAGGGTCGAAAACTGAGCCTCGAAGTTCAAAAGCCGTTCGCGCTCGTTTGCGGCTTTTTCGCTGGCGCCGGTTAGAAGAAAGCGGGCCTCGTCAGCATCTCGGCGCATGCGGTTGAACTTTTCGCGAGCCTTCGCAGGCAGGCGGTTGTGGATGTGTGCTTTGCTTCGGGTGTCTATAATCATGTTGCCCTTGTTGCATGGAAGTCTGGACATGCAATGGGCCCTTTCATGTCCCAACTATTCTCTTCAGTTGCTTGATTCCAACAGGTCGCAGCCAGGCCTTCATGGCGTGCCAGACGAGCGCACGCGGTTTGCCGGAATGGATGGCAGGGCACTGTTCGACTCCCTGTTCCCGGATCCAGCCGCCTCGGTTAACATAGATGTTGATTTCGTCGGCCAGCTCGTCTGCCGTGAGACGGAATCGTTCAGCGGCCTCTCGCAAGAATTCGTCCCGTCTTTCCCGGGCGACTACTTCCCGCCAAGTGCCATGACCAGGAACTGATTTGAGGTCGAGCGCCTGGTCGAGCGAATCGTGGCGGCCGTCGAGCACGGCGCCGATGGCGTCAGTCAGCACCGCAACATCGGCATCGTCCGGCAGCTTGGCGGGGAGTACCGCCCGCAACCTCTCCAAACGTTCAATCGTGGCGAGGGCGCTGGGCAAAGGTTAGTCTCGCCCTCCGATGACCAGCCGGATTTCCTCGGCAATCGTAGCGAGATCGTGAGGCGTGAGGTGCGGTAGCCGATGGCCGATGCTGGTCGGCGTGGCCATGAGGCGGACGCGGACCCTGGCCTCGATATTTTTCCATTCCTTGGCCACGGCAGCGGCGTCGAGGAGGCTGTTGCGCAGCGCCTCATTTTTCAGCGCATGGTTGTCGGCCTGCTCTCTCGCCAAGCGGGCGCGTTCAACCGTGAGATGCTGGATTACGACGGCATCGCCACGCGCGGCGGCGACACCGCGTAAATGTTTGGCGTATGATCGCACCGCTTCTTTGAAGTCAAAGCGATTACGACTTGTGCGACGAATGATGCCGCGATTGACGAGCAACCTTATCCGTCTTTCGCCCACACCAAAGACTTGCGCAAGCTCTGCTGTCGAAACTTCTGCGTTCATTGGCGGCGGACCCCCCTTATAGTCCTAATCATAGATTTAAATCACGCGCCATGTTCCCCCCGCCTTGTTCTGGATTTCACAGGGTCCCCCTGTCCTTGCGGAAGGCGACGCGACATGGGCTTTTGAAAAGCGGAAAAATCCGCGCGAAATGCCCTTCGTCCTGCCCGCAGTGGTAATCGTTGACGGGGCCCCCATATCGTAAAGGCAGCTTCGTCCTCGCTCATGAGACAAACTCCGCCTGCCAGTCACCCCAGTTTGAAACGAACTCCCTGAGGCTTTCCCTCTCGGCCAGTTCTATGTCTCGCAGGCGCTGATACTCTGCCATCGGCAGATAGGCCTCGATGTTCCGTTGAACATAGTCGCGGAGGGCGTCCGGCGGTATGGCATCCAACTCGGCGGAGACTGGATTGGTCCTTGCCCATATCCGGTCAGCCGGTGACATGGTTTTGGACGGTCGCGTCGGCAAATGCCAGTCCTCGACTTGCTTCAGGCTGAGGCCGATAGGCTTGAAGGCGATATTGACATCCATGACGGCGCCGAATCTTTCCACTTTCTCCTGGAGGGAACGGGACTGCCGTCGAACCTTCTCTGGAGAAATGGCTTCAGCCAAATATATTTGTGAAAGGTGGCGCCGATCGCTGCATTGGACTCTGCGCGGAGTTGACCCGTAGCAAGCTCGCCAACGAAAGGGCATCTCGCGGTTCGTCTTCACCCGATCGCTCGATCTCCTCGGAATCAATGACGGCGCGAAGGCTCTCTGGTCGCCTCCATGCGCGAAAGTATCGGTGGGTTTCCAAAGGCGGCATACGCCCTTTGTGTCGTAGGTCCAGCGGCGATCACGCTGGTCTGCGTGGGTCTCGGGAGGGGCAGGAACACTCCTCCTGCTGCGCGATGAAACGGCGGACGTTTCGTTTGGCGCATGCAGGCTCGATGCCGTATGGGCCAATGGCTTGGGGGTGCACGGGGGCGCGCAGCGGCCCCCTGCCAAGATTGCGGTACTACACCGCACATCTTGCATAGAGCCGGGCCCAAGAATCTGGACAGTTAGTTAGGTGAAGTTTCTGCCTGATATTGGCCTCGGGATTGGGGGCCGGACAGGAGAAACGATGACGAGACGAGCGAGACGGAACCACTCATGCGCGTTCAAGTCGTAGGTGGAGATGGCGGCGATCTAGGGCGATATGACGCTTTCGGAACTGGCGCAGGCTTTCGACGTGCATGCCAACCAGATCACGCAGTGGAAGAGCGAACTGCTGGAGGGAGCAGCGCGTGTGTTTGATGGCCGCACGCCTGAAGCCCAAGCGCCTGGTCCCGACCTGAAAGCGCTGCATGCCAAGATCGGCGAGCTGACGCTGGAGAATGATTTTTTAGAAGGCGCGCTCATCAAGGCCGGCATGCTGAGCGCAAGGAAATGATCGACCGCGAGCACGGGCTGCCTGTCTCGACACAGGCCAAGGTTCTGAACATCAGCCGGGGCAGCGTCTACTATTTGCCGCGGCCTGTTTCCGAGCGCGATCTGACGCTGATGCGGCGGATCGACGAGTTGCACATGGACTATCCCTTTGCGGGGTCGCGCATGATTCAGGGGCTCTTGATCCAGGAAGGTCACGGCGTGGGCCGCAAGCACACGGCCACGCTGATGAAGAAGATGGGCATTGAGGCCTTGTACCGCAGGCCCAGAACGTCCAAGCCCGGACCCGGCCACAAGGTCTATCCGTATCTGCTGAAAGGGCTGAAGATCGACAAGCCCAATCAGGTTTGGGCCACCGACATCAGCTACATCCCGATGGCCAAGGGCTTCGTCTATTTGGCCGCCGTCATCGACTGGTTCACCAGGCGGG
>JANMMJ010000073.1:0-28016 GCA_031373255.1 Hyphomicrobiales bacterium
GCGAGAGTATGCATTCTCAGGAGACTTGCAGCAGGGCAGTTTCGAGCCAGTCGCGGACTCAGGGCTCGGAACATTGCGGAAGCCCGAAATCGAAGTCCTCAACCGCGGCAGTTCGAAGGCTTCGATCTCGCCGGAAATCAGAGATTTCCTGATGCTCCCGGCGCTTCTTATCATCACCAAGTCGGATGCCCTTGCCAGAGTGCACCGGCGGGTGGCCATGGATTATGTCGGCCTCAAACTCTTCAATTCCGATGGCGAGCTTGCCGGTGAGTTGCGCATTGTCGGTCTCTTTACATCGTCGGCCTACACCCAAAACCCGCGTGAAATTCCTTTGGTCAGACGCAAACTCGAGGGCGTTTCTGCAGCAAGCGGATTTTCACCGGACAGCCATTCCGGCAAAGCGCTCAGTAATGTACTTGAGAATTTTCCCCGCGATGAGCTTTTCCAGATCGATGCCGAACCTCTGGGCGAAATTGCCAATGGCATTCTTCAGCTGGATGAGAGGCCGCGAACCCGCCTTTTTGTCCGTGTCGACCGGTTTGACCGTTTTGTTTCTGCTCTGGTCTTCATTCCAAGAGACCGCTTCAACACCGAAGTTCGCGTGAAAGCCGGGGACGTGCTGGCGAAAGCCTATGGAGGGCGGGTTGCAAGCTTCTCACCGGCCTTCAGTGAAGCGCCGCTGGTGCGGGTTCATTTCATCATTGCGTGCGATCCTGGCAACAGATTCAAGCCGGACCTCGCCGAGATTGAGCGGGCAATCGCCGAGGCTGTCCGGACGTGGGACGACAGGCTTGCCAATGCCTTGTCAGCTCCAGACATGCATGGTCGCATTTTGAGATGGGCCGGGGCCTTCCCGCCCGGTTACACCAGCCGGGTCTCGCCTGAGGAGGCCATCAACGACATCGCGGAGATTGACCGGCTCGCTGATTCCGACGCCGTTGCAGTGGAGTTCGTTGCCGGGACTGCGGGAGAGCCATACAGGTGCAGACTTAAACTGTATCGAAACGGTGATGCCGTTCCCCTGAGTTCCCGCCTGCCTATACTCGAAAACATGGGCTTTCGGTCGATTTCGGAGACGACCTATGAACTCAGGCCGGCGGCGGGCGATGACCGCTCAACGGCTGTCGTTCACGATGTTCTTCTCGAAACAGCAAGCGGCCTTCCGGCCGAGATCAACGCGCGCCGCAAACTTCTCGAAGAGACATTCATGGCTGTGTGGATGGGACGCGCCGAGAGTGACATTCTCAACACTCTGGTGCTCGTCCAATCGCTGCCTTGGCGTGATGTATCGCTTCTGCGCGCATTCACGCGCTATCTGCGCCAGGCGTCAGCAACCTACTCACCCGACTATATGTCACAAACTCTGGTCAAGCATGGCGGTGTATCTGGAAACCTCATCAAGCTGTTCAGGTCGCTGCTTGATCCCATCAAGGCAAATTCCGAGGATGCAGAGGCCGCACGGGCGGATATTGTTGCCGCGCTGACCAAGGTTCCGAGCCTTGACGAGGATACGATCATCAGGCGAAACCTCAATTTGGCCGATGCAATCCTGCGCACAAATTTCTTTCATGCCGGGCCTGCGCCGACAATCGCATTCAAAATTGCCAGCAAGCAGATCGATGGATTGCCAAGCCCCAAACCTTTTGCGGAGATATTTGTCTATTCGCCGGATGTTGAGGGCATTCACCTGCGGGGAGGCCCCATTGCGCGCGGCGGCCTGCGCTGGTCCGACCGGCCGGAGGACTTTCGAACCGAAGTGCTGGGCCTTGCAAAGGCGCAGAGCGTGAAAAATGCCGTGATCGTGCCGGTGGGCGCCAAGGGCGGGTTTGTGCCAAAGAAACTTCCGGCTGGCGGCACCCGCGAGCAGGTGCAGGCCGAGGGAATCCGGGCTTACAAGCTTTTTGTTTCGAGCCTTCTCGCCCTGACCGACAATATCCTGCCGGGCGGCATCGATCCGCCAGATGACACGGTGCGGCGTGATGGCGATGATCCCTATCTGGTTGTTGCCGCAGACAAGGGCACGGCATCCTTCTCCGATATTGCCAATGGCCTGTCCGAGGGACGCGATTTCTGGCTGGGCGACGCTTTCGCCTCGGGCGGATCGGCGGGCTACGACCACAAGAAAATGGCGATCACGGCGCGGGGCGGCTGGGAAGCGGTGAAGCGGCACTTCCGCGAGATGAATGTCAATATCCAGACGACGCCGTTCAGTGTCATCGGTGTCGGTGACATGTCCGGCGACGTCTTCGGCAATGGCATGCTGCTCTCGCCTTGCATCAGGTTGGTCGCGGCGTTCGATCATCGCGATATGTTCATCGACCCCAACCCTGACCCGGCACGCAGCCTTGCTGAACGAAAGCGCCTGTTCGATCTGCCGCGCAGTTCCTGGCAGGACTACGATGCGTCGCTCATCAGCAAGGGTGGCGGGATATTTTCACGGCAACTGAAATCCATTCCGCTGAGCGCGGAGATGCAGCAACTTACTGGACTTACAGGTTCCTCAACCACGCCCCGGGCATTGATGCAATCGTTGCTCAAGGCGAAAACCGATCTGCTGTGGTTTGGCGGTATCGGAACCTACATCAAGGCTGGCAACGAAGCACACAGCGATGCCGGAGACCGCGCCAACGACGCGCTCAGGATCGATGCGGACGATGTTGGCGCGGCGGTGATCGGCGAAGGTGCCAATCTTGGGCTGACGCAGCGGGCGCGAGTCGAATTTGCCCTGAAGGGTGGCCGTATCAACACCGATGCCGTGGACAATTCAGCCGGCGTCAACTCGTCGGACGTCGAAGTCAACCTCAAGATTGCCCTTGGCACTGCCGAGCGCGCCGGCAAGCTCAATCGTCCGGCACGGAACAAACTTCTTGTCGAGATGACCGACCAGGTGGCCGCCCTTGTGCTGCGCAACAACTATCTCCAGACGCTGTGCCTTTCACTGGCGGAGATGCAGGGCACGGAAGGCAATGGCTATGCCATGGAGCTAATGCATATGCTGGAGGCCCGTGGATTGCTTGACCGGAAGCTTGAAGCACTTCCCGGCGATCCGGCAGTCATCGAACGCGATGCCAGGGGACTGACCCTGACGCGGCCGGAAAACGCCGTTCTCATGGCCTATGCGAAGCTTTCATTGAACAACGACCTGCTGGCAAGTGACGTTCCGGACGATCCTTACCTGTCGCGGGAGCTGATGCGGTATTTCCCGTCGCAGATGCGTGAGCAGTATCCGCAGGAAATCGAGACGCACCGGCTGCGCCGCGAGATCATTTCGACGCTGCTGTCCAACAGCATGATCAATCGCGGGGGCCCCTGGTTTGTTTCCAGGCTATCGGAGGAAACCGGTGCCGGTCCAGGCGCGATTGCTGCGGCCTTCGCGGTGGCGCGCGATACGTTCGGGTTCACAGAGCTCAATACGCTTGTTGACGAGCTCGACGGTCAAATACCAGGCGGTGCGCAACTCATGCTGCATCATGGCCTGCAGAAGCGCCTGACTTGGGCAACACTCTGGTTTGTGCGTCACGAATCGCTCGAGAAGGGACTGGACGAGCTTGTCGTCAGGTATCGCACCGGCATTCGTGACGTTGAGAACGTCCTGTCCGGTCTTCTGGATGAGCCGTCGGCGCAGGCTTACGCGGCCGAACGCACATCGCTTGAGGCGACCGGAATTCCAAAGGATACATCCCGGCGTCTCGCAGCAGGCACCTATCTCCAACGTGCACCCGATATCGTTCGCATCGCCGCGCAGACGGGAACCGAAATCGCGCCTATTGCCCGCGCCCTCTATGCCTCCGCCGGCGCGCTCCGGATTTATCGCATTGCCGAGGAAGCATCAAAGATCGTTGCGCATGATTTCGTCGAACGCCGGGCGATCAACCGTCTGGTCGGCCAGCTATTTCATTCGCATCGCGCCATTGTGGCACGAGTGGTCGAATCGCCCGGCCAGGGCAATGACAGATGGGGCAACTGGCTGGTAGGAAACGGAGCCGCTGCCGACAAGGCCATTGCCGTCATCGACCAGCTCCTGTCAGACCGCAAGTTCGATCTGGCGCGGCTTGCGGTGGCGCAGGGAACGCTGGCAGATCTGGCCTTGCGCTGAGGCCTATTCGAGGAGGACGGCGGTTCCGGCTGCCGTCACCATCAACATGCTGCCGTTGCTCCCGACCGTTTCATAGTCGATATCGACGCCAATAACGGCATTGGCCCCGAGACGCTGGGCCTGATCGGTCATGTCGGCAACGGCTGTCATGCGCGCGTCATTCAAGACCTTCTCGTAGGCGCCGGAACGTCCGCCGACGATGTCGCGGATGGAGGCAAACAGGTCACGAAACAGATTGGCGCCAAGAATCGCCTCACCGGCGACCAGCCCCTTGTATTCGGCAATCTTCCGGCCTTCGATGCTATGGGTTGTGGTGACGAGCATACGCGGTTCCTCCTCTGTGGGTGCGAGTCATATTTAATGCCGAAAATGGCGAATTCCAGTGAAGACCATGGCAAGACCGATGTTATTGGCGGCGGCGATAATCTCGTCGTCGCGCATCGATCCTCCGGGCTGGATGACGGCGGTGGCGCCCGCTTCCGCCGCCTGCAACAGGCCGTCGGCGAATGGGAAGAAGGCGTCGGATGCCACGACTGAACCCTTGACCAGCGGTTCATCCAGTCCGGCAGCATGGGCTGCATCGATACTCTTTGCAGCAGCAATGCGGGCAGAGTCGATGCGCGACATCTGCCCAGCACCAATGCCAACTGTTGCGCCATTCCTGGCGTAGACAATGGCGTTCGACTTCACATGCTTGGCGACCTTGAATGCAAAAAGGAGATCTTCCGTTTCAAGTGCCGTGGGTGCGCGTGAGGTGACCACCCGGAGCTCCCCGCGCTGTATTTCGCCATTGTCGCGCGACTGCACGAGAAGGCCACCCGCAACGGTCTTTACGGCAAGACCATCGGCGCGGGGATCAGGCAACCCATCGGTCAGAAGAAGCCGCAGGTTCTTTTTTCCGGCGATGATCGCCATGGCCTCGCCGCTCGCCCCGGGTGCGATGATGACTTCGGTGAACAGCGAAACGATGGCGCTGGCCGATTCGGCATCGAGCGCACGGTTGAATGCAATGATCCCGCCGAAAGCGCTGACCGGATCACAGCGGAGCGCCTTCTCGTAAGCCTGTGACGGCGTGCTTCCCAGTCCAACGCCGCACGGATTGGCGTGTTTCACGATCACACAGGCGGGCTCCGCAAATTCGGCAACGCACTCATAGGCGGCATCGGTGTCGTTGATGTTGTTATAGGAAAGTTCCTTGCCCTGGACCTGACGCGCCGATGCAACGCCTGGCCGCTTTTCAAGCGTCCTGTAAAACCCCGCCCATTGATGCGGGTTCTCGCCATATCGCAGCCTCTGGATGAGTGAACCGCCGACGGCGACGAAGTCCGGGCACTGTTCCTCGGTGTTCCGCGCGAACCATTGGCTGATCGCGGCATCATAGCTTGCTGTTCGGGCAAAAGCCTTCGCCGCCAGACGCGTGCGCGTGGTATTTGATGATATCCCTGACTCCTCTATTTCCGAAAGAACTGCGTCATAGTCAGCCGGGTCGACGACGACTGTGACATGGGCATGGTTCTTTGCTGCCGCACGGATCATGGCAGGCCCGCCGACATCGATGTTCTCGATGGTTTCGTCAAACCCGGCGCCCCTCGCAACCGTCTGCTCGAAGGGATAAAGATTGACCACAAGCAGGTCGATCATGCCGATCGCATGTTCTTGGGCTGCCTGGTCATGATGCGCCAGGCCGCGTACTGCCAGCAGGCCGCCATGAATTTTGGGGTGCAGTGTTTTTACGCGCCCATCCATGATCTCGGGAAAGCCGGTCACCTCGGATACATCGCGGACTTCGAGACCCCAATCACGCAAGGCCTTGGCAGTTCCGCCCGTCGAAACAAGCTCTATGCCGCGGTCCGCCATGGCGCGGGCAAATGATTCGAGCCCGGTCTTGTCCGATACAGAAAGTAGGGCGCGGCGGATCTTGTCGGGCAATGCTGCCTCCCGGGAGCGATTTCTCGCAGGCGATAGCATAGATCGCGCGGCGGTCCAGCAGAAAGCGGTGGTTATTCGGTGCGTCCCGGCGTTCGAAGTGCCCAATTCACGCGGGAACCAGGCGTTGCCATGCCCCGGATGACGATCTGCTGGCTGTTGCGGGGCGGCCCATCCGCGGCAAGATAGATACTGTCCTCCAAACTCACCGCGCCGCCACGCGCAACAAAGTGCCACTCCAACTTGTTGGCCAGTAGCAGATTTACGGCGGATCGGCCGTGCAGGAGTTCCGGCCGCACGCCAGGGTGCAAATGAAACCGAATGACAAAGCTTGAATCTTCGGAGTCACGTGCATGGTTTTTTGCGGGAACGAATGTATCCTCACCGCGCAAATCCCCACCGCTGCATGCGAGATAAAGGCTGCGCCGGTGCAGCAAGTTGAGCGAGGCCGCATAGGCATCGTGCTGGCATTGCACCACGCTGCCGTCGCTGGTGACGAGCGTTTCAGCCAGTACTTCTGTTTCAGGCTCCTGCCTGTCACTTGCCCAACCCAGCAGCTTCCTGAAGGATTGACCATTCCCCGGACCTTTGGGTTCAAGTTCCGCCGTGCTGTGGGCTGCGGCCTGCGAACAGGCTTTCATCCACTGCGGATTGTGGTCCTGGGGAAAGCCGCAATTGACCACGATCCGCTGGCCGCCATCGGAAAATTCAAATGCCAGCGGAGCCGCCGCCAGGGGACCGGAGTTCACGTCCATGATCGCGCAGGCCGGTCCAGAACCCAGCCGCACGAAACCGGAGTGCATCGCATGGACATGAGTCCGTCCCAGCACGGTATCGCGTTCGAGAAGAAATCGCAGCGCACCGGTCCTCAGTCTGGAGACACCCTGAAAGAGCGCCAGCCCGCCATCGCCATGACTGAAGAATCGCAGCATTGGCATGGCCCGCTCAATTGCCGCATGGATCGGATGGGGGATCTCGCGGCGAGCGAGACTCATTGCGTCACGCAGCGGTACCAGATCGACCAAAACGTCAACCAGATCGCCGGCATTGCGCGTCTGCGGACCGCCATCAGGCAGGATGAAGCGGTCAAGTTCACTTGCCAGGCGCGACAGGGCAAATGATTTCAGGCTGTCGAATCCCCGGAAACTCAGGGCCACGCGCGCCAATCCCAGGGCGGCCAGAAGTCCTTCCCTGCTTCCCGACTGCCTTGGCAGCGCCGACATGAGAGATGCCGTATCGCGGCTCGCCATGCGGGCCAGATCCTGCGCGAAGGCCATCGAAGCACCGCGCAGCAGTTCCGGCCAGAACTGGGAGATCGCGATCAGCCGCCTTGACGTGACTGCGGTATCCCGCCTGGCTTCGGATTGTGCGACGGCCGCATGCCATGCCTGGAGTTGCGCACGGGCATAGGCACGATGCATTTCGGTACCGCTGCCAAGCAGATCGGCAAGCCAGCCGAAGCCGTGCAGAGCCTTGGACCAGGCTGGACTAGGGGAAGCTGCCGCAAAGACTCCCTCGGGACCGGCCTTTACCCGGTAACTGCAGAAATTGAACTCGCCGCGATAAAGTGCGTGTGCGGCCTCCCGATCACCGGGAACGAGCGGCGGCATATGAAGATCAGGAACGGCATTGCGGAAATCCGGGAGCACCATAGCAGCGCCCGGCAGGCCTGCTGCCCATACGGGCCACACGAGACGAAGGAGTGACGGACTCGTCATATGGGCGCTTCTTGACCGGTGATGTTCGCGTGGCTGCGATTGTATTCAATGACCGGCATGGTTAACGAATTGATAACGCCTACGCGCCGCGGCGAAATCGCGCTGTGAAAAATCCATCGACACCTGGCATTCCGGCGATCGACATGAACGGGAGTGTGCGGAGATCGCCTTTGCCATCAATGAACTGGGCCTGGTTGCCGATTTCTTCCGGCGAAACGGGCGCTCTGGAGAAGGTGGGCTGGCGTTCCAGAAAATTGGCGGCCTGGTCTTCGCCCTCCCGCGGCTGAAGTGAGCAGGTACAGAAAATCAGCGTTCCTCCGGGTTTCGTCATGAATGCCACGTGATCGAGCATGCGGGTTTGCAAGGCCGCCAGTTCCTGAATCTGTCTGGCTGATTTGCGGTAGGGCAAGTCGGGATGACGACGAATGGTGCCGGTCGCGGAGCAGGGCGCATCGAGCAGCACGATATCGAAGCCGCTTTCGGGTGGCAGATTGAACACATCGGACTGCTGGAGTTCAGCCTGCAGGCCGAGCCTGTCCAGATTTTCCTTCAACCTGCGGAGACGTGGAGCGGAACTATCCACAGCGGTGACGAGCGCACCCCGTGCGGCAAGCTGTGCGGTCTTTCCTCCCGGTGCGGCGCAAAGGTCCAGCACTTTCTTATGCCGGACGTCCCCCAGCAGCATTACGGGGAGAGCAGCGGCCGCGTCCTGAACCCACCATGCGCCCTCGTTGAACCCGGGCAACTGATCGATGGGGCCCGCCTCCGCCAATCTGATACTCCCGGTTGGTAGTTCGGCGCCGCCCAGATTCGCGGCCCATAAGCCCGCATCGGCCTTGACCGACAGATCGACATCAGCCTCGGCGAGATGACTTGCCGCGATGCGATTGGCGGTCTCGTCGCCATAGGAACGTACCCAGCTTTTCATCAGCCAGGATGGTGTGTTGAGCCGGGCTATGCTTTCTCCCGCAAGTATCGCGTCGCCAGTATCTGCGACTTTGCGGAGGACGGCATTGATCAATTTGGCAAAGTGACGGGCCCGGAAGTCTTCCTGTGCAAGGGCAACCGAGACATCGATGACGGCATGGGCCGGCGCTTTGAGAAATTGCAGCTGGGCAATCGCGGAGAGCAGAATGAAATGGGCGGTTCCGGATGATTTCGGCAGTGGCTTCGGGACAAGTTGGCGGAGAATTGCTTCAGCTTCACCTTTCCGGCGCAAAACGGATGCGGCTATGGCATGCGCAAAGGCCCTGTCGCGCCCATCCATCCCCGGCGCCTCTGCGGCGTCCAGGGCTTCATCGATCGCCTGACCCTCAACAAGAACCGCCTCGAGCAGCGAGAGCGCGAGGCGGCGAGAGGCGATACCGGATTTTTCCTGAGACACGAAGCCGTCAGCCCCAGGGGCCGCGGTTTGTCTGCTGCTGGCCGCTCCAGGGTCCCGATGCTTTCTCCGCAGCAGGCTGGGCCGAGCCCATGTCGCGGGCGATTGCAGTGAGGGCGGCAATGCGGTTCTCGGTTGCGGGATGGGTCGAGAACAGGTTGTCCATGCGCGCTCCTCCCAGGGGATCGATGATGAAGAGATGCGCCGTCGCAGGGTTGGCTTCCGCTTCGGGATTTTCGATCCGGCGGGCGGCACCGGCAATCTTGTTCAGGGCCGAGGCCAGCGACATTGGCTGGCCGCTGATTTCCGCTCCGGCCCTGTCCGCTGCATATTCGCGGGTACGGCTGATCGCCATCTGAACCAGCATGGCGCCGAGCGGGGCCAGGATCATCATCAGGATTGCGCCGAATGGGCCCAGCGGATTGTCGCGGTTCCTGCCGCCAAAGAAGAAACCGAAATTGGCGAGCATGGAAATGGCGCCGGCAATGGTGGCGGTCATGGTCATTATCAGCGTATCGCGATTGCGCACATGGGCGAGTTCATGCGCCATCACACCTGCAATCTCGTCGTGGGACAGCACATTCAAGAGACCCGTCGTCGCGGCAACGGCGGCGTTTTCAGGATTGCGGCCCGTGGCAAAGGCGTTGGGCTGGGGATTATCGATGATATAGAGCTTGGGCATGGGAAGCCCGGCCCGCTGCGAGAGCCCTGCAATCATGTCGTGAAATTCCGGTGCGGTAGCGCGATCGACCTGCCTTGCGCCATACATGCGCAACACCATCTTGTCGGCGTTCCAGTAAGCGAATAGGTTGGTGGCAACCGAGAAGAAGAAGGCCATCAACATTCCGGCTTGGCCGCCGATGACATAGCCAACAGCGAGAAAAAGGCCGGTTAGGGCTGCAAGCAACAGTCCGGTTCGCATAAAATTCATTGGCGGGGCGCCTCCTTGCACGCCCGTAACCGGTGCAATATGGGAAGTGTAGAGGAACATATCAAGGACATGAGGAAAATACCCCCTGAGGCTCAACGGGCACTTGCCGAGGCGGAAGCGCGCCGCATAGTCTCCCAACTCGTTGAAAGACCAAAGGAAATTGGGCGTGTTGCCGGGCCTGAGCCGACCCGGTTTGGCGATTGGGAAAGCAAGGGCATCGCCAGTGATTTTTGAGGCTTGCCTTAGGGGAAGAGCGCAAATCGTGCCCCATCGTGGCGTTTGAAGCTGCGCCATGAATGACTTTCTGAAGCGGATGTGGCGCGACCGGCTGGCGTGTTTTGGTTTGCTGGTTATCGTTACGTTCATCTCACTTGCCGTGTTTGCCCCTGTCATCGCACCTTATAATCCTTCGGAGCAGTTTTTCGACGGGTTGACGCCCGAGGGCTCGCCCCTGCCGCCCAGTTCACGCTTCTGGTTCGGCAGCGATACGAACGGGAGGGACCAGTTTTCGCGCCTGCTGTATGGTGCCCAAACTTCCCTGCTGATCGGGATCGTCGCCAACGGCATATCGGTGGTGATCGGTACGGCGCTGGGCCTGATCGCAGGATTTATCCGCGGCTTTGCCGGCGCTGCGATCATGCGGATGACCGACCTGATGATGGCGTTTCCGCCATTGCTGCTGGCGATTGCGCTGGCAGCGATCCTGAAACCGGGGCTCAATATCGTCATTCTGGTGATTGCACTGGTGAACTGGGTCCAGATTGCCCGGGTCATCTACAGCGAAACCGTAGCACTTTCAGAACGCGAGTACATTGAAGCGGCCCGGTCGATGGGCGCCAGCAATGTCCGCATACTGGTCCGGCACTTGCTGCCGCACCTCGTGCCAACCGTCATCGTCTACGCCACGCTTGGCATTGCAACGACTGTATTGCTCGAATCGATGCTGTCGTTTCTTGGCCGCGGGGTGCAGCCGCCGACGCCGGCCTGGGGCATGATGATCTTCGAGAGCCAATCCTATTTTCTTTCAGCACCCTGGCTCGTGTTCATTCCGGGTGGTGCAATCCTGGTCCTGGCGCTGGCCTTCAACCTGGTCGGTGATGGGCTTCGCGATGCGCTCGATCCGACGCAGAGGGGCCGCAGCTAATGTTCGCCTACCTCGCGCGGCGTCTGGTTGCCTCGCTGTTCATCCTGCTCGGCGTCAGCGTCGTCACATTCGGGCTCACTTTCATGATTCCGGCTGATCCGGTGGCCATGATTGCCGGGAGCAAGTCCACGCCGGAGGTGCGCGAACAGATTCGCGAGCAGTTGGGTCTCAACCGGCCCCTTGCAGAACAATATGTCCGTTACCTTTGCCGCCTGGTCCAAGGCGATCTTGGCAAATCCTACGCCCGGAAATCCGACGTCGGAGAGTTGATTGCATCGCGTCTGCCGCCCACGCTCCTGCTGATGCTTGCGGCAATCGTGGCGGAACTGCTGGTCGGTATTCCAGCTGGAATTTACGCTGCAAGCCGCCGCGGCAAGACCGGAGACAAGGTTGCGATGACGCTGTCATTCCTCAGCGTTTCCACGCCGCAATTCGTACTTGGTCTGAGCATGCTCTATGTTTTCGCATATCTGCTGGGCTGGTTTCCGCTCGGGGGCTATGGCAGCCTTTCGCACCTCATTCTCCCTGCCCTTACACTCGGCCTGGCCGGCGGCGGGTGGTATTCGCGAATGATGCGGTCGTCGATGATCGAGGTCCTGCGCAATGACTATATCCGCACGGCGCGCGCCAAGGGCATGCCGGAATGGCGGGTGATCCTGAAACACGGCTTCCGCAATGCGATCCTGCCGGTCATCACCATGATCGGGCTGGACGTCGGGATTTTCATGTCGGGCGTTGTGGTGGTGGAAAATGTCTTTGGATGGCCGGGCATCGGCCAGCTGATGTGGCAGGCAATCCAGTCGCTTGATATTCCGATCATCATGGGGGTAACTACGATCGCGGCCTGCTTCATCGTGCTCGGGAATTTGATCGCCGACATGGTCTCGCCCCTCATTGACCCGCGCATACGATTGCGCTGATACTGACGCATTCCTTTCTTTGACAATCAACAAACACCAGGGAGACAGGACTTGAAACATTCACTCACCCTTGCCGCGGCTGCCATGGCCTTGCTGCTGGCGGCGCCAACTGCCTTCGCAGATGCTCCCAAGCAGGGCGGCGCTGCGACGATCACATTCAACAACGATCTCACAACGCTCGATCCTCAGGTTGGCTATGACTGGCAGAACTGGTCGGTGATCAAGTCGATCTTCGACGGGCTGATGGATTACAAGCCCGGCACGACCGAACTCGAGCCTGACTTGGCCGAGAGCTACACGGTGAGCGACGACGGCCTCAGCTATACGTTCAAGCTTCGCGATGGCGTTAAGTTCCACAATGGCCGGGCAATGACTTCGGCTGACGTCAAGTATTCCTTTGACCGTGCGGTGAGCCCGGCGACGCAGAGCCCCGGCGGCGGTTATTTCGGCATGATCGCGGGCTATGACGATGTGGTGGGCGGCAAAGCGCAATCGCTTTCCGGCATCGAGACACCGGACGACAAGACCGTCGTTTTCAAGCTGACCCGGCCCGACGCCACCTTCCTTCATCTTATGGCGATCAATTTCGGATTCATTGTTCCCAAGGAAGAAATCGAGAAGGCTGGCGCTGACTGGGGCAAGAAGCCGGTCGGCACGGGCGCCTTCAAATTCGTCGAGTGGGTGCCGGGCCAAAACATCAAGCTTGAACGCAACAAGGATTACTTCCGTGCAGGCGTGCCCTATCTCGACAACATCACCTTCGAGTTTGGGCAGGACCCGACAGTCGCCGTGTTGCGGCTGAAGAAGGGCGAGATCGACATCGTCGGCGATGGCATTCCACCAGCGCAATTCGCCGAGATCACCGCCGATCCGGAAAACAAGGATCTCATTGCCGAAGGCAACCAGCTTCACACCGGATATGTCACCATGAACGTGACGCAGGCGCCATTCGACAATGTAAAGGTGCGGCAGGCCGTCAACATGGCGATCAACAAGGATCGGGTGGTGCGGCTGATCAACAATCGTGGCGTACCCGCCAGCCAGGCCTTGCCGCCGGCCATGCCGGGCTTCAATGCTGACAACAAGGGCTATGCTTATGACCCGGAAGGCGCCAAAAAGCTGCTTGCGGAAGCTGGTGTCGGCGAAATCACCACTGAACTGTATGCAATGAACGTCGATCCCAATCCGCGCATCGCCCAGGCGATCCAGCAGGATCTGGCGGCGGTCGGCATCAAGGCTGAAATCCGCTCGCTTGCCCAGGCAGAAGTTATTGCCGCCGGGGGATCGGGCAAGGCGCCGATGATCTGGTCGGGCGGCATGGCATGGATTGCCGACTTTCCGGATCCGGCGAATTTCTATTATGGCATTCTCGGCTGTGCCGGTGCCGTTGAAGGCGGATGGAACTGGTCGAAATACTGCAACAAAGATCTCGATGCACGGGCCGAGAAGGCCGACGCGATGGTAAAGGACGATCAGGCCAGCGCCAGAATCGGCGAGTGGAAGGGTGTGTTTGACGATGTGCTCAAGGATGCACCATGGGCGCCGATCTTCAATGAGAAGCGCTTCACCTATCATTCGGCACGGCTTGGCGGCGAAGCCTCTTTGTTTACCGATCCGATCCACATCCCGGTGAACTACGACTACATCTACGCCAAAGACTCGCAGTAACAACTCTCACCGCTATGCGCTCTCTCCTGATGGGGGGAGCGCATTTGAGGTTTTGCATGCAAAAGCACAATCATACCATTCATCAGCACCAGTGCCATTTTGGATGGAACAAGGACAATCCGCCTGTTGCGCGCATACCACCCGGCGAAACTGTCGAATTCAATCCGGTCGATTCATCGGGTGGACAACTCACAGCCAAATCGACTGTTGCCGATATCCCATCCCTCGATTTCGGCAAGGTCAATCCGGTCGCCGGGCCGGTTTACGTTGAAGGGGCCGAGCCTGGTGACGCGATCAAGGTTACGCTCCTCCATTTTGCACCATCGGGATGGGGCTGGACTGCCAATATTCCGGGGTTTGGGCTGCTTGCCGACCAATTCAAGGAGCCGGCACTCCACATTTGGAAATATGACGCGGCGACACTGGCGCCTGCCATGTATGGCCCTGGCGGGCGGGTTCCGTTGAAGCCATTTTGCGGCACGATCGGACTTGCGCCAGCCGAGGCTGGCCTTCATTCGATTGTGCCGCCGCGCCGCATGGGCGGTAACATGGATATCCGCGACATGTCGGCGGGGACCGAGCTTTACCTTCCCGTGGAAGTGGCGGGCGGACTCTTCAGTGTTGGCGATACACATGCTTCGCAAGGCGATGGCGAAGTTTGCGGAACTGCCATCGAAAGCCCATGTTCCCTCGCTGCCCGGTTCGATCTCGTCAAGAAGGCCAATCTTGCGTTTCCGCGCTTTACAACACCTGGACCGGTGGCGCGGCATCTCGATGCCAAAGGGTATGAAGTCACGACCGGCATCGGGCCGGACCTGATGGAAGGTGCCAAGGCGGCCGTGTCGGGTATGATCGATCTTCTTTCCAGGCGCTACAACATGAATGCCGTCGACGCCTACATGCTGTGCAGCGTGTGCGGCGACCTGCGGATCAGTGAAATTGTCGACATGCCGAACTGGGTCGTGTCGTTCTACTTCCCGCGCATTGTTTTCGAATGACGGCAGGGCCGTTGCTCAGTGTCGAGGGGTTAAGCGTCAGCTTTTCCACTGATCAGGGGTTTGTCCGTGTTGTCGATGACGTGAGTTTTCAACTCGCAGAGGGTGAAACGCTGGGATTGGTTGGTGAGTCGGGTTGCGGCAAGAGTGTCACCGCCCAAACGATCATGCGGCTACTCCCCATGCCTCCGGCGCGTATCGACACCGGACAAGTATTGCTGGATGGCGAGAACCTGGCGAAGCTGCCGGAAGCGCGGATGCAAAAAATCCGTGGTGACCGTATCGGCATGATTTTTCAGGAACCGATGACCAGCCTCAATCCGACCCAACGCGTCGGACGGCAGATCGCCGAGGTTCTCGCGCTGCATCGCAGCGTTGCCTATGGCGAAGCGGTGCCTGCGGTGATCGATGTGCTCGGGAAAGTGGGCATCGGCAATGCCGAAAGGCGGCTGGAACAATATCCACACGAGCTCTCGGGTGGCCTGCGGCAGCGCGTGATGATCGCCATGGCAATCATCTGCAAGCCAAAAATGCTCATTGCCGATGAACCGACTACGGCGCTGGACGTGACAATCCAGGCGCAGATCATGGAACTATTGAAAACGCTTCAGCGCGACAGCGGTCTTTCGATCCTGCTGATCACACATGACCTCGGCATCGTGGCCGAGATGTGCCGCGATGTTGCCGTGATGTATGCGGGGCGCATTGTGGAAACAGGGCCTGCAGCGCAAGTCTTCCAGCATCCCCGCCATCCCTACACGGCAGGCCTGATTGCGTCGTCTCCGCGCAACGCCCGCAAGGGCGCTCATTTGCCCAGCATTCCCGGCATGGTTCCGCCACCTGGACAAAGGGGAACCGGCTGCAGTTTCACAGCGCGATGCTCCCGGGCGCAGGACAGATGCCGAAGTGAAATTCCCGCGCTCGTTTTCAATCATGATCGCGCCACGGCCTGCTGGAATCCGGTGCCATGACGTCCCTGATCGAGGTGCGAGGGCTTTCGAAACACTACGAGTCGCGTGATGGCAAGGGATTGGTGCGGGCTGTCAATGACGTCAGCCTCTCGGTCGGTTCCGGTCATACGCTTGGCATTGTGGGGGAATCAGGTTGCGGCAAATCTACCCTAGCGAGACTCATTCTCCGCCTCATCGAGCCCACCGGTGGACAGGTGCTGTTCGAAGGCGAAGATTTGCTGGGCATGAACAATGCAGCCCTCCGCCGCCGCCGCCGCGATATCCAGATCGTGTTTCAGGATCCCTATGCGTCGCTCGATCCACGCATGAGCATCGCAAAGATCATTGCCGAGCCGCTGGAAATCCACCGAATTGGCAATCGGGCCGAGCGTGCCGCCAAGGTGCGGAACCTGCTCGAACTGGTAGGCCTTGACCAGCAGGCAGGTGGAAAATATCCGCATGAATTTTCCGGCGGCCAGCGCCAACGGATCGGCATTGCGCGGGCCATCGCTCTTGAACCCAAGCTGGTGGTGCTGGACGAGCCGGTATCAGCGCTCGATCTGTCCATCCAATCGCAAATCCTCAACCTTCTTGCCGACCTCAAGGACCGGCTCAAGCTGACCTATGTGTTCATCTCGCACGATCTTTCAGTGGTGCGGCATATGAGCGATGAAGTGGCCGTCATGTATCTCGGACGAATCGTGGAGTATGGCGCGCCGGAACAGGTACTGGATTCGCCGCTTCATCCCTATACACAAGCGCTTCTCTCGGCGGTTCCGGCGATTTCGGAAAAGAACAGAGTGCAGCGTATCGTCTTGCAAGGCGATCCGCCCAATCCGGAGGACATGCCGCCGGGCTGCGCCTTTCATCCGCGCTGCCAGCACGCGATGCCGCAATGCCGGATCAACCGGCCCATTCTCGAGTCAAGAGAGCGGCGCGAGGTCGCCTGCCATCTCTACTGACAAGTGCCGCTAACTGTTGCTGCGCATGACATAGACGCCGGATGCAATGATCATGACGATCCCGACTATTGTCCAAAAGTCGGGAACATCGTTGAACGCGATCAGGCCGAAGAGGGCCGCAGCGACGATCTGGACATAACTGAATGGCGTCAAGACGTTGGCAGGCGCATAGGCGAAGGCGCGCACCATCAGCAACTGGGCAAGACCAAATGTGGCGCCAAGCGAAAGGAACAAGACCCAGCCCCACATCGTCAAGGGCTCCCATGCAACGAGTGCCATGGGGATGGCCGCCACAATGCCCACGGCCAAAGTCCAGGCCAGTGTTGTGTTGGCATCCTCGCCGGCGGCCGCAAGGCGGCGCGTGAGCAACTGAAAAATGGCGTAGAAAACTGCTGCGATAAGGGGAAAAACGGCGAACTTTGATAGTTCAGTGAAACCCGGACGCGCCACGACCAGAACGGCCAGGAAGCCTATCGCGACGCCAATCCAGCTTGCCGCTTTCACACGTTCCCCTAAGAGCCGCCCGGACAAGGCAACAACAATAAAGGGACCGGCAAACAGGATTACGGTCGCCTCGGCGAGAGGCAAATAGCGAACGGCTATGACCATCGATCCACCCACCGCAAGCGGCGCAAAGGCGCGAGCGATCTGTAGGCCTGGGCGTTCCGTCCGGAACAGTTTTGACCAATTGCCCCAACCCGTGACCAGCAGCAGGAGCGGCAGGGCCAATGCGTAGCGCGCAAGAACGATCTGCCCGAATGACTGGGTATCCACCAGCATCTTGCTCAGCCCATCGACGGCGCCGAAGAGGGATACCGAAGCCACCAGCAGGATTATGCCGCGCAGTGTGCCTGAAGCTGTTGCCGAGGTGGTGTTCATCACATCTTGTATCCGGCAGGCATTACGTTGTCGACCTGCGGCCACTGCAAGCCACATCCTCATTTGCCGAGGATATGGGTTCAGCGATAACCCGCTGCCTGAAGCTCAAACAGTTCGGCGTAGCGCCCGGGCTGCGCCATGAGTTCTTCATGGGTGCCGGATGCCTCGACCTTTCCGTCGGCAAGAACCAGAATGCGATCCGCCATGCGAACACTGGAAAAGCGGTGCGAGATGAGAACGGCAGTCTTTCCCTCGCTCAACTCCTTGAAGCGGCGAAACACCTCATACTCGGCACGGGCATCCAGTGCCGCGGTTGGCTCATCGAGGATCAGGACATCGGCTTCACGCATGTAGGCGCGCGCGATGGCAAGCTTCTGCCATTCGCCGCCCGAGAGTTCGACCCCTTTCCTGAAGCGCTTGCCGATCATCTGGTCGTAACCGTCCGAAAGTCTGGCGATGAATTCGTCGGCCTGACTCTGCCTTGCGGCGCGCTCTATGCGAGTGCGATCCTGGCGAAAATCGATGTTGCCGACGGCGATATTGTCGGCGGCGCTCAGATTGTACCTGACGAAATCCTGAAAGATGACCCCCATGTTTCCGCGAAGGGCGGCGAGGTCGTATTCCTTGAGGTCGTAACCGTCGAGGAGGATGCGGCCTTCATCGGGATCATAGAGCCGCGCAAGCAGCTTGACCAAGGTGGTCTTGCCCGCCCCGTTCTCGCCGACCAATGCCAGGACCTCGCCGGCCTGCAGTGTGAAGTTGAGATTGCGCACGGCCCAGCGGTCCGCACCCGGATACCTGAAGCCGACATTTTCGAACACAAATCCTTGGCCGATTGGAGAAGGGAAAGGCCGCGGATTTTCCGGCGAAAGGATTTCAGGCTTGACCTCGAAGAAGGAGAACAGATCGTCGAGGTAGAGCGCCTGGCTGGCAGTGGTTGAAAAACCGGACAAAAGGCCCTCAAACAAACCGCGCAAACGTCTGAATGAACCGGCGAGGAAAGTCAGGTCGCCAATCGTGAATGCACCGGTGAGGGTGCGCCAGGCGATATAGGCATAGGCGAGATAGTATCCGATGGTGCCCAGAGCGGTGAACAGGCCGCCCCAACTGGCGCGCCGCAATGCGAGTTTACGATGAGCAGCGTAAAAACTTGCAGCAAGACTGCGGTAACGCTCGATCAGGAAGCCGTTCAGGCCAAAGATCTTCACCTCCTTGGCGGTTTCCACGCTTGCAGCGGTCTGCCTCACGTAGTCAAGTTCGCGGCGTTCCGGAGTGCGGGCAAAATCCAGAGAATAGCTTTGCGCATTGAAATGCGCTTCGCCCAGGAATGCCGGCACAAGCGCCACCGCCAGCAGGACAATCAGCCAGGGGGCATAGAAAATCAGGCCGGCGGCAAAACTTGCAACCGTTATGATGTCCTGCGCCTGGTTGAGCAATTGGCTCATCAGCGTCATGCGTCCGCTCGTCTGGCGGCGGGCGCGCTCAAGCTTGTCCTGAAACTCGGCATCTTCAAAATCCTCAAGATCGAGCGTTGCGGCATGTTCCATCAACCGGACGCTTGACGCATTGCTCACGCGTTCCGAGAGCAGGCTATCCACGAGGGAGACAATGCGGCCGAGAAAGTCGGCCAGGATGGCAAGGACAAATTCTAGCACCAACAGGAAGCCCAGGGTATTGAGCTGGCCGCTCTGCCACCAGGCATCGAAGGTTTGCGGGCGATTTGGCAACTGCACGAGCAGGACCACATCGTCAATGATCAGCTTTCCGACATAGAGCGTGGCGATCGGCAGCAAAGCCCGCACCAGCCGAAGCAGAAGCGATGACGAAGTGAGTAGCGGGCTGGTGCGCCAGACCATGGCGATGAAGGGGCGCAAGTTGCGCAGCGCGCCGACGCGGTCCCTCAGCGATTTTACATTGGGTGCACCGGATCCGGGAGACGCTGGGTGGGACGGACTGCCGCCGCTTTGTTTTCGCGGCATTCGTTATCCTATGATCCGGCTAAAGGCTTGGGGCATGATCTATATCTAGGAACAAGCGCCCAGATTGTTAAGCCTCAGATTCTGTGGCACCTAGATTGCCGGAACAAGTGCTTCGAGCCGATGAACGTTGGCGGCAAAATCGAGGAAAGTGTAGCGGTTGCGAATTTCGCGGCAGTGCTGGAGTGCCAGATTATAGAACGGCCTCTGTAGTCCGATCTCCCCGGGCTTGGTTGGGGCACCGGCGGCCAGCAAGACTTGCTCAAGGTATTCTACGGTGTGGGAAATGGCGGAGATATCCTCTCTCATTCCGTCCCAATTTTGTTCCAGCTTGTGGTTCAATTGGTCAACCGCTGCGGAATCGAGCAGCTTTTCGCTGAAGTCAGACCAGCATGACTTGCCGAGTTCCTCGCCGTACCGGCTGATGAAATCATCAAGCGACACGGTATCGGCCGCGAGCCGTGGTGTGCCGTCGAGCATGTGGCGCTGGAGCCTTGCCATGGACAATGTGGTGACGCCGATCTGTTCGCCGTGGTAGATCAGCGGGCGGTTGTGATCGGCGAGCATATCGATGAAGTGACTGATCAAGTGTTCGCCCTGGCTGGCAGGCTGGCTGTTGCCGACAATTGCCGTTCCAAATCCGGACAAAACGAGGGTGCGCACCAGTTTCTCCATCACCTGCAGGTCGCCCGCCATCAACTCCGAAGCGTTGTCAAAGAGCTGTTTCTCGTCATCTTCAAGAAGCGCATAGGGCAACTGACGATAGGGCTGATCGAGAAGCCTGTGGGCGAGAAGCCAATCAGCCTGCGACGTTGATCGGCAAAGGCTGTCGCCCAGTCCGGAGCGGATCAGCCGGGCAGGTGCAGCGGCGAGGATCGTCAGGTCGAAAAACGCTCCTGCCGGGGCCTGGGCTGCAAGCGACTTCTTGTGATTGTGCACCGTGATGGCGGCATTCACCGATGTGTAGCCGTTCATCGAGGGCGCAGTAGCGAAGACGGCGTAGGGCTTGCCGTCATTGGCGCTGGCAAACTTGCACAGGTCGTTGATCGTACCGGACCCGACTGCGATCAAGGCGTCTGCACCTGATGTCGCGCCTTGAACCGCGGTGACGGTCACATCGTCGGGGTGCGGGGCCGCTGGCAAGACAATGATGTCGACCGCAAATGCCCCTTTCAGTTCATCGACAATGCGCTTTCCCAGAACCTTATAAGTCGTTTCGTCACTCACGACGGCGATCCGATGTTCGAAGCCCAGCGATTTCACCAGATCAAGCGTCATGCCGGCGAGGCTTTTCTCCATGACCAATCGCCGGGTGGTTACGGACTGCGGGCCCAGCCCGTCGGGATCGTCGTAAGTGCCGGCAAGAAGCTCTGATATCTTGTCCATTTTGTGGATCATGCTTTCCGTCCTGCTGGTTCAGGAATTACTTTGAAAGAGTGGCTTCAGGCTGGCGAAGAGGTGCCGGTATTTCTGGTAGGAACTCTCAAGGCCGGCAGAGGCGCCTTCATCTGGCATCAGCGTCTGGGCGGGAGGGCGGAGGCAAGCCGCCGCGGCTGAAAGGTTCGGAAACGTGCCTCCTGCAACGCCTGCCAGCATGGCGGCACCCAATGCCGAGGTGTGAGTATAGTGCGGGAGTGTGACGGGAAAGCCCATCAGATCGCAACGGATTTGTCCCCAGAGCTGGCTGCGCGAGCCGCCTGCAAGTAGCGCAAGCGAGCTTGTTTTGGCACCAAGCTGGCGGAGACGGTCAATGACATCGCGCATTGCAAAGCTGCAACCTTCGAGCACGGCACGCGCAAGATGGGCGCGGCCATGGGCCGGAGTCATGCCGTAGAAACAGCCCCTGGCAGCCGGTATCCATTCGGGTGACATGGCGCCGGTGAGAGCAGGAATGAAGATCAATCCATCGGAACCGGATGGTGCTGCAGTGGCCAAAGTATCGAAACCTTGCCAGTCGGATACCTGCAGCACATCCATCATCCATTTGACGGCGCCGCCGGAGAGCCAGCCCGGATTTTCGATGAAGAAACCGCCACCGGGATAGGCATGGGTTTCGACCAGCAGGCCCAGATCGATGACCGGATCTGGAAACAGGCAGCCCACGACCTCGCCGGTACCGACGGCGACCGATATCGTCTCAGTGCCATGGATGCCTGCGCCCAATGGCGTTGAAAAATCATCGCCAGTCCCCACCGCGACGGGAATTCCCGATGGCAGTCCAGTGAGAGCAGCGCCATGGGCATTCAGCCTTCCGGCGCGATCGCTTGCTTCAGTTATTGGGGGAAGCTCATCCTCACTAATCTCGAATTGCGAGAGAAGCTCCGCATCATATTTTCGACCGACAAGATTGTAGACCATGCTCGTCGAGGCAAGCGCGTGATCGATAATCGTTTCGCCGGTCAGGCGCTCGACCATGTATGAAACGGGCTGGTGATATTTCTGTGTCGCATGGGATTGCGGGTCATGGCGCTTGAGCCAGCGTATCTTTGCGGCCAGGTGGCTCGCGTCGGCAACGATGCCCGTTCTGGCATGAAGCTCGGAAATCGAAACACCATCGAATTCATCCTGGGCGCGGCGATCCATCCAGATCAGGCAATTGCCCAGCGCTTCACCGTCGTCAGCAACTGGAATGCATCCATCAAGCTGACCGCACACAGCCAGCGCCGTTACCTGACCGGGACGTGCGCCTGCTGCTGTAATTGCCTCCGCAATGGCCGGACCAAGTGCATTTTCCCACATGCGAGGGTCCTGCTCGGCTCTGTCTGCGGCGGGAAAGGACGGGCTATAGTTGCGGCTGGCAATCCCCAGAGCATCCAGATTGGGGCTGGTGACGACAGCTTTCAGGCTTTGGGTGCCAATGTCGATACCGACTAGCATCGCTCAGGATTCCCAGATCAACAACAGCTTGGATTCTGTTTTCCTTCGGGCTGTCCGTAGCTCTTGAACCTGTCAATGACACGGCCGATTTCCTCGTCGGGCAGCACGTGAGGCACGCCTACCTGGAGGGCCCGCCAGTATTGGGCTGCGAGCGCTTCGATTTCCACGGCGAGCCACGCCGCTTTCTTGAGATTGGGGCCAACGCAGACCATGCCATGATTGGACAGCAGGCAGGCATGACGATCCTTCAGCGCATCGACGATATAGTCGGCAAGTTCCTGGGTTCCCCATGTCACGTAAGGAACGCAAGGAACAGTCGGGCCGCCCGCCGCAGCGATCATGTAATGCACCGCCGGAATTTCGCGCCGCAGAATTGAAAGGGATGTGCAGAACATCGAATGAAGATGGATCACAGCGCCGACCTCAGGCTTCCTCTCCATGATATCGCGGTGAAAGCGCCATTCGGTTGATGGCTTTCGAATGCCGGTGTGCGATGCGTCAATCCTCATCACCACGATGTCATCGGGCTGCATCTCGCCATAGGGAACGCCGGAAGGTGTGATCAGAAACCCGTCTTCGATGCGGACGCTGATGTTCCCGGATGTGCCCTGGTTAATTCCGCGATCGCTCATGAATATGCATGTTGCAATCATGTCCCGCCGGATGGCTTCGTGTTGCATCTCGTTCTCCCAATTTCAATGCGTATCGTTTTTCGATGACTAGACAGATTCGGCAGCTGCGACGAGGACATCAACAGTCAGCGACGAGAGTACCTCTGCCATTTCAGATTCTGGTTCCTGGTCGGTCACCAGATAATCGGCTTTGTCGAGGCTCTGCACGCGAACCGGGGCGTAACGGCCAAGTTTCTGATGATCGGCCAGCACGATCACGGTCTGGGCGGATTGCAGCATGAGACTGTGGAGTTCTGCTTCCTCGCGGCTAAAATCCATGAGATTGCCATCAGGCGCCACGGCGCCGGCACCGACCAGGGCAAAATCTGCGAAATAGTTGGAAAGCATCTGGGTGGAATCGCGCCCGAGACACGCCTGGTTCTGGGGCTGGATTTCGCCGCCGATGAGATGGACACGGTTGTTGTTGCGGCCACTCAGTTTCATGCAACTGGCAATGCAATTGGTGAACACGGTGAGAGACTGCCGTGCCTGCAATTCATCGGAAGCGCTCTGCACGGTCGTGCCGCCGGCGAGGATCACCGACGCACCATCGGGAATCATGCTTGCCGCCAGCCGTCCGATATTGCGCTTGCCGGATACGTTGGTGGTCTGGCGCACCGCCATTTCCGGTTCCTGCCGTTCGAGCGAGATGGCGCCACCATGGGTTTTGCGAAGCTTCTGCTGCTCAGCCAGTGTGAGCAAATCACGGCGAATGGTTTCGCGCGAAACGTTCAACCGGCGCTGAATCTCGGTAATCGAAATAGAGCGATGGGCCTTAACCAGCGAAAGAATGTGATTCTGGCGTTCCTCGGCGAGCACAAACATCTCCTCAACAACGAACGGCCGAGAAATTCAGGCTTCTCAACCGGGCGATTTGTGGTTTATAGCATTTTCTTGCAATTATTGGCAATAATGTTGTAATTTGTGCATAAGCAAAAACTAGACCCAGGAAACGGAAGGAAACGCGCATGTCGACATTCAAGAGTGCAGGCCAAAAACGTATTTCCCGGCGCGGTGTGCTGAAAGCAGGCGGTGCGACGGTTCTCGGTTCGCTCGTCGTCGGCAAACCAGGCCCGTTCATCAGCAATGCCGAAGCTGCCACCCCAACATTGCGGCTGCTCATGTGGCAGCCCTATGCGATCAAGGAAACGATTGCTGCCTTCGAGAGCACGTTCAACGCCAAGTTTGCCCCAACCTTCTTCGATGGCAATTCCGAGGCTTTCAACAAGCTCAAGGTTGGCGGTACCAAGGATTTTGACATGGTCATGGCCGACGGTTTCTGGCCGCGGCTCTATTTCCGCCAAGGCCTAACCAAGGCACTCGACTATTCGAAGATTCCCAGCATGAGTGGCGTTTTCCCCGACTTCCTGCCAGGCAGCTTCAAGCTGCTTGCGGATGAGGACGGCAAGAACAATGTTGCAGCACCAAACTGCTGGGGCGGTTATGGAATTACAGTCAACAGTTCGAACATTGCCAAGGAAGACATAGGCTCGATCGAGCTGCTTCTGAACAGCAAGTATGCGGGACATTTCTCGACCAACTCGCGCTTTGAAGAAAACATTGCGCTGATGGGTATTCTCGCCGCCACCAAGCTTGGCACCAAGGACGGCGCCAGGCCCGATGGAAAGCCATTCAATCCCTATCAACTCACCGATGACGAACTTGCCGAGACCAAGCGCTTGCTCATTGAGCAAAAGAAACTGCTGCTGACCCGCTATCAGGATTATGATGCGCTTGACCGCCTGATGCGCGCGAAGTCGGTCTGGGCGGCGCCGGAGTTTGCCGAAACCTACCGCCACCTCACCGTGCTGAAGAAGGAAGGCAAGCTCGATTTTGAGGTCGAGCATGTGCTCAAGCCGAAGGAGGGTGGCCTTGGATGGGTCGATACATGGATGGTCAGTTCGGAAGCAGATTCGGAGCGCACGGAGCTGGCTCACAAGTGGATCGATCTGTTCCTGCAGAAAGACAATTACGTTCGTGTGGTGCGTTCGACGGGCTATGGCGGCGTTGTCGATATCCGCTCGATCCTTTCGCCCGACGAAAACGAGCTCTACTTCCAGGAGCGGAGTGCCGAGGCAAGCCAGCTGCACATGTTTGACCAGCCGTCTTCGCCGGAAAAATGGGAGCGCATCTGGTCCGACGTCGAGGCTTCCTGAGGCTTCAAATTTAGCGCAGTTTATTCCGGGACGTGAAAGCAGGGAGGAGCGATGTCGAGTGCGCATGAAGGCATGGCGTCGCTGTCGCTCCAATCTATCAAGAAGCATTTCGGGCCAGTCAGGGCCGTAGACGGCGTTGACCTCGATGTCGGCAAGCACGAGTTTCTGTCCCTGCTTGGTCCAAGCGGATCAGGCAAGACGACGCTGCTCCGCATCATCGCGGGGCTGGAGCTTCCGACTTCAGGCAGGGTTGTGGTCGGCGGGCAGGATGTGACGCGCATGCCGCCATACCGGCGGCATATCGGCATGGTGTTCCAGAATTTCCTGCTTTTTCCCCACAAGAGTGTGGCCGAGAACATCGTCTTCCCGCTCCGCATGCAGCGTATTGATCGAACCGAAAGAGCGGAACGTCTGAACTGGGTCATCCGGCTTTTGCGGCTGGACGGGCTGGCGGAGCGCTATCCCAACGAGTTATCGGGAGGCCAGCAACAACGCGTTTCATTGGCGCGCGGCCTGATTTCGCGGCCGGCATTGCTGCTCCTTGATGAGCCGCTGGCAAATCTCGACCGGGAATTGCGGGCCGAAATGGAAGTCGAGATTCGCCGCTACCAGAAGGAACTGAACATCCCGTTTGTCTATGTCACGCACAATCAGGAAGAAGCCCTGACAATGAGTGACCGCATCGCGGTAATGCGAAATGGTATTTTCGAACAGATTGGGCCACGCGTGGAGGTCTACCAGCGGCCAGCTACCGCTTTCGTGGCCTCTTTTGTTGGGCAGTCCAATCACTTTTCAGGTGTTGCAGACAAAGTGAACGGGCACGAAGTCTCATTCACCTGGCAAGGACGACATCTTGTGGCGCCTTATGCAGGGGAAATAGGTGCTGGAGATTCAGTCCGCCTTTCCATCAAGTACGAAGACCTGGTCGTATCGCCGGGGACAAAATTGCCGAAAAGTGCGGCCGCCGGAAATCATCTCCCCGGACGGCTTCGCGATATCATCTTCAAGGGTCAGACGGCCAACTATCTCATCGATGTCGATGGCCACAATGAAATCGTGGCCAGTGGATCGCCGCGGGAGATGAACCTCAACGTTGGTGACAATGTCATCGTGCAATGGTCATCCAAGAGCGGCATGTGCTTTCGGTCATGACAAGCAATCAGGCCAGCACTCGCGAGTGGTTTCCCTGGACGGTGCTGACACCGTTTGTGCTGCTGGCAGGTCCCGCGGTCGTATTCATCACGGTAACGCTGCTACTGCCGCTCCTCGCCGTCGTCATGTTCAGCTTCTGGAGAACCGAGAGCTATGAACTCTATGCCGACTGGAACCTCGACAACTATCGCGTCCTGTTCGGCGAGCCGGCATATCGCACCTTCCTGCTGCGCTCGATTGCCAGTTCGCTGGTCACTTCGCTGATCTGCCTTGCCTATGCCTGGCCGGTTGCCTATTTCATCGCGCGGCATGGGGGACGCTATCGCCTCCTCCTGGTCCTGCTTCTCGCTGCGCCGTTCTTTACCGGGGTGATCCTTCGTGTCGCTGCCCTTCAGGGGATTCTTGGTCCTGGAGGACTCATCAACATGGGTCTTGGCCTTGCCGGGATACAGCCGATTGCGGCATTGATGTACACGCAGACGGCCGCCACCATCGGGCATGTCTACCTTTTCATGCCGTTCATGGTGACCGCGATTTACCTGTCGCTGGTCAATTTCGATTTTGCATTGCTTGAAACAGCGAAGATCAATGGTGCCGGTCCGTTCCGGGCCTTCGCCGAAGTGACGTGGCCGCTCAACTGGATCGGAACCGCCATTGGCGTTGTTCTCGTCTTCATTCCGTGCCTCGCCTCGATCGTAACCCCGCGATTTCTCGGCGGACCCAACGCCACATCCTTCGGCATGAGTCTTTCCCAGCAGTTCGGAGAAACCGGAACTTGGGCTTTGGGTTCTGCCATGAGCGTGGTGCTCTTTGCCTTTTCGTTCGCCGTCGTTGCCATCATGGGCTTCACCATCGACCTGCGCCGGACAGGGTTCACCGGCAAGGGCCTGCGATGAATAGCGTTGGCGACAATGGCGCAGACTTGCGGAAATGGCTCATGTGCGGGTTGCTCTGCGTCCTCTACGTCTTTCTCTACTCGCCGATCTTCTTTGTGGTCTATGCGTCCTTTTCGGAAGACATCGTGTGGCCCTTTCCGCCGAGTCTGACGATGCAGGCCTACGTGGACCTGTTCGACAACTCGCTCTACTACGATGCGCTGAAAAACAGCCTGATGATCGGCACGGGAAGCGCGCTGCTTTCAACGCTTCTGGCGACGATGGGTGTGATCGGCTTGCTGCGCTTTCCTTCGCAGCGCCGCATGGCGGTCCTGATCGTTGTGCTTTCGCCATTGTTCGTCGCCGAACTGCTCATCGGTATTTCGTCGCTGGCCTTCAATGCCCGGATTCTCGGCCTGCCCGGCAACCTGTTTTCGGCGATAGCAGCGAATGCGGTGGAAGGCGTGGCTTTCGCATTCCTCATCATCATGTCGCAACTGGTTCGCTATGACTGGCAGATGGACGATGCTGCCATGGTGTTTGGTGCGGGCCCGGCACGATGCTTCTGGGAAATTACGCTGCCGACAATCTGGCCCAGCCTGCTCGGTGCCTTTCTGATCAGTTTCATCCTCGCATTCAACAATCTCGAGATTTCATTTTACAATCTGGGAGCCATTCCAACGCTTCCATCCGTTGCCTGGGGCTCTTTGCGATTTGGTCTTGGACCCGAGCTTTTTGC
>JANMMJ010000120.1:0-55427 GCA_031373255.1 Hyphomicrobiales bacterium
CGCAATCTGCTTGACCAGCCACTCCTCGAAACGCCTGACTTTCGGCTTGAGCTTCTGTTCGGCCTGACAGGCAAAAAGCCATTGCAGGCGATGCTGCACCTTGAGGGCGAAGGGCTGGACCAGGCGGCCTGCCCGCATTTCCTCATTGGCGAACGGTCCGATCGTCATGGCAACGCCGCGGCCTTCGATGGCTGCTTCCTGGGCAAGGATATAACTATCGACTGCAAGCCGCTTGTCGAGTTCAACGCCCGCGATGCCCGCCTGCTCAAGCCAGAGGGCCCAATCTTCCTCCGCCGTATAGACATAAAGCAGCTTGTGCTTCTTCAGGTCGGCTGGGGTGCGGATGGCTTTCGGCCCCTTCATCAGTTCGGGTGAGCAAACAGGCGTCAACAGCGACTTGAACAGCGGGCGGTAATAGTGTCCCGGAGACTTGTTGCGGGCGAGCACGATACCCGCATCGACATTTCCCTCGTCGAAATCCCAATCGAAATACGAGGTCGAGAGCCTGACCTTCATATCGGGGAAACGGCGCTCAAAATCATGCAGGCGCGGGATCAGCCATTTGAGCGCAACTGTGACATAGACCTGGATGGTCAGTTCATTGTCCGGAACAGCCGGGCGCAGACTGCGGGTCTGCGCGGCGATCTGGTCAAACGCGTCGCGGATCGGCGGATAGTAGGACTGGCCGGCAGCCGTCAGCTCGGCGCGGCGTGAATCGCGCTTGAAAAACTGGATGCCGAGTTTCTGCTCCAATGACTTCACCTGATGGCTGACGGCGGAGCGGGTGATCCCCAGTTCTCCGGCCGCCAAGCGAAAGCTGCCAAGGCGGGCCGCTGCCTCGAAGGCGGTGAGCGCACGTAACGGGGGTAGTTCACGCTTTGACATGGCCAGCACAGAAAAGATGCATCTATTTCCCTGCAATACATCGATTTTCCTGTTTTTGTAAGGAGATTTCCAGCCGGCGGCCTTGCCGGATAGGTGATTTTTTCTCAACATATCTCCAAAAGAATGGGCCTTCTATAAGACCGCAAAAACGAGCATCTTCCGGTTACGCAAATGGAGCCTTTGATGAATGTCGTAGAAGATCTTTCCCGCCGCCGTGGCGGACGTGATGCCCGCCGGGCCATGAGGGCGCGCCCGATCTCCATGGCGGAAGCCGCCGTGCGCCCCGGCATGACGGGCGGGCAGTACAAGCCGCTCACCCAGCATGAGATGGAGCGCATTCATAACGCGGCACTGAAGTTGCTCGAGACTGTCGGATTTGGACAGGCCATCCCGACATGCATCGAAGCAATGACGGCCAAGGGCTGCTCACTCAACGACAAGGGACGCCTGTGCATTCCGCGATCGCTGGTGGAGGACACGCTGGCGAGCTGCGCGCGGAATTTCGTGCTGCATGCGCGCGATCCCAAGCATGACATGGAGCCTTCGGGCAATCGCGTGTATTTCGGCACGGCGGGGGCTGCTGTCCACATCGTGGAACCCGAAACCCGCAACTACCGTGAATCGCTGCTGGTCGACCTCTTTGATGCCGGACGCATCGTGGATAATTGCGATCACATTCATTTCTACCAGCGGCCGATCACGGCCCGCGACATGATCACCGGCCACGACCTTGACATCAACACGCTCTATGCCTGCCTTGCGGGTACGCAGAAACATGTGGGCACCAGCATGGTGGCGCCCGAGCATGTGAGCGAGTGTCTTGACATGCTGCACTATGTCAGCGGCGGAGAAGCGCAATGGCGCGAGCGCCCCTATGTGTCGCAGTCCAACTGCTTCGTGGTGCCGCCGATGAAATTTGCCGAAGATGCCTGCCGCTGCCTCGAAGTGGCGGCACGTGGCGGCATGCCGGTCCTGCTGCTTTCCGCGGCGCAGGCGGGAGCAACTTCGCCCGCGGCCCTGGCGGGCACCGTGGTCCAGGCCGTGTCCGAGTGCCTGGCTGGGCTTGTCTATATCAACGCAATTGTTCCGGGCGCTGTCGCGATCTGGGGGCCGTGGCCTTTCGTTTCGGATTTGCGCACCGGCGCCATGTCGGGTGGATCGGGAGAACAGGCGCTGATCACCTCGGCCTGCGCGCAAATGGGCCACTTCTATAATCTCACCGTCGGATCGGCGGCGGGCATGTGCGATTCCAAGATGCCCGACATGCAGGCGGGCTACGAAAAGGGTGTTACCGCCGGCATTTCGGCGCTAACCGGTGTCAATCTGCTCTATGAGTCGGCGGGCATGCATGCCTCGCTGCTCGGCTTCTGTCTCGAGAGCCTGCTAATCGACAACGACATGCTTGGCTCGATCAATCGCAATGTTAGGGGCATCGAAGTCAACGACGACACGCTGTCCGTGGAAGTGATTGCCAATGTCTGTCTCGACGGGCCGGGGCATTACCTCGGGCACGAGCAGACACTGACACTGATGGAAAAGGAATACGTCTATCCGAAGGTCGCCAACCGGATGAGCCCGAAGGAATGGATCGAGGCCGCCAAGCCCGATCTCGTCGAAAACGCCGCGCGCAAGAAGCGGGAAATCCTCTCGACATATTATCCAGACTACCTGCCGCGGGCGATTGATGATGGCATCAGGTCCAGGCACGACATCAGATTGCCACGGGAAGTCATGGAGCCCGGCGATCCGCGCTGGCTCTGAGGCATGGATCATCCGATCCTGCACGCGATCCGGCGCGAAGGTTTTACGCCGCTCGGATGGTTTGCACCTGCCGCGGGGGACGGCGTTCCTGATGGTGCGCGTTTCGTCATCCTGATCGGTAATGCCGGACCGGCAATGTTCAACCGCTTCGCGCGCGAAAGAGATCCTGAAACGACGCTGCTTGATGACTGGTGCCGGGAAAGGGTTTCAAGCCTCGCTAGCGGCCTCGATGCGCGGGCGGTATTTCCCTTCGACCAGCCGCCCTTACCAATCCTGCGCTGGGCGCGGCGTGGCGGTGCCGGCCATACGTCTCCGCTGGGTCTCAATATTCATCCGCTCTATGGATTGTGGCACGCCTACCGCGCAGCGCTGCTGTTCGACGTTGCCTTCGACATTCCGGCACCTTCGGCCGGACCCAGTCCTTGCGAGAGTTGTGCAGACAAGCCTTGTCTTCATACCTGTCCGGTCGCTGCATTCGACGGCACTGGCTACAAGGTCGAAACCTGTGTCGATCATATCGGCTCGCCGGCTGGTTCTCCGTGCATGAGTACCGGTTGTCTGGCGCGTCAGGCGTGCCCCGTCGGAACGGCATTTGCCTATCATCCCCGGCAAGCCGCGTTTCACATGAAGGCGTTCAAGAAATCCCGCCTCGCGGCGCGAGGGCAAACCGTCTAATATGATCTCCGTCAAGCTTTGAGGGAGGCCCTGATGGGTGGCTGGATTGGACTTGGACTGATTGTTGCCATCGGCCTTTGGCTGATCGGCGTCTACAACGGTCTTGTCAATTTGCGGCAGCGTTGCAAGCAGGCATTTGCCGATATCGATGTTCAGTTGAAGCAACGGCACGATCTGGTGCCCAATCTGGTCGAAACCGTAAAAGGCTATGCGGCACATGAGCGTGAAACGCTCGATGCTGTGGTGAAAGCGCGCAACAGCGCCGTTTCCGCCCAGGGCCCAACAGCACAGGCTGCGGCCGAAGGCGTTCTTTCGGCGGCGCTGGGCAAGCTGTTTGCCCTGGCCGAGGCCTATCCCGACCTCAAGGCCAACCAGAACTTCCTCGAACTGCAGCGGCAACTCGACGATATCGAGAACAAGCTCGCGGCAGCGCGGCGTTTCTTCAACAACGCGGCGGCGGAATACAACGCCAAGCGCGAGAGTTTTCCGGCCGTGCTGTTTGCCAATTCAATGGGATTTCAGCCGCAGGACTTCTTCGATCTTGGCGAAGCGGACCGCAAGGCCGCTTCTGTTCCACCGCAGGTCAAGTTCCAATAGGCGATGGACAAGGCCTACGGGCTCTATAGTCATATCGCGGCGAACAGGCTGAAATCCCTGGTCCTGCTCGCGTGTTTTGTGTTGCTGCTGCAGGCCCTGATCTTTTCGTTCAACCTGGTGATCCAGGCGCTGGCGGGAGGCGATCTCAACGAAGTGCTGGAGCGCAGCTTTGCCACCATGAGCACTGCTTCGCCGGTGGGACTGGCGGCGGCAGGCGTCTGGTTCTTGATTGCATGGCTGGCACATGGCCGGATGATTGCAAGCGCCACCGGTGCGCGCGGGATTTCCCGCGACCAGGCGCCAGGGCTTTACGCGGCGCTCGAAAACCTGTGCATTTCGCGCGGCATCGCGATGCCCAAGCTGCAGATCATCGACACACCGGCGCTCAACGCCTATGCCTCGGGAATCTCTCCCGGCAGTTACACAATCGCGGTGACCAAAGGCCTGGCGCAGCAACTGAACAGCCGCGAACTCGAAGCCGTGCTGGCCCATGAACTCACGCACATCCGCAACAAGGACGCGCAGCTTATGGTGGTGGCGGCAATTTTCGCGGGCATTTTTGCGTTTGTCGGCGATTTGACGTTCCGCCATTGGGATTTCCCATATGGCTGGAGTCCGAAGCGGCCTTCATCGTCCTCGCGCTCGGATCGCGACGGCGGCGGTATTGCAGTTGTGATTGTTGCGATCATGATTGCTCTGGTTGTGATCGCCATTTCCTGGGGCGTTTCGCTCCTGATCCGGCTAGCCATTTCGCGATCCCGGGAGTTTTTGGCGGATGCCGGATCGGTTGAACTGACAAAGGATCCCGATGCAATGATCTCAGCCCTGCGGAAAATTTCCGGGCAGGCGGCAATTCCCGAAATGCCTTCACGCATGCATGCGTTCTTCATCGAGACGCCCGCGATACGGCAGGTGTCGTCTTTCTTCGCGACTCATCCCAGCATAGAAGCGAGGATCGAAGCCCTGACCACCTATGCGGGCGGCAGAGACGTGTTGGACCATGTACAAGGCAATTGAAGAGAAACTTCATCGCGGCGAGACGATCATTCTCGATGGCGGGACCGGAACCGACATCCAGCGGCGCGGCGTGCCGATGAGTGGCGAGACCTGGTGCGCCGAGGCCAATCTCGGTTCTCCCGATATCGTCCGTGCCGTTCATGCCGACTACCTCGCAGCCGGCGCCGGGATCATTACCGCCAACACATTTGCGACGAGCCCGCTGCTGTTCAACGCCCTGGGCCGCGACGCGGAAGTGGCTGAGATCGACAAAGCGGCCGTAAAGCTGGCCCGCGAAGCCGGCGCAGATGTCGTGGCAGGTTCATTCTCGACGATGCGGCCGGTCATCCAGGGTTCGGACAGGACATCCGTGCAGCGCGAATGGGCGGCAAAGGACGCCATTCCGCTCATGAAGCGCAAGGCCGACGGACTCGCGGCGGCGGGCTGCGATCTCATCATGATGGAGATGATGCGCGACCTCGACTATTCGCTGTGGGCAACCGAGGCGGCAGTGGCGACCGGGCTTCCGGTCTGGGTTGGCGTTTCCACCGAACGGCGGCCCGACGGCACGCTAGCCGGTTTTGGCAGGCAAGACTGGGCGCTCAAGGATATCATCTCGGCGTTGATGGTCACTGGGGCGCAGGTGTGCTCGGTGATGCATACCTCGCCAAACGATACCGATGATGCGTTGATTATTGTCAGAGAGCTCTGGAATGGCCCGCTGGGGGCTTACCCAGAATCTGGATACTTCAAGATGCCGGACTGGCAATTCACCGATACGATTTCGCCTGAGGATCTGGTGACATGCGCCAAGGTGTGGCGGGGATTGGGCGTGAGCATTCTCGGTGGATGCTGCGGTGTAGGTCCTGAGCATATTACGGCATTGAAGGATGCTTTCGGATGAAGACCGGATCGTGCCTGTGCGGGGCGGTGTCATTCGAAATCGACGGACGCTTGCGCAATGTGATTGCCTGCCACTGCAATCAATGCCGCAAGCAGACCGGCACATATATGTCGGCCACCGCGGCGAAGGACGATGCCATCCGTTTCACTGAAACGCGCGGCCTCAAATGGTATCGTTCGAGCGCCACGGCCAAGCGCGGGTTTTGCGGCGAATGCGGCTCGGTGCTGTTCTGGAAAGGCGATGGCCGCGACTACATGGCGATAGCCGCTGGCTCCATCGATGGATCGCCAGGAGTTTCATTGGAAGGGCACATTTTTTGCGACAACGCGGGCGATTATTACGAAATTGCCGGAGGAAACTATCAACTCGGACAATGGGCCAAGGATCCCGCAGCACCCTGACAGCTGCTTCAGGCCGCGGACCCCGACCTGTCGCGCATGACGCTTTCCAGTTCTCCATATCCCACAAAGCGGTGCTCATAGATCAGGCCAAGCCTGGCGGCAGCGGCCTTCGCATCTTCTTCCAGAACCGGGTCGCGGGTCTGGGCGAGATAGACGAGTTTGGTATAGTTGCCAAAATAGAGCGGCAGCAACTCGGGGTGATGATGCAGCCCGAGGCCCTGCCAGATCAGCTTGTCGAAATGCCGCGCCAGATAATCGGTGAGGTAGAAAGCCGTGAATTCCTGGTCCTGACGCGCGGCGAATGAGGCATTTCCCTCGAAGAAGGAATAACAGTGCGGGCCTTCGATGCGCTCGACACCTTCCTCCTCAAGCACCTTGTCAAGCAGGCCGCCAGTGCCACAATCGCCATAGAGCACATAAATCGATTGATACTGGCCGCGGCCCTTGCGGATTTTTTCGCGCACGCCCTCGGGGATTTTCTCCGGCCGGTTGTGCCAGATCGCGGGCAGGCACTGTATGTCAAATCCATCCCAGCGGTTGATCTCGATCAGATCGACGATTTCGCGCGCAAGGGCGCCACAGGCGATCAGCAACACGCGGCCCTTGGCGCGCACAAAACTGAAATCGTCTCCTGGCTCCAGATTGACGTTGGTCATGACGAGGCACAGCCTAGCACATGCCGGACGGCCATCCGGAGTGGATGCGACACATCGAAGGGTGAAATCTCCAGCCTTTGCTGCGGCAGTATCTGGGCAAATGCGGGCAGAACGGCGGGCTCGCGGCGTTAAGGTTGACGGCGGCTTGTGGTTGCGCAGAGTTAAATGAATTTCTATTCAAATTTTGCGGGATTCCACCAATGCACCCGCACTCCGGAAAGGTCCCGGCGCTTGAGCAGCAGGTGCCGGGACAATTTATTCCGCAAGACCGCAAGGCGTATTGACCAACGCGTTACTCCAGCACCCGCCGAGGTGCCGGCTCGCACGTTGCATTCACGCCAACACATCTCATCGCTCTCTAAGGCCGTCATTCCATCCAAGCGGCACGCAGTGCCGCGCGAGATGGAATCCCGCTCTCTTCGGCAAAGAGTCAGCCCGTGGCAGGTGAAGCGGGGTTCCGGCTCGCGCGCCGCTGCCGCGGCGCTTGGCCGGAATGACGGGAAAACGGGGGTTCCCTGTCTGGTCATTGCGGGCCGGTCATGGCTCAGGCGAAGGATCTTGACATATGTTCCTATTATGTTCTATTCGTCCTATAGGAGGAATTTTACCGGCACATGGACTGGGACAGGGTCATCGAGAGAAATCAGGCAGCACTCACCCGCATCGTCGCGATGCTTATCGCCATGGTGGAAATGGGAAGTGGTGCCATGGCGGTACTGCTTCCGCCGTCTCTCTACCATGCCGTGTCGCGCATGTTGCTCCCCACCGAATCGGCGGTGCGCCGCCTGATTGCCATCGTGGCGCGCGGACTCAAGGTGAAGCCCACACCAACTCATTCGATGCCCAAGGGTCTCGCATTTACCGGAAAGGGCGGCGGACAGATCGCGTTTCAGCTCTTCGACACGCGCCAGCGGTTCAGCCACACCGGCCGAAGGCGTGCTTCTGCCATGGTTGTTCCCCGCATTCACATCTTTGCCGACAGTCCGCTCGTTCCGTTGTTCCAGCCCCGGCGGCCGGCCGAGAATCCCATCCAGGAGCCGGATGACACCATCGACGCTACTCGCCTCGGCCGCCGTCTCGCCGCGGTGAAGATGGCGCTCGACAACCTGCCGCAACAAGCCAGGCGTCTGGCGCGCTGGAAAGCCCGGCGCGACCGGATGCAGAAACCCGCCTTCTTGTCGCCGTTCCGCCCCGGTCCCCCACCCGGCCATCGCAAGGAGGCGATGGAAGAAATCGACTTTGTGCTGCGCGAGTGCCATGGGCTGGCCCGCGACGCGCTCTATGAAGACACGTCCTGAGACCATGTATCCAACCGGCTTCAACCTTCCCGTCCACTCATCCTGGTCTTGATTTTCGTTGATTGAACGATTATTCAATTACAATTGAGCATCCAGACGTGATGTGTTCAGGCTTTCTGGAAGGTGGCGGAGGCCGTTTCGCACCATCCGGAAAGTGGCACATTCCGGCTTTGGCCGGGATTAAGGGTGGGGTGCCTGCGGCCGAAACTTTCTGCCGCGAGCGAGGGATGCAGCGTGCACACCGTTGCACTCCTTCCCCACCCGAAACCCTTCAGCCGCCAGCGGTGCCGTTTCTTCAGTACGGCTTCACCAATTTGACCACGAATGTGTGGAGATGGCCGTCGTCATCGCGAATGGATACGTACTCTCCCGGCCTCATGGCGTGGGATTCGAGACGGAAACCCGGTTCGTCATCGCTGTCGGTCGCCGCATCGTAGTCGAAGGTCCAGGTGGCGCCACCCTGCCCTCCGGCGCGGTGCGCAAGCAGGCCGCGCTCTTCCTCTTCGCTGCCCCAGTAACGGCGGACGGTGCAAAGATTCTTCGATGCTTTCCATGCTTCGGCATCGAGAAAGCCATTGCTGTCCAGCGGGGCAACTACATCGTACCCGTGGCGGGCGGACCCTTCCGGGTATTCCTTGCTGCGGGCAAGATTGAGCGTGATGCGCTTGAGGGGTGCGGTTTTCGTCATGGCGTCTCCTGTCTGCGGGCAAACTAGATCAGCACGATGATCTGCAACTTGACGCGCCTCAATCAGGCTTGGCGATATACTCAACAATGGTGGCGCGCAGAGCCGCATCGGAAATTCCACCATAGGGCTTCATGCGGTGTCCGGCTACCACCGCATCGGGATTTTCGATGAACTTGTCGAGCATTGCTGCGTCCCACACGATGCCGGATTTCCTGAGGCTATCCGAATAAGCAAAGCCTGCGACGCTTCCAGCTTTTCGGCCAATCACGCCGGCAAGGCTGGGTCCGAGGCGATTGTCATCCGGTTTGACAGAATGACAGGTCCGGCAAGCGTTGTTGAACGCGGTTTGACCGTCCTGTGCGTGAGCGGAAACCATGCCCGCCACAATTGCCACCGCCGCAAGAATCAGGATTCTCATAACCGGTAAACGCCGATCCTGGAGCGGCGGTTCCACTGGCCGGCGTCAACTGGCTTTTAGCTGGTTGTGCTTTCGCGCCATGAAGCTCTTTGCGGTTTCCACTGCCACCGCAGCATCCCGGCAATAAGCATCGGCGCCGACCGCCTTGGCAAACTCCTCGTTGAGCGGTGCGCCGCCAACCAGCACGACGTAGTCGTCGCGGATGCCCTTTTCCTTCATCGTGTCGATGACAACCTTCATATAGGGCATCGTCGTGGTGAGCAGCGCCGACATGCCGAGAATATCGGGCTGGTGCTCTTCGATGGCACCAAGATATTTTTCGACCGGATTGTTGATGCCGAGGTCAATCACCTCAAAGCCGGCACCTTCCATCATCATGCCGACGAGATTCTTGCCGATGTCGTGAATGTCGCCCTTCACCGTTCCGATTACCATCTTGCCGAGACGTGGCGCTCCGGTGGCGATGAGAAGCGGACGGAGAATGAACATTCCGGCCTTCATCGAATTGGCGGCGAGCAGCACTTCCGGGACGAACAGGATGCCATCGCGGAAATCGATGCCCACGATGCGCATGCCTTCGACGAGAGCCTCGGTGAGCACCTTGTAGGGCGTCCAGCCCCGGCCGAGAAGAATATGAACAGCTTGCTCCACTTCCTCCTTGAGGCCGTCGTAGAGGTCGTCATGGACCTGCTGGACCAGTTCCTCGTCGTTGAGGGAATTCAGATCAAGTTCGCCTTCATCGCTCATATCGGGGTCTCCGGCGGGAAATTGTGTGCGGTACAAAACTAGCGGCATTCGGGAACAGGACTCGGCGCCCGCGCGACGCTCACATGCCGGAAAGCGACGAGGGTGGCAAGAGGTGTTGCAGGGACCGCGGCGGTCGGGCAGTTTGCCGTTCCAAACACGGCAAGCAAGAGGTTTACAGTGCTTCAGATTGAAGACGTCCGGGCGCAGTTTCCGGCACTCGCGCTCAAGGACGAGGGCCGTGCGCGGGTCTATTTCGACAACCCGGCGGGGACCCAGGTGCCGCGGCAGGTGATCGATCGAACGGTCGAGACACTGACGTGCAGGAATGCCAACCTTGGGGGTTATTTTTCCACGACGGTCGAGGCCGATGCCCTGGTGAATGAAGCTCATCAGGCGTGTGCGGATTTCTACAATGCGAAGAGCGCTGAAGAAATCGTGTTCGGCCAGAACATGACAAGCCTGACATTTCACATGTCGCGCTGCTTGGGGCGAAAATTCCGCCGGGACGATGAAATCGTGCTGTCGCGCATGGATCACGATGCCAATGTGGCGCCGTGGCTGCTGCTGGCGGACGACCTGGGACTGGTGGTGAAGTGGATGGATTTCGACACCGGCACTTACGAGTTTGCCGACGACGCACTGACGAAAGTGCTGAGCGAAAGGACAAAACTGGTGGCGCTGGGCTTTGCATCGAATTGCACCGGCACTGTTAACGAGGTGAAGCACTTCGCAACGGAGGCAAAGGCCGCCGGAGCGCTTGTCTACGTCGATGCCGTGCAGTTTGCGCCGCACTATCCAATCGACGTCCAGGCCCTTGGCGCAGATGTTGTGGTGTCTTCGGCCTACAAGTGGTTCGGGCCGCATCAGGGCGTGCTGTGGGGGCGCAAGGAGTTGCTGGAGGAGACCTTCAGTTACAAGGTGCGGCCTGCAGGTGATGACCTGCCACACAAATTCGAAACGGGAACGCTCAGCCATGAAGGCATGGCGGGCTGCCTTGGCGCAATCGAGTATCTGGTGCAGTTTGGCGAGGGGCCGACGCGCGCCAAGCAGATTGCCAGCGCCTGGGGACGGCTGGCGGATTACGAGAGGCAACTCACGTTGCGCCTGATCGAAGGCCTGCGGAGTTTCAAGGGATTGACCATTCGCGGGGTGACGTCGGCCAATGCGATGCACCGGCGCGTTCCCACGGTTTCGTTCACGCTCAATGGACATCACCCTACCGATCTTGCGAAGGGCTTTGCCAGGGACAACATCTTTGTGTGGTCCGGGCACAATTACGCGATCGAGCCCGTTAAACGGATGGGCCTGATGGACCAGGGCGGCGTGCTGCGCATCGGACTTGCGCATTACAACACCGAAGCGGAAGTGGATACGTTGCTGTCCTCGTTGACGCGCATGGCAAGGGGGTAGGACAATGGCCTTCAAACTCGGCATCATCGGTCTTGGGAAAATTGCCCAGGACCAGCATCTGCCCTGCGTGGCGAAGAACCCCGATTTCGAGCTTGCGGCAGTGGTAAGCTCGCGGCCAAGCGGCCTCGATGTACCGAGCTTCCGCACGCCGGCAGACCTGTTTGCCAGCGGGATCAAGCTTGACGCTGTTTCACTGTGCATGCCGCCCGAGCCACGCTTTGCCATTGCCCGCGATGCCATCGATGCAGGACTGCACTTGCTGCTGGAAAAGCCGCCGTCGCCGACAGTTGGCGAACTGCATGCGCTGACCGCTCACGCGGCGAAAGCCAAGCGGGTGATGTTCACGGCCTGGCACTCACAATTCAACGCGGCCGTAGACGAAGCCAGGCGGTTGCTTGCGGGCAAGACGGTGAAACGCCTGCATGTCGAGTGGAAGGAAGATGTGCGGCATTGGCATCCGGGGCAGGAATGGATATGGGAGCCCGGCGGATTCGGGGTGTTCGATCCGGGGATCAATGCATTTTCAATCGTGACGAAGATATTGCCGCAGCCGGTGTTTGTTTCCTCGTGCATTCTCGAGACACCGCGCAACCGCCAGACACCGATCGCGGCGCAGATCGCGTTCAAGCCATCGTGGGACGGGAAGGCGGAGCTTTCTGCCGATCTCGACTGGCGGCAAACCGGCGAGCAGACGTGGAACATTTCGGTCGAGACGGTGGACGGTCTTGTGCTGCTGCTCAAGAAGGGCGGCACCGAATTGTACGTCAACGGCAGCAAGGCCGTTGCAGAGCCCTCAGAAGAATACGAGGCAATCTACGCGCGCTTTGCCCAACTGCTTAAGACTGGAAAGTCGGAGATCGATGCAGCCCCCCTGCAACTGGTCTCCGATTGCTTCATGATGGGGAAACGGGTGGAGACGGAGTCCTTCGAATAGATCGATGACGGTTCCCGAATGCGAGTCATCTGAAGTTCAGGGTTGATCCAATTTTTCCTTGGTTCGTTCGCATTAACCAAAGTGCGTCAACCGGCCACTGTGGGGCTATTTTTGCCGGTCGAGGAGAATGTCGAGCATCATCTCGGGGCGGTTGAGAAAATCACGCGTGACCTGGTAATGTTCAGTGTCCTCGTAGGCAATCCGGTCCAAACCCTTGGGGCCAACCTGATAGATCCATGCATCGGGGTAGGCCATGAGGATGGGAGAATGCGTCGCAATGATGAACTGCGACTTGTCGAGGATAAGATCATGCATGCGGGTGAGCATCGACATCTGGCGTGAAGGTGAAAGAGCGGCCTCAGGCTCGTCGAGAATGTAAAGGCCGTTTCCGCGAAAACGGTTTTCAAGCAACGCGAAGAACGATTCGCCGTGAGACTGCTTGTGAAGTGACGTGCCGCCATATGCGCCGATCAGTTTTTTACTAAAGTCCGAACCGGGCTCGGCATCCATTCTGTCGATCTGGGTTGCGACGTTAAAGTAGCTCTCGGCACGGAGAAAGAATCCGTCTTTGGCGCGGCGTGCGGACTTCACCAGACGCAGGCAGGAATGCAGGTTGGAGTGGGCCGAGTGAGTGCTGAAGTTGAAATTCTTGCTGCCTCCCTCGGCGTTGAAGCCCCAGGCAATTGCGAGAGCTTCAACAAGAGTGGATTTGCCCGAGCCGTTCTCACCAACGAGGAAAGTCACTTTCGGATGGAGCTTCAGTTCCCGAAGATGGGCGATGGCCGGCAATGAAAAAGGGTAGAGGCTCCGGTCTTCAACGTCGTCCCAAAGGATCTGTGCAGAGACCAGATAGGTTTCGAAATCGATCGTGCGCATGCCTGCAAGATAACATGGCAATGTACTGCATGGCGTAGCGTCACAAAGATTGGTTACCGGCTGAGAACAATCTGGAGCGCACTATCCCCGGCGGCGTTCCCTTCTGGCGGCGCCGGCCGCTGCGGTGTCTATGCCCTTGGCGAGTTCGGAGACCGGTCCCAGCCGCTGCTCGATGAGTTCCACCGAGGGACGTTCGCCTTTGGTATATGTCTCGAGCGATTTCCTCATTGCGGCCAAATGCTCCGGGCTGGTGCCGCAGCAACCGCCGATGATCTTCGCGCCGGCATCAAGTGCTATGCGGGCATAGTCCGCCATGAGTTCCGGCGTGCCGGTATAGTGGATATGGCCATCGACATATTGCGGGATGCCACAATTGCCCTTTGCAACAACTGCCGCGTCGGGCCTTGCTTCGCTGATACCCAGCACAGTGGCGACCAATTCAGAGGCCCCTACCCCGCAATTGGCACCGATGGCCACGGGCTGCACCGCAAGGGCGGCGGTGACGGCGCCAAACGCCTTGGGGGTGAGGCCCATCATGGTGCGGCCGTTGGTGTCGAAGCTCATGGTCGTGACGATGGGAAGGCCGGCCTTCGAGGCCCCTTCCACCGCAGCGCGAAGCTCTTCTTCCGACGACATGGTTTCGATCCAGAGCACATCGACGCGGCCCTCGGCCAGCGCCATGGCCTGTTCCTCAAAGGCCCTAACGGCATCCTCGTGGGTGAGCGTGCCGACGGGTTCGAGGATTTCGCCGGTCGGGCCGATGGAGCCGCCGACATAGACCGGACGCGAGACTGCATCAGCCTCGGCGCGGGCATTTTTGGCGGCCGCCATGTTGATCTCGCGCACCTGGCCCTGGGCGTTGTGCAATTTGAGACGGTGGCGATTGCCGCCAAAGGTGTTGGTGAGGACAATGTCGGCGCCCGCTTCTATGAAGCGGCGATGCAGGTCACGCACGCGTTCGGGGTGTTCGAAATTCCACATCTCCGGCGCATCGCCGGAGAGCAGGCCCACCTGGAAATAGTGGTACCGGTGGCGCCGTCGGCCAGGAGCCAGGGGCGGGACTGCAGGGCTTCGGTAAAGGACGGGCTGGACATTGCGGACCTCATTCAAGGATATAAAGATGTCTTTATATGTTATTTCGATCCTTGCCAAGCGGCAAACGCCGCATCGTTGGCGAGAAGCGTCATACGGGCGTTTACGGGATAGGCCTCAGGACGCACTCCGGAGGCCCTCAGGGTGGAAAGTGAGGAGCGCAGGTCCATGATGTCATTTACCGACAGACGCGGCGCAGCGTGCCTCTCCTGGCCATCTGGCTTGCCATGGGCGCAGAGGATCAAAGTGTCCGCGTTCAACTCAGGCAAAAGCACTTCCGCGGTAGCGAGATAATCATCGAGATTGGCACCGGGCACCTGGGCGTAAAGCTCCCCGGGGTAAACAAAATCGGCCGCGAACAGGATATTGGACTGGCGGTCCAGTATCGAAATGCTATCCGGCGAATGGCCCGGGGTGTGGACGATCTCGAGCCAGCGGCGGCCCAGATCGATGACGTGGCCCACAGGCCACCAGTGAGCGATGGAAATTGGGGTCCATGTCATGTTTTCCCACGCGCCCAGATAAAGATCGTCAGGTGCGTGGAACAAGCCGTCATTTGTGCTTTGGCGAAGGACGGGCAAATCGGTGAGGGCGATCTTGTCGAAACGATGCAGGTTGCCGGTGTGATCGAAATGCAGATGCGACGGGAACGCGATGATCGGCAATGCGGTCAGGCTTTCGGCAACGGCGCGAATATCGCGGAGGCCAGGACCTGTATCGAACATCAACGCGCTCTTGCTGCCCTCAATCAGATAGGACCAGCTGATCTGATGATAGCGTGGCTCGCCGATGGCATGGATACCGTCCGAGATCGTTTCGATGGCGTACCAGTCATCATGCCAGCGGACATGCGGAGCAAGCTTGGGAGAGTCGGTCATCGGGGGACCGTAGCATGGATGTCGTGCGGCGGTGGGTTCAATCAGGCGTTCGGGGCGCCGTAGTACAGGGTCGAGACGTGCTGGGCTTCCGCAAAGAAGAGCCAGCGTTCAACCGCAGCGGCGGCAAGTACTGCTATAGCCGCGACAATTACAAGGGCCGGAATGGTCAGCGCGAGAAGCATTGCCGCCAATGCCGATGCGAACAGGATGAAGACAAACCGACGGAGCTTTTGGGCATGGCGGCGGGCAATCACGTAACCCATTTCACTTTGGACGAAATTGGTGGCGGTGTGTGGCAATTCCCACTGGCGGACTTCGCCGATGCGGCCGAGCCCCGTGGCAGTACCCATCGTGTGAGTCTTTGGCGCGCTGTCGATGGCACGCCAATAGAGGAACTTCAGGACAGCCAGGACAATCAGCGCCGCGACTGTGAAAATGACTTGAAACAGTTGCAAGCTGCCAAAGGCAAACGAGATTGCCGCCAGCAGTGCCGAACCCGATGCGAGCGCAAATGCGAGATAGATTGGCACGGTCAGCGGTTGGGCCCAGGCACGAATGGTGGGCAGCGAGGCATAGATCATGCCGGTGCAATAGACGGTGAAGGCCGCGAGAATTGCGGTGACAAGTCCCAACGGCAAAATGAGCGAGGGCGCCTCAACCAGGCCGGACCACACCAAGCCGAAGAGCAAGGCGGGAGCATACGTCACGACCGCCGCCACGCCTTCTCTTGAAAGCCAAGAGGAGCGCCACTGTGACAGGGCGCGCCAGGCCCGCTCGGGATGTCCAAGATGCAAGGTCGACGCGAGGAGCCCTATGGTGATCAGACCCAGCGCGATCACCATTGAGGTCACGCCGAAGGCAATACTCGATGCCTGGCCGTGGTTGACGCCGACAAGGCCGAGCAAGGCGAGCAACCCATAGCCAGCGCCAGAGGCCGTTGTGAACAGGATAACCGAATAGGCCGGATGCATCGCTCAGCCTTCGAGCCTGCCGGAATAATCTTCCTGCGGCGGCGCCGGGGCCTTTTTCGTGCTGCCGCCCATGAGGCGATCGGCCCAGGCGAAAAGTTTTTCGATCGAGGACCCATTTTCCTTCGCCAGTTCGACGGGTGCCGATGTGAACGCGTCGCGGCGGGGGCGCGGAGGCAGGTATTTGTTGACTGGCTTGTAGCCCATCTCGGGCAAGAGATCGAAACCTTCGCGGGCGGCTACCAATTGCGATACCGCCGAATTTGGATCGCCAAGATCGCCGAAATGGCGCGCCCCTGTGGGGCATGCCTTAACGCAAGCGGGCTGTCGGTCCTCCGGCTCAAGATGTTCGTTGTAGATGCGGTCAACACACAGCGTGCATTTCTTCATCACACCGTGTGACTGATCGTACTCACGCGCGCCATAAGGGCAGGCCCATGAACAGAGCTTGCAGCCGATGCAGGTATCCGGATTGACCAGAACGATACCATCTTCGGCACGCTTGTAGGAAGCACCGGTGGGGCAGACAGTGACACAGGCCGGTGTTTCACAATGGAGGCAGGAACGCGGGAAATGGACAACGCGGCTATCTTTGCGGCCCTGCTCTTTCACCTCATAGCCATGAACGCGGTTGAGCCAGACGCCCGAAGGATCGGTCCCATAGGGGTTCGCGTCGCTGAGGGGCGCGGAATAGCCCTGCGTGTTCCATTCCTTGCAAGATGTGGCGCAGGCCTGGCAACCGACACAGGTATCGAGGTCGATGACGAGGCCAAGTTTTTTAGCCGAAGGAGGCGGGAGGGACGTCATAATCGATGGCCCCCGTTCAGCCTCGCGCGCGCGCCCTTACTTTGAAACGAGCACAATCGGTCGCGCTTCATTTTGCCCTCCGCAGGCGTTTCAATGCTGGGAACTGCGGTTCACTGATTGCGGTTTCGTCTGCAGCTTTTTCGATCTTGACCCGAAGATTGTACCAGGCGGCCTGACCGGTGATGGGATCGGAATTCGAATAGCGATATCCGCCTTCACGTTCCGGGAGAAGTTCCGAAATCAAATGGTTGAAAAGGAATCCTTTTTTGGATTCTGGCGAACCTTGCGCCAGACCCCAGGCGCCGGATCGCTTGCCAATGGCATTCCAGGTCCAGATGGTATCGGGATTGACGCCATCCATCAGCTTGGCCTGACCCTTGATGCGGCCATGATGGGAGGTGACATTGATCCAATCGCCATCTTCGATGCCGAGTCCGGCGGCGCGGCCACGATGAACATAGATCCAGTTGCGCCCCAGGATCTGGCGCAGCCAGGCATTCTGCGAGCCCCAGGAGTGGTACATGGCCATCGGCCGCTGGGTGATGGCGTGCATGGGATATTCGCCTTGCTTCACCTGCTCGCCTTCGAATGGCGGGTACCAGAACGGGATGGGATCGAAATGCTCCGCGATGCGCCCCTTGTGTTCAGCCGGCGGCTGAACCCGGCCATGGCCCTGGGCGGCGAGGCGGAATTTCTGCAATGGTTCACAGTAAAGCTGGTGAATGATCGGTTCGGTCTTTCCGACGAACCCAAAAAACGTAGCCCAGTCGAGATAATCCCAATTCACATGGCGATAATATTTCATGTTGTCCGGGAGTTCATAGAACCAATAGCAGCCATTCTCGATGTAACGTTCGAGCTGGTGGGGATTGATGCTGCCGCGGCCGTGCGACTCGCCCCATTTGCCGCGCCAGCCGGCGAGCGGCCCAAGGCCCGGTGCGCGCTCATGATTGACGATGTAGTCGGGGTAGCCGCCGGGAAATCGCGGGGAGCCATCGGCCCTCGTCATACCGTTGAGGCCGAGCCTGGCACCGAGATCGAGCAATACAGTCTGGAACGGCCGGACATCGCGATCCGGTTCGACAACGGGCTGGCGGATCGAGTCGGCGGGCCCGTCGGCTTCCGAAATGGGGCGATCCAGAAGCGAGATGCAGTCCCAGCGCTCGAGATAGGTGGTGTCTGGTAAAATCAGGTCGGCGTAATGGATGGTTTCAGAGGCGTAGGCATCGGAATAGATGATTTTAGGAATGACATATTCGCCGGTCTTGTCGTCCTTTGCCGTCAGATGCCTGATGGTATCCGGCACGTTCATCGCCGAATTCCAGCTCATGTTGGCCATGTACATGAAAAGGACATCGATGCCGTAAGGATCGCCCTTGGCGGCGTTGGTGATGACCATGTGCATGAGGCCGTGAGCGGCAATGGGAGCTTCCCAGCTGTAGGCCTTGTCGATGCGCTGCGGGGTGCCGCTTTCATCGACAAGAAGATCTTCCGGACTGGTGACGAAGCCGAGCGGCGGACCGGGAAGCGCCGTGTTCGGCTTGACCTGGCCCGGCTTGCCGGCGGGCTTGACGCCCGGCGGAATTGGCTTTGGAAACGGCGGCTTGTAGCGGAAGCCGCCCGGCACATCGATGGTGCCCAGCATGATCTGCAAAATATGGATGGTGCGGCAGGTCTGAAAGCCGTTGGCGTGAGCGGATATGCCACGCATGGCATGCATGGCGACCGGCCGGCCGAGCATCTTCTCGTGGTGGCGGCCGGCATAATCCGTCCACGGAATATCAAGTTCTATGGTTTCGCTGAAGGCCGTGTGCGCCAGTTCGGCGGCAATACGCTTGATGGTGGACGCTGGCACACCGCAACGCCCGGAAACCGCATCGGGTGCATATTCGGGGCCGAGGAAGCGTTCGGCAATGAGCTGGAACGAGGTGACGACCTTGCGGCCATCCGCCAGCACAAAGCGGCCCATGAGTTTTGGATTTGCGTCACTCGACAGGCTTGGCATCGGCGCTTCGGAGTTGCCATCCCAGACCAGGGCACTGCCGGAGCTGTTGCGCGCGAACAGGCCATCGTCGTGATGCCCCGGGTTCTCAACAATGAGCCATGGAGCATTGGTATAGCGCAGAAGATACTCCGCATCGATCTTCTGGGCATCGAGCAATTCATGGATGAGTGCTGCGACGAACAAACCATCCGTGCCGGGACGAATGCCAATCCATTCATCCGCAATGGCAGAGTATCCCGTCTTCACGGGGTTAACGGAGACGAACTTGGCGCCCCTGCCCTTCAACTGGCCGAGGCCAGCCTTGATGGGATTCGAGGCGTGATCTTCGGCAACGCCGAAAAGCAGGAAATACTTTGCATATTTCCAATCGGGTTCGCCGAACTCCCAGAACGAGCCGCCAAATGTGTAGAGCCCGGCGGCCGCCATATTGACCGAGCAAAAACCGCCATGAGCGGCATAGTTCGGCGTTCCGAACTGGGTGGCCCACCAGCCCGTGAGTCCCTGGCTCTGGTCGCGGCCAGTAAAGAAGGCCAGTTTCTTAGGGTCTTTGTTGCGCACTTCCGAGAGCCACAGCGTCGCGGTGCGAAGGGCTTCCTCCCATTCGATTTCGCGAAACTCGCCTGCGCCTCTTTCGCCGACACGGATCAGAGGCTTCGACAGCCGCGCCGGCGAATAGTGCTGCATGATGCCCGCAGCACCCTTGCCGCAGATGACGCCTTTGTTGACCGGATGATCGCGATTTCCCTCGATGTATTTGACGGTGCCATCCTTCAGATAAACCTTTATGCCGCAACGGCATGCACACATGTAGCAAGTGGTAGTTTTCACGTCGTCCCAGGTCTTGGGCGAGGTGTCGACGGCAGGTTCGGTCATTGGCGTTTCAATATACGACGATTCTCAGTTAGCCTATGAGGCCAGTTGGTTCTATGATAGGTCCAGATCACGGACTCGATGGGACCAAGCGGCGTGCGAGACTGGCTCGTTCATATCAAGCGCAATGAAAACGCCAGCCTCCAGACGCAAATCCGCGAGGCGCTTGTGGCGGCGATCCTGGACCAGCAACTTGTCCGGGAAGAACCTATTCCCTCAACCCGCAAGATGGCCAAATCGCTTGGGGTATCGCGCAATACCGTGGTCCTGGCCTATCAAGGTCTACTCGACGACGGATACCTAGCAGCGCGCCAACGCTCGGGTTACTTCGTTTCCGACAAAGCGCTTGACGGTGTTTCGCACGTGCCTCGCCAGCGGCAGGCCAAAGCGCCCAGTGGGACCGTCAATTGGCCGAGCCGAATCCTCAAGCATCCGAACGCGCAAGAAAACATCTCGAAACCGCTCGACTGGCAGTCCTATTCGTATCCCTATATTTACGGGCAGGTTGACCACACTCTTTTTCCCATCGCGGAATGGCGCGATTGCGCGCGGCAGGCCCTTGGCAAACGCTGGCTTGGCACCTGGACCAACGACACGTGGGCCTCAGACGATCCGCTTCTCGTCGAACAGATCCGGCGGCGCATCCTGCCGCGGCGCGGCATCATGGCGAATGACGACGAAATCCTGGTGACGCTTGGCGCCCAGAACGCGCTCTACTTGCTTTCCAGTCTTCTGATCGACGAAAAGACACGGGTGGCCATGGAAGAACCGGGCTATCCCGACATGCGCAATATCTTCCGGCTGCGCACGCCGCATGTGGCGCTCGTGCCGGTCGACGAGCACGGCCTGATGCTGAACGAAGACCTGAACCAGAGTGATGTAATCTTCGTTACGCCCAGCCATCAGTTTCCAACCACAGCGACAATGACGCTGGAGCGGCGCATGGCGCTGCTCAAACGCGCTTCCGAGCGGAACTTCCTGGTGATCGAGGACGACTATGAGTTCGAGACGAATTATGTGAACGAGCCGTGCCCGGCTCTCAAATCCCTCGATGACGATGGGCGGGTTATCTATGTGGGGTCGCTCTCCAAGACACTGTTTCCCGGCCTGCGGCTTGGCTTTCTGGTCGGGCCCAAGGAATTGGTGGAAGAGGCCCGGGCGCTGAGGCGGCTGATGGTGCGGCATGCGCCCAACAACAACCAGCGCACGGCGGCGCTGTTTCTCTCGCTTGGTCATCATGACACGCTGATACGACGGCTACACAAGGCCTATCGCACACGCTGGGAGATCATGGGGGCGGCGCTCGAGAAACACATGCCAGCCTCCACGCGGGTACCGACATTCGGTGGCACCAGCTACTGGGTGAAAGGGCCGGATGGGCTCGACAGCGAAATGCTGGCGGCGGACACCGCGAGCCAGGGAGTCCTGATCGAGCCGGGACGGATAAATTTCGGCACCGGCCAGCCACCGCGCAACTATTTCCGCCTGGCCTTTTCCTCGATTGACGAGAAGAAGATCGAGCCCGGCATTGCGCTGCTGGCAAAGGCAATAACGGCGCGTCCCCTGAAGCGTGCAGGCTAGGCATGCGCGGGAGCACCTCCTCAGGTGTTGGCAATTGAGCCACGATCCGGCCTGGCTATCGCGTTCAACGAGAATTCATGACGCACACGCATAAAGACAACAAGAAACTGGCACTGCTGTGCATTCTCGCCGCCGTTGGCTTTTCTTCGACGCAGGATGCGGTAGTCAAGGCGATGTCGGGTAGCTACTCGGCATATGAGGCGATCATCCTGCGCTGCATCGGGTCCATGCCGGTACTTTGGTTCCTGCTGCGGCGGCAGGGACCAGCGGTTCGCATGACGACGCCGCTGTTGCGACGGGTGCTGATACGTTCGCTCATTCTTTGCTCTGCCTATTTTGCATTCGTGCTTTCCATTGCGGCAATGCCGATTGCCAATTCGGTGGCCATCTACTTCACCATGCCTTTCTTCGTGGCGGCTCTGGCCGGACCAATGCTGGGCGAGCGCGTGCGCCTGCACCGCTGGCTGGCGATCATTGCGGGATTTATCGGCGTCATGGTGATGATCAGGCCGGGTGCCGGTGTATTCGAGCCGGCGGCGCTGCTGGCACTATATTCGGCCTTTGGATATGCCATTGGCCAGATGATGGGACGGCCGATTGCGCAGGTGGTGCCACCAGTGGTGATCGCCAACTGGCAGAACCTTGTCTATCTCGCCGCCGCCTTGTCCATGGCGGTGATTTTCAATGTGTTCGACTGGAGTGGCGTTACGCACAAGAGCCTGATGTTCCTGTCGCGCCCCTGGGTCACGCCTCCGGCTCGCGACCTTGCCGTGATGCTGGGGAATGGCGTTTTGGCGGCGGGCGGCATGCTGCTTTTCGTCTCCGCCTACAAGTATGGCGAATCGAATTTCGTGGCGCCGATGGAATACTCGGCCATGATCTGGGCCGTGGCTTACGGACTGCTCATGTTCGGCGATTTTCCCGACAAATATACCTGGATCGGCGCTGCGATCGTTGTGGCCGCAGGCCTGACGATGCTGTGGCGGGATAGGATAATGGATCGGTCAGCCATCCGTCAGACCGGATAACCTGCCCAGGGCTTCACGGTTCGCAGTGCCAAGGCAGACTGAATGCGCTGGACGCCGGGAAGCCGCGATATCTTCGAGCGATGAATTCGTTCGTAATCGGTCGCATCCGTGGCGGCAATCCTGAGCAGATAGTCAAACTGACCGCTCATCAAGTGACATTCGAGAATTTCCGGTTCGCGCTGGATCGCCTTTTCAAATTTGGCGAATGCTTCTTCCGTCTGAGCGCTCAGAGAGACTTCGACAAAGAATTCATTTGTCAGGCCAAGCGCGGCGCGATTCAGTTTGGCGGCATAGCCTTCAATGGCGCCCGCCTGCTCCAGAAGCTTGACCCGGCGATGGCAGGCAGAGGGCGAAAGGCCGGCCTTTGCCGCGAGTTCGTTGATCGCCTTGCTGCTGTCGCGCTGCAGTTCGATCAGCAGTATTTTGTCAATCTTGTCAAATATCTGGGATTTCATTCGATGAATACTAGCAATAATCGAATTTTTTATCAATGCTGCGGTGCTTTGAGGTTCGAAACGGAAACTCTTCCGATGCGAAAACGTCTATTCTCGGGGCGATCCAGGAGAGGAATTCAAACATGCTTATCGGCGTACCGAAGGAAATCAAAAATCACGAATATCGCGTCGGCATGACGCCCGTATCGGTACGCGAGGCTGTGCGTCACGGCCATAAGGTCTGGGTGCAGACGCAAGCCGGCAGCGGCATTGGCGCCACCGACGAAGACTACAAGGCCGCCGGCGCGCAGATTATCCCCACGGCCGAAGAGGTTTTTGCCAAGGCGGACATGATTGTAAAGGTAAAGGAACCGCAGGCCGTCGAGCGCAAGATGCTGCGCGAGGGCCAAATCCTCTATACCTATCTGCACCTTGCGCCGGATCCGGAGCAGACCAAGGACCTGGTGGCCTCGGGCGCGGTGTGCATTGCCTATGAAACCGTAACATCGCCCCGCGGCGGCCTGCCCCTGCTGGCACCAATGAGCCAGGTGGCGGGGCGCATGTCGATCCAGTCAGGCGCGCATTGCCTCGAAAAGGCGCAAGGCGGACGGGGCGTTCTGCTCGGCGGTGTTCCAGGCGTTGCTCCGGCCAAGGTCGTCATCCTCGGCGGCGGTGTGGTCGGCACCAATGCGGCTGCCATGGCGCTTGGCATGGGTGCCGATGTCGTGGTTCTGGAAAAATCCACCGACCGGATGGAAGAACTGGTTGGCCGCTTCGGCACCAGCCTCAAGACAATCTATTCGACCCAAGGCGCTGTCGAGGACGAATGCGCGACAGCCGACCTGGTGATCGGCGGGGTGCTCATTCCCGGCGCCGCAGCCCCCAAGCTCGTTACACGGAAGATGCTGAAGGACTGGAAGGCTGGTTCGGTGCTCGTCGATGTGGCGATCGACCAGGGCGGCTGCGCTGAAACATCCAAGGCTACCACTCATGCCGACCCGACCTATGTCGTCGATGGTGTGATCCATTATTGCGTGGCGAACATGCCGGGCGGCGTTGCCCGGACCTCGACATTTGCACTGAACAACGTGACGCTGCCGTTCGGACTTGCGATTGCCGACAAGGGCTGGCGCCAGGCGCTGAAGGATGATCCGCATCTCGCCAACGGCCTCAACGTTGCGCATGGCAAGGTGACCTACAAGGCTGTTGCCGAGGATCTTGGCTACGCGTACACGACGGCAGCGCTGGCGATGGCTGCCTGATCCATCGCGGGATGGTCAGGGTATTTTCTTTGTGACACAGTGTGGGCTTCAAAATGGAGGTCCACAGATGTCCGGTACTGCAGTTCCAATCAAGTTCATTGAAAACGATCGCGTGATCGTCACTGAATGGCGCTTTGCCAAGGGCGCCAATACGGGCTGGCACCGGCATGGACACGACTATGTCGTGGTGCCGCTGATGGACGGCAAGGTGAAGCTTGAAACCAAGGACGGCACAATCATGGCGGAGATGAAGAAGGGGGTTCCCTACTTCCGCAACGAAGGCGTGGAGCATGACGTAATAAATGCTAACGACGGCGAATATGCTTTCATCGAGATCGAACTTAAGTAGGAGACAGCCTCCTCGCTCCTGGGCTGGACATTTGAGCAGCATTTTGCTGGCGGGATTCATCGGGTAGAACTGGTGCTGTAACCGATGTAAGCGCTATCCTATCAGGTCAGGCATTGCGCAGTCCGCGCCGCAAGGAACTACGCCCATGAAAATGACCACCGAAGAAGCCTTCATCAAGGTCCTGCAGATGCACGGGATCGAACATGCCTTTGGCATCATCGGTTCGGCATTCATGCCGATCTCCGACCTGTTTCCAAAGGCGAGCATCACCTTCTGGGACTGCGCCCATGAGGGATCAGGCGGCATGATGGCTGACGGATATACCCGGGCCTCCGGCAAGATGTGCATGATGATTGCCCAGAATGGTCCGGGCATCACCAACTTCGTTACGGCAGTGAAGACCGCCTACTGGAACCATACACCGCTTCTGCTCGTCACTCCCCAGGCCGCAAACCGGACCATCGGCCAGGGCGGATTTCAGGAAGTCGAACAGATGGCGCTGTTCAAGGACATGGTCGGCTACCAGGAGGAAGTACGCGATGCTTCGCGCGTCGCCGAAGTCCTCAACCGGGTCATCATGAATGCCAGGCGGAATTCGGCGCCTGCACAAATCAACATGCCCCGTGATTACTTCACGCAGGTTATCGACATCGAGCTTCCGGCCGTTGTGGAGTTTGAAAGACCGTCGGGCGGAGATGACGCGATCGCTGCTGCAGCGAAACTGCTTTCGAGCGCAAAATCTCCAGTGATCCTGAATGGCGCGGGCGTGGTCATCGGTGGCGCCATCCCGGCTTCCATGGCACTGGCGGAGCGGTTAGATGCACCGGTTTGCGTCGGCTACCAGCATAACGACGCATTTCCCGGATCGCATCCACTGTTTGCCGGGCCTCTGGGCTACAACGGATCCAAGGCGGCCATGGATCTTATCAAGCAGGCTGACGTGGTGCTGGCGCTGGGAACACGCCTCAATCCGTTTTCGACGCTCCCGGGCTATGGGCTCGACTATTGGCCAAAGGACGCCAAAGTCATCCAGGCCGACATCAATCCCAACCGGATCGGGCTGACCAAGAAAGTCGCGGTTGGCATCGTGGGTGATGCAAGGAAGGTCGCTGAAGGAATTCTCGCCCGGTTGTCAACTACGGCGGGTGACATCAAACGCGCCGACCGGAAGGCCCTCATCGCAACCACCAAGTCACGCTGGGCGCAGCAACTCTCGAGCATGGACCATGAAGATGACGATCCGGGCACGACCTGGAATGAGCGCGCCCGCAACGCCAAGCCAGAATGGATGAGTCCGCGCATGGCCTGGCGCGCCATCCAGGCGGCCCTCCCGAAAGATGCAATCATATCCTCCGACATCGGCAACAATTGCGCTATCGGCAATGCCTATCCGACATTTGAACAGGGCCGCAAATATCTGGCGCCCGGCCTGTTTGGACCATGCGGATATGGGCTGCCTTCGATCATTGGCGCCAAGATCGGTTGCCCAGACATTCCCGTGGTTGGTTTTGCGGGCGATGGCGCCTTCGGCATCGCGGTGACAGAACTTACCGCAATCGGCAGGCCGGAATGGCCCGCTATCACCATGGTGGTGTTCCGCAACTATCAGTGGGGTGCGGAAAAGAGGAACTCAACTCTCTGGTATGATGACAATTTCGTCGGAACGGAACTGGATACCGACGTCTCCTATGCGGGAATTGCCAAGGCCTGCGGATTGAACGGCGTAGTGTCCCGCACCATGGATGAGCTCCGCGACGCGCTGGCCAAGGCGATCGACGACCAGATGAATCACAGGAAAACGACGCTTATCGAAGCGATGATCAACCAGGAGCTGGGTGAACCATTCCGCCGCGATGCCATGAAAAAGCCGGTCGCTGTTGCCGGCATCAGCAAAGATGACATGAGACCGCAGAAGGGTGCGTGACCATTTGCAGTTGGCACACCTGCCATGACCTCCCTGCTCATTCTCAATGCCGGATCATCATCGCTCAAGTTCGCAGTCTTCGACGCGCGAGCACAGCCGGAGCCGCTGGTTCGCGGACAGGTTTCAGGGCTCGGGACTTCACCAGCCTTCGAATCTCCAGGCGCCGCCCGTGCTCCCCTCCCCCAGGGATTCAGCCTCAATGACGCGTGCGAACACGTGCTGGCTTGGATCGAGGCTTGCGGATTCAAGCGCGACAAGTTCGTGGCCATGGCGCACCGGATGGTGCATGGCGGTGTGGTTTTTGTGAAGCCGACGTATGTCGATGTTGGTGTGTTCCGGGACTTGGAGGGCCTGCTGCCACTTGCTCCCCTGCACCTGCCCTTCGGCCTTTCGGTTCTACAGCGGATGAGAGAGGTTGCCCCGGAAGTTCCGCAGATTGCGTGTTTCGACACCGCCTTCCATGCCACGCAAAACGAGTTGGAGACGCGGCTGCCGCTGCCACGCGTCTATCACGAGCGCGGATACCGGCGCTATGGTTTCCATGGGTTGAGCTATGAACACGTGGTGACCGAACTGCCGCGCGTTACCGGCCAGCCCCTTCCCCGCCGCCTGGTGGCCGCGCATCTCGGCAATGGCGCTAGCATGTGCGCCATTCTCGACGGCAAGAGCATTGCCACGACCATGGGCTTCTCGACCGCCGATGGTCTGGTGATGGGCACGAGAACGGGCAGTATTGATCCTGGCGTGCTGATTGCCTTGATGCGCGACGACAAGATGAGCTTCGCCGATCTTGAGGATCTGCTCTATCGCCGCAGTGGGCTGCTGGGCATTTCCGGTATTTCGTCCGACATGCGCACCCTCCTCGCTAGCGACCAGCCGGAGGCGCTTGAGGCCATCGACTACTACTGCAATTCGGCAGCACGGCACGCGGCGTCACTCGTGGGTGCGCTGGGAGGCCTTGACGCATTGGTTTTCACGGGAGGCGTTGGCGAGCAGGCCGGTCCTATTCGAAGTAAGATCCTTGTACGCCTCGCGTGGCTTGGACTGTCTTCAGATAATCACAATAGTAAATCCTATTTAAACGTTGATGACAATTATACCAATCCAGGAGTCTTCATCATTCATGCAGATGAAGAAATCGTTATGGCACGACATTGTATGTCGCTTTTGTCATAGTTTCATAATATCAACTTCTAACTGCCTAGCTCGTGCCACTTTGAAACAGTTAGTTTGCCACATTTACTGGTAATTCTTCGTTCGTTGACTCGCTGCGTTGGGACGCCGTGGCTTTCAATCGGGGACGGCTCACCCACGAGAGGAAGTCAAGACAATGAAATCTTTCAAGACCGGATGGAATGAAAGCGCGCAGGTTCTGGAATCTCCCTGGAAGCCATATGGCTGGATGAATGCACGGGGATTAGGGAACGTGGAACTCGATTCCGGCGCGGCATTCCGGGGCTGGGGCCGCTGGCGTTGGGACGACCAAGATGACAACAACGGCTCTTCTGGCGGCTGCGGGTCTGGCGGCGATGACACGATCGTGGGCGGCGGCCCTGACGACAGCATAGGTTCCGGCGACGACAGCATGGGGTCGGGAGACGACGACACCATCAATAGCGGCGGTGATGATTCCACCGGATCAGGCGGCGACGACAGCATGGGGTCTGGTGTCGACGACACAATCGATAGCGGCGATGACGACCACGGGGGCGTGGACCATGATGGCGTCGGAGGCAGCGGAGGGACGTTCCTTGCCACCATCGGCGCCGACAGCATCATGGGCAACGATGATGACAATGTCTTAATCGACGCTGGCGGCCGTTCACAAACAGGAACCGACAGTTTTGATGGCGGGGGCGGTGAAGATGTCATCTACAGTCATTGGGGAAGCGATGTGCTCTCTGGAGGTGACGGCCACGACCATCTCATTTCGCGCAGCGACGCGGGTGAGCCGGAGATCGCCCAGGATTCCACGGTGCCGAAGTACTACGAGAACGAGAATCTCACCGACAACGCCGACGCGCTTACGGGCGGGTCGGACAACGACCAATTCTTCTTCCGCGTTGATCTCAACGCCACGGCCGAGATCATTGCCAAGCACACCAACGACGCAGGCGAGATCGACTGGCACGGCGTGACAGGTGAGAATGGAGCGCCACATTTGCATTGGCTGGACGGGATCGGCAACGACACGATCACGGACCATTCGGAAGCCGAAGGAGACAGCATCGTCATCGAGGGTCATACCGTCGACCTGACATTCTCCTATGAGGATCTCAATGGCGACGGCCAGGACGAATCGATCCTCCACTTGTTCAGCAACCAGGGTGGCGCCGGCGCCCATGACGGGGATCAACTCGGCACCATTACGGTTTATGGCGATATGGTGGATGAAGGTGATGTTTCTGTCGACGCGATGGTGACCCACGGCGCCTTTGCAACGATCGACGAGATTCCGCTGGTTTAATCGCCAGCCAGACTCATTGCGAGAAGCAGCGCCGATGTCGCAACAATGTCATCGGTGCTTGCGCCTCGTGACAAGTCGGAGACCGGCTTGGCGAAGCCTTGCAATATGGGGCCAATTGCCTGGGCGCCGGCGAGATATTGAGTGAGCTTGTAGGCGATGTTTCCTGCATCAAGGTCCGGGAAAACCAGGACATTGGCGCGGCCCGCCACCTCTCCTGGATTTTTCAGCTTTCGCTCTGCAATGCTCGCAGACAGAGCAGCGTCGCCCTGGAGTTCGCCGTCAATTTTCAATCCCGGCGAGGCCAGTCTTGCGATTGCCGTGGCATTCACAACCTTCTCGACATCTGCGTGAGTAGCACTTCCCATTGTCGAAAAGGACAGCATGGCTACCCGGGGCTCGTCCGGTAAAATGCGGCGCGCACTTTCGGCCGAAGCCAGGGCAATGCCGGCAAGTTCATCGGCGGTCGGCTGAACATTTACTGCACAGTCAGCGAAAATAAGGGCGCGCTCGGGCCACTGCATGAGAAAGAAACTTGACGGCAGCGCGATGCCAGGTGCCAGGCCGACGGTCATCAGGCCAGCCTCTATAACCCTGGCGGTGGGATTGATGATGCCGGCGATCATGGCATCCGCCTCGCCCGCAGCCACCATTGCACCAGCGCGATACAAAGGTTTTGCGAGTAGGCGGCGTGCCATTGCCTCGTTCATTTTTTCGCGCCGGGCGATGATGGAAGAAATGTCACGGGCAGAAGGCTCCGGCAGCGCACCAAACACAATTGGCACAGCCAGATCTTCAGCGAGCAACCTGCTGGCAGCTTCGGTGATGCGGCTGTCGCCGCCCTCCGGCATGACGATCTTCAGTTTCCTGCCGCGAATGCGCGCCTTTGCCTGATTAACAATCGTCACGTTTCCTGTTCCCTCATCGCTAATCACAAGAAGCCGCCTGGTGCTTCGCAGTTACCGCAATTGTGCCGGATGATTGCCACATTCACGCGCAAAAAGAAGAACAACAACACATTGTCGGCGAGACCATGGGCAAATCTGGCCGCCGCCTCTCGGGATGGCGCAACGGGTGTGTTTGAGGGAGGTGCTGGATGAAACCAGCGCTCATGGTGCTTTGCGTCCTTGTGTTCCTTGTCGCCGGTGCCCTCGCTGGAATTGCGCGAGACAATGCTGTGCGGCGTGATCACACGCTCCCCCTCGTGAAGATCTCATCCTTAGCAATCAGATTTTGGGACGCACGCGGCAACGCTGCCCCACTCAAGTTGTTCAGCCAAAGCGAAGAAGAGGGATTCCATGAGTGAAGTGCGAGGGATTGAAATGCGTGATCCACACGACGAAATTGCCACTGCCGAGCGGTTTCGCCGGTTTGCGCAGGCTACACGGCCAACCGCGCCGCGTGAGCATATCAGTCACCTCGACAGAGCATACGACACGCCGCGACATCGGCAAGGACGGCCGAAGCGGCGGCACAGCGGCTGGTCGTTCAGGGACTATGCACTTGCCGGGTCATTGATGACAATCGTCAGTGCCATCACCGGTATAGCGGTTTATGACCGCATGGAAAACGGCATCCTGATTTCAGAGGTTCGCGACCGGCTGGCACGGCCCGCGACGCAGCCATCGGCTGTGACGCGGGCCGAAACAGTAACGGTTTCGGTCAAGAATTCGAACGGCTCCAAGCAAATCACAACCGCAAAGCTCAATGTGGCAGATGTTTCGGGCGCGCTGAATACGCTCATTCCGCTTTCGCTCGATGCGAGCAGCGGCACCGATGGGCCGCAGCTCGCCTTCAGGCTTTCCGGTATGCCTGAATCTGCCTATCTGACGGCGGGGAACAAGTCCGGCATTGGCGGCTGGCTGCTCAAACCTGGGGAAGCCGACAATGTGAAACTTGTCGTGCCAAAAGCACCGGCATCGTCATTTGCCATCGGTGTCGCAGCAATTGAGGCCGTGAGCGGAGAACTGGTTTCTCCCGTCGTCGAGATGAACGTGGCACTCGATACGGTAAATGAGGCAGTCGTGCTTCCCGTGGCCGCCACGATTCACCCGCTTACCAATTTCAATTCCGAAACTCCGGACGATGCGACAAAGATTATCCAAGACGGTGACAGGATGATGGACGCAGGCGACATCGAGGCTGCCCGGTCGTTTTATACTAAAGCGTTGGCTCTTGGCGATAGCCGGGCGGCGCTCCAGCTGGGAAAGTCCTATGATCCAAGCACCTTTGTTGAGAGAAAAATTCTACGCCGCCAACCCGACCCCGTAAAAGCAATGGAATTCTATCAGCAAGCTGCAGAGGCAGGCATTGACGAAGCCAGGGCGCATCTTGAACAGCTCCAGGCGCGGCTGGCGCGGTAGAATACTCGACAATTGCCACGCGGACGGGCATGAGTTGCTGTGAAAAACAGCAATTACTGTGTCTGTCAGGAGCGGTGCATGCGGGTTGCGGATCTAATCGTCGCTTGTCTTGAGAACCACCAGGTGGAACGCGCTTATTGCGTGCCGGGGGAAAGCTATCTGGCGCTGCTTGACGCGCTGCATGACAGCAAGATCAAGACCATCGTCTGCCGGCACGAGGGGGGTGCCGGGTTCATGGCCCTCAATGATGCGAAGATCACTGGGCGGCCCGGTGTGCTCATGGTCAGCCGGGGGCCTGGGGCAACCAATGCATCAATTGCCGTCCATGTGGCCGAGCAGGACGCGACGCCGATGGTGGTGTTCGTGGGGCAGGTTTCGCGCGAAGAACTCACACGCGGGGCCTTCCAGGAGGTTGACTACACGCAATTCTTCGGGCGCATGGCGAAGGCCGTGTTTGAAGTGACTGATGGCAATAAAATGGCAGAAACGGTGGCGCGCGCCTTTCATCTGGCAAGCGAGGGCGTTGCCGGACCGGTTGTCATTTCATTGCCTGAGGACGTTCTGGAAGACATTACGGAAACGCGCATTCCCTCGCCCTTTCCCGTCGCGGCACCACGGCATTCGACACATGACGTTGAACGAATCCAGGCTGCAATAGATGCGGCTGAACGGCCAATCGTGCTGGCTGGAGGGCTGCTTCGTGGTGAACGGGGCGCGCAGGCACTGGCCCGATTTGCCGAGGCGCAGCGCATTCCGGTGGCCGTGACCTGGAAAAACCAAGACGTATTCGACAATGGCTCGTCTCTCTATGGCGGGCACATCGGCTTTGGAACGCCGGCGGCCCACAAGCAAATGCTGGCAAAAGCCGATCTGGTGCTAGCAATCGGCACGCGGCTCGGCGATGTTGCCTCGCTCAACTACAGTTTTCCGCGCGCGCCCGAGCCAGAGCAGACGCTACTTCATATATACCCCGACTCCTCGCCGATAGGGAAAGTCGTTCGCTGCGATATCGGAGTTGTTGCCGGGCCTACGCACCTGCTTGAAGATCTGGCACTTCGGCCACGGGTGGTTTCATCAGCACGCGAAACCTGGATTTCCACCGTCAACGGCTTCGTGCGCAATTTCATGGCATTCAAGCCGCAAAATCCCGAGGATGGCGTGGATTTTGGCGCTGTTGTGAAGGCAATTTCGGAACTGGCGCCATCCAATGCCGTCATCACCACGGATGCCGGCAACATGTCCACCTGGGTGCACCGGCACTGGGTGATGACACCCAGCAACCTGCTGTTAGGTGCCATCGCCGGGGCTATGGGCTACGGCGTTCCGGCAGCGATTGCCGCGGTTCTGGCGATGCCCGGGCGGATGGCAATCGTGTTTGTGGGCGACGGGGGAGTGCTCATGACCGGCCAGGAACTGGCAACGGCGATCCAATACAATGCACCCATCAAGATCGTGATTTCGGACAATGGAAGCTATGGCACGATCCGGACCCACCAGGAACGGCATTACCCCCACCGCATTTCCGGAACGAGATTGCATAATCCGGACTTTGCGGCATGGGCCCGCTCATTCGGGGCGCAGGCTGTCACGATCGCCAAAGGCGACGATATTGCAGCAAAACTCAAGGAAGCACTGGAGCATGACGGTGCGTCCGTTATCCACGTCAAGTCGAGCCTGGAAGCGCTATCGGCCTATACGACGCTCACAGGCGCGCGACCGAAGGCCTGACGCGCCTCAAGGGGTGGGTTTGGCGAAGAGCGCATTGTAAAGTTTGCGGTCGCGTCCATAGACATCGGGGCGAAATTCGATCGTTCCAGCGTCACCGGTGAATGCAGTGGCGTAGATCAAATGGACCGGGAGCTTTTTCGATAGCGGCACGCGAGTCGTCTTGCCGGCGCTCAACGCCCCGTCCACCCTTGCGTTTGACCATCCGGCATAGTCCCCGAGCAGCGCATACGCAAAATCCATCGGCCGGGACAGGCGTATGCAGCCATGGCTGAAGGCGCGCGAAGTGGCGGCGAACTTATCCTTGGAAGGCGTGTCATGGAGATAAATGTTGTGCTTGTTGGGCAGCATGAACTTGACGCGGCCAAGCGCGTTTTTAGGTCCAGGTTTCTGACGGAAGGTGATGGGGAATCTGCCGGGTCCGTAGGCTGCCCAATTCACCGCATCCCAATTCGATAATTTGCCATCCACGAAAACCTCGAAATCGGACGCATAGGCAAAAGGATTCGCCCGCAGCTTGGGGAGCATCTCCCGGATGGCGATCGAATAGGGAACCGTCCAGGTCGGGTTGATCTCAACATATTCCATTTCGTCAGAAAACTCAGGTGTCTGGGTGGCGACCGCCCCCACCACCACGTCCATCCGTTCAACTGGAATGCTGCTCTGGATACGCTGCAACTCGAACGCCGCGATATTGACGAGGATATGCTCTTCGCCCAGTGCCTCCGGCATCCAGCGCCAGCGCTCCATGTTCAGCATGATCTGCTTCAGACGTTCGGCTATTGGCACGTTCATCGCCAGCAGAGTCTGTTTTCCAATGAGACCCTTTGCCTCAAGTCCATGGCGGGCCTGGAAACGTTTTACAGCGATGGCAAGTTGTTCATCGTAGCGTTCATCGTTGGTGACGCTCCATTCAAAGTCGCCAGTTTGCGACAGCAACTCCCGAATGGCCGGTATGCGCACGTCGCTCATGCCCGGCTTCAGCGATGGCCCCGCCGTTTCGATTGATTGCCAACCGCCTTCTTTTTCTCTCCCGCGATAGAAAAGCAGAAGCTTCTTCAAAGCTTGATAATTTGGATTGCGCGGTTCGAAGGCGGCAAGATAGGTTCCTGGATCGCGATAGCTGTCGAGATCAGTCAGCACACGAAGTACGTCGATGGCTTTCCGATTGCGGAAAAGATGGGGGTCAATCTTTTCGGGCACAGTGCGGCCTATCTTGAGATCGGCCGCATAGGCGACAAAGAACGCAGAAAAATAAAGTTCGGCGTGGGCAGCGGTGAGCGGATTTTCGGGATCGATGCCATCGCGCACGGCAACGAGGCTCTCGATGGGGTAGTCATCCGGGTTCAGTCCATCATCGGCGGCGCGCGACAAACGCTGAATGAAGGGCGTCATGCGGCCGGTGCCAACCCAATAGATCTTTCCCTTGTTGGTTATGTAGTGCGCTTCAAGCGCCGGCCGGATGCGCTCGATCGGCAGCGGAAGCCTTTCAGGACTCGCAAGAACCTGGGCGATGAAGCCGGTCGTCTCTGAAATGCTCGGATTGAAATCGCCCTTGCCTGCCCGCGCCACGCCGGCAATCGACAATGTAAAAAGCACAATCAAGGCAATGCGAAAAAATTTCATTGCTTCCCCAGTGGGCAGTAACCTGGCGCAATTATACATTGAGCAGCAGATATTCGCGCTCCCACGAACTGATCACCTTTCTATAGTGCTGCATCTCTTCGTATTTTACATCCCGATATGCCTCGACAAACTTTTCGCCGAGAACCTGCTTCAAGGACTTTGTGTAGTTCAGCTTGTCCAGCGCCTCATCGAGGCTGATCGGCAGTGTGTGCGCATAGCGGTAAGCCGAGCCTTGCACCGGTTCCGATGGCTTGATCCGTTCCATCATGCCGAGATAGCCACAAGCCAACGAAGCGGCAAAGGCAAGATAGGGATTGGCATCAGCACCCGGCACGCGGTTCTCGACGCGCAGATTCGCGGCATCGGATGACGGGACACGCAGGCTGACGGTGCGGTTGTCAATGGCCCAATGGACATTGGTCGGCGCATCCGAATCGGGAACCAACCGACGATAGGAATTAACGTTTGGAGCGCAGAGCGGAAGCGCCGCCGCCAAATACCTTTGCAGTCCTCCAATGTGGTTGAGGAAAAGCTTTGAGGGCTTGCCATCCTTGCCGGCGAACACATTCTTGCCGGTTCTCGAATCGAGGACCGACTGGTGAATATGCATGGAGGAGCCCGGCTCATTCTCATGCGGCTTCGCCATGAAGGTGGCATACATATCGTGCTTGAGGGCGGCCTGGCGCACGGTGCGTTTGAACAGGAATACCTGATCGGCAAGTTCCAGCGGATCGCCGTGATTGAAATTTATCTCGAGTTGGGCGGGTCCGCTTTCATGGGAGAGTGTATCGACATCGAGTTCCTGGGCTTCGCAAAAGTCGTAGATGTCCTCGACGATCGGATCGAAATCGTTGGCGGCATCGATGCCATAGGCTTGCCCACCCGGCTCCTTGCGGCCCGAGCGGCCGACGGCCGCTTCGAGCGGATAGTCAGGATCGAGGTTCTTCTTGCACAGATAAAACTCGAGTTCGGGAGCGATGACCGGACGCCAGCCCTTGTCCTTGTAGAGGCCGAGGATGCGCTTCAAGACATGACGGGGCGAGATTTCGACAGGATCGTCATTCAGATGGAAGGCATCGCAAATCACCTGGGCGGTCGGCTCGGTGTACCAGGGAACGAAGCGAATGGTTTCCACATCGGGCTGCATGTAGATGTCAATGGCGCTATCGCTGACAGCGGAGGTATCGGAAACAAACCTGCCATTGATGGTCAGGGTGAAGACTTCCTCCGGGATGCGCAGGCCACGGGACCGGTGACCCTTGAGGAATTTCTTGGGCGGAAGGATCTTGCCACGCGCGGTGCCCGACATATCGGCTACGAGACACTCGACCTCGCTGATCTTGTTGACTGAGATGAATTCCTCGAATTTGGCTTGAGACATGATTCCCCTGGCAGGTTTTGAAGCTCACCAGTGTAGCCCGGCTCCTTGACCTCGCAAAAGGGGGGCGGGTAGAGGATTGTCAACATGGTCAAATCCCTTGATGCCCGGTCCTATTACAGCGCGACTGTCAACGCCCATCCGAGCTACCCGCCGCTTTTAGGTGAGGTTTCAGCCGATGTTTGTGTCATTGGGGCGGGCTTCACCGGACTGTCAGCCGCGCTGGAACTGTCGCTCGCGGGTTACAAGGTCTTGGTTCTGGAGGCCAAAACAGTGGGATACGGCGCCTCGGGGCGCAACGGCGGGCAAATCTGCACCGGATTTTCGGCTGGCCAAGGCAAAATCGTGTCACAATTGGGCAAGGCGGACGCCCGCAAATGCTTCGATATCGCCGAAGACTCGAAGCGGCTGATTGTCGACAGGATCGAACAGCACGGCATCAATTGCGATCTGCAATGGGGTTATCTCCATTGCAGCCCCAAACCGGGCCATATCGATGAACTGAAGGGCTGGAAAGACGAATGGGATGAACTTGGCTACACCGATACGCAGGTTTTGAGCAAAGCGGAACTCGATGCCAAGCTTGGGACCGGCATATATCACGGCGCACTGCGCGAGGGCGGGGCCGGACATTTTCATCCCCTCAACTATTGCCTGGGGCTTGCCGCTGCCGCAACAAAGGCAGGTGCCGCCATTTACGAGAATTCGGCCGTGTTCTCGGCCGATACGGGTGACAGGCCGGTGGCGCGGACAAAGACCGGAAGTGTCACGGCGAAATACATGGTGATTGGCGGCAACGCGTATCTGGGGCGCACCGTGCCAGCCCTTTATGGCCGTGTCATGCCAGTCACGAGCTACATCATCGCAACGGAACCTTTAGGTGACAACATGGCGCGCGCCCTGGTTCGCGACAACGAGGCCGTTGCCAACACCAACTTCATCGTCGACTATTTCAGGGTTACAAAGGACACACGCCTGCTTTTTGGCGGCCGGGCAAGTTACTCCACACTCGAGCCGCCAAACCTTGGCGACTACATGAAACCACGGATGACAGCAGTTTTCCCGCAGCTCAAAGATGCTCGCATTGACCACGCTTGGGGCGGATACATCGCCATTACCTCAAACCGTATTCCGGACTGCGGACGGCTTTCTCCGCATGTGTACTATGCGCATGGCTACTCTGGCCAAGGTGTTGCCCTTGCTGGCATGTATGGGAAACTGATGGCGGATTGCATTCGCGGGCAGGCGGAGCGGTTCGATCTGCTGTCGCGGATCAAGCACCTGCCCTTCCCCGGCGGGCCAATTCGCACGCCATTGCTCGTCGCGGCAATGCTCTACTACCGTTTACGAGATGCCCTGAGCTGAAGGAATTTCTCCACTATGAGCAGACTATTTTCGCCGTTCAGCGTGCGGGCGCTGACACTCAAGAACCGGCTTGTCGTTTCGCCCATGTGCCAATATTCGGCAAAGCATGGCTTTGCCAACGACTGGCACTTCGTCCATCTCGGGCGCTTTGCGCAGGGTGGATTTGGCCTGGTATTTGTCGAGGCAACTGCGGTCGTACCTGAAGGGCGGATAACCTATGGCTGCACGGGTCTATGGGACGATGCGCACATGGCGCCGCTCAGGCGCATCGTGGATTTTCTGCATGGCCAGGGTTCACACGCCGGAATTCAACTAGCGCATGCCGGACGGAAAGCTTCAGCCCCACTCCCCTGGCGTGGCAAGTTTGATGAAACCGATAAAGAAAAGCGTGCTGGCGCGTTTGAAGAGTGGCAACCCGTGGCACCCAGTGCCGTTCCCCATAGTGCAAGCTTCAAGATGCCATCAGAGCTTGACACTGCGGGGATGGAGAGAATCAAGCAGGGCTACGTCGCTGCTGCAAGGCGGGCACTGGCCTGCGGATTTGATGTCCTCGAAATCCATTCGGCTCATGGTTATCTTTTCAACGAGTTTCTCTCGCCTGTCGCAAACAAGCGAACGGATGCCTATGGCGGACGTCGCGAGAACAGAATGCGATTTCCCCTGGAAGTCGCAGACGCAGTGCGGGCGGCATGGCCCGATGACAAACCATTGTTTGCGCGTATATCGGTGACCGACTGGATTGATGGCGGATGGACTGTCGAAGACAGCATCGCCTATGCAGGCGAACTCGAGGCACGCGGCGTTGACGTCATCGACTGTTCATCGGGCGGTTTCGACGGGGCTGGAGTGAAGCCAGCCGCACTTTACCAAGTGCCGCTCTCGGCAGCCGTGCGCCAAGGTGCCGGCGTCAAAACGATGACAGTGGGGCTTATCACCAAAGCAGAAGACGCCGAAGCCATTCTCGAAAACGGCGAGGCCGATCTCGTGGCGCTGGCGCGGGGCGCACTTGAAGATCCCAACTGGCCAATGCATGCGCTGCACGAGATCGAAGGTGGTGGTGCGGCCTACAAGTCCTGGCCGCCACAAATGGGTTATGCAATCCAGAACAAGGACCGCGCACTGAAGCTTCGCTTGGAGCCAAATCAAGCTTAGTTGAAAGCGTCAAAACGATGGCGGGCTTCTTCGACCAGGATTTTCATTCGGGGACCGGAACTGCCCTTGCGCCCTTTTGCCAAGCCTTCAGGCAAAGATATTCCATGACAAGGGAGGCTGCGGCGAGCGAGGTGATTTCCGCATGATCATACGGTGGTGAGACCTCGACGATGTCCATCCCGACAAAATTCACATTTGTCAGCTTGCGGATGATCGCTGCTGCCTGATGGTAGGTCAGGCCGCCAGGGATTGGCGTGCCGGTGCCGGGAGCCACGGACGGATCGAGACAATCAATATCGAAAGTCAGATAAGCCTTGTTTCCAGCAACCGTCTCGGCAATCAATCCAGAAATGACGGCTGCGGAACTTTCATGAACTTCATCGGCATATATGATCCTGAGGCCGTAGGTGTGTTCTCCGGCAAAAACGGTGCGGATGCCAATCTGGATCGATTTCCTGGGATCGATCAAGCCTTCGCGGACGGCGTAGTTGAACATCGTGCCATGATCGATGCGTCCGCCATCGTCAGGCTCCATGTCGCGGTGCGCATCGAAATGCACGAGTGAAAGCGGACCGTGCTTTTTGGCGTGCGCGCGGAGCAGCGGATAGGATATATAATGATCGCCGCCAAGGGAGATCATTTCGGCTCCCGAATTGATGATGGCACTGGCGTGATTTTCCAGTGTTTCGGGGAAATTTTCCTTGCGGCCCCAATCGAAAAAACAATCGCCATAGTCGATCACGGCCAATGTATCGAAAGGATCGAAGTTCCACGGCCAGAAGGGCCCCCAGGCATTTTCGGCAGACGCCTTCCTGATGCCTTCCGGGCCCATACGCGTGCCGGAGCGATGCGACACCGCCTGATCGAAGGGTATGCCGGTGACGGCGATATCAACGCCTGACAGATCGCGCGTATACTTGCGGCGCATATACGAAAGTGCGCCGGCGTAGGTTGGCTCCCAGTTTGTGCCCTTTACATCCTCACGGCGAAAAGCCTCGTCGCCCGGCAAGCGGGTCATGTTCTTCATTTCCAGCGACATCGCCTACTCCGTAAGGATGATTGTATCCTGAGGTGCCCAGTGCACCCAAACTTTCTGCCCACGCTCAACCCCGGAGCCGCCTTCACGCGAATCATTCTGAACATTAACCGCGAGTTCCACACCGCCTTTCGCCAATACAACAACGTGGCTGGTGTCGCCATAATAGGCGACATCGCGGACGGTTCCCTCAATGGCAACAAGCTTTGCGCCCTTGGGCGCCGCCTTGGAGATTTTCAGCTTCTCAGGGCGAACAGCGATGGTGACCTTGTCGCCGCAAGTTTGGTCGGTGACGATATCGATCTTGCCCAACCCCTGGGTTTCGCAAGTGACCGTCTTGCCTTTCTTCGCCAGCACCCTGGCATCGATGAGGTTGACCTTGCCGATGAAGTCGGCGACGAAGCGATTGGCCGGACGCTCATATAACTCGGCAGGCGTCGCGATCTGCTGCACAGCGCCCTTTTCCATCACTGCGATGCGGCTGGCCATTGACAGGGCTTCGTCCTGGTCATGGGTGACGATGATGAAGGTGATGCCGACGTTTTCCTGGAGGCGGGTCAACTCAAGACGCATTTCGTCGCGAAGCTTGGCATCGAGCGCCGACAGTGGTTCATCGAGAAGCAGCACCTTTGGCCGCTTGACCAGAGCGCGGGCCAGAGCGACACGCTGTCGCTGGCCACCCGACATCTGGTCGGGTTTGCGGCTTGCAAGATGAGACAGCTTGACCATCTCGAGGCCCTCGGCGACGCGCCGCTTGGTCTCGTCCGCAGGGACACCTGTAACTTTCAGGCCATAAGCAATGTTTTCTGCGACTGTCATGTGGGGGAATACAGCGTAGGACTGGAAGACCATGTTGGTTGGCCGCTTGTTGGGCGGCGTCAGCGCCATGTTCTCGCCGCCGATCATGATCTGGCCGGAGGTGGGGGTTTCGAGGCCCGAGATCATGCGGAGGAGCGTGGTCTTGCCGCAGCCCGATGGACCAAGAAGCGCAAAGAATTCATTCTGCTCAATGTCAAAGGAAATATCGTCGACGGCGACAATGTTGCCGGCAAATTTCTTCGACACATTGCGGATGGAGACGATTGGTTCAGCCATAATATTCAACCCTTGCCCGATTTTTCGGGCGCCTGGAGTTTCATTGCGATGATCGTGGCAACCACGGTAATGACGATCAAAACCGTAGAAGCCGCGTTGATCTCCGGCGATACACCGCGCCGTACGAGGGAATAGACCTTGACCGGAAAGGTTACGGTTTCCGGGCCTGAAGTGAAGAAGGTTATGACAAAGTCATCGAGCGACAAGGTGAAGGCAAGGAGCGCACCGGCAATAAGGCCGGGCTTCATGAAAGGCACGATGACATTCCAGAAAGTCTGCCATTCGCTGGCGCCCAAATCTTTCGATGCTTCCTCAAGCTGCCGGTTAAAACCGACGAGGCGCGATCGCACCACAATGGTGACAAAGGGAAAACAGAACGCCACATGGGCAATGATGATGTTCAACAGGTTGAGCGGCCATGGAAGATTGACCGTGGTCGACATCATGCCGGTATTGACGAAGAACAGGAGAAGCGCCACGCCCATGCAGATTTCGGGAATGACGATGGGTAGTGCCATCACGCCTTCGTAGGCCGGTTTGAATGGGAAGCGGAAGCGCCAGAGGAGCAGTGCCACCATGGCGCCAATGATGGTTGCGATAATGGTGGAGATAAAGGCAATCATCAGGGAATTGATCAGCGACTCCTGCAGAGAGGCGTTGTTCCAGGCTTTGACATAGTTGTCGAGCGTGAAGCCGCGCCAGACGATGCCGCGCTTGTCAGTGTTGAACGAGAACGCGACCAGCGTGAGGATCGGCACATAGAGCATGAAGAAGATCGCGGCGAAAAGCGTCTTGAGCCAGAGCCTGCTGCCATAATCGAGTGGGCCGGAGCCGGGTTTCAGTTGCGCCGCCATGATCAGATGTCCACTCCCTTGCTGCGGCGTGCGAAGAGCGCGCGAAGAGCCAGTGCGCCGAATGTGGCGTACATCAGAAGGAAAGACAGGGCCGAACCAAAGGGCCAGTCATTGGCAGCCTTGAACTGCCGCTCGATGATATTGCCGATCATGACGGCATTTGCGCCACCCAGCAGGTCGGGGGTCAGGAACGATCCAAGGCACGGAATGAACACGAGGATCACGCCTGAAACAATGCCGGGCATGGTGAGCGGCACCGTCACCCGCATGAATGTTTGGAATTGCGAACCACCAAGGTCCAGGCTGGCTTCAAGAAAAGAGCGGTCGAGGCGTTCGATGGTGGCATAGAGCGGCAGGACCATGAAAGGCATGTAGACATAGACAAGCCCGAAGATCACCGCGAAATTGTTGTAGAGCATTTCGTAGGGACCGAGGCCAAACCAGCCGAGCGAGAGATTGACATAGCCCTGGGTGCGGAATACGGCAATCAGCGCATAGGTGCGGATCAGCAAGTTTATCCAGAATGGCAGGATGACCAGAAGCAGAAGCAGGGGTTTCCACTTTTCCGGCGCAAAGCAGATGCCAAAGGCAATGGGATAGGCTGTCAGAAGACATAGCACGGTCGCAAGCGCGCTTACCCAGATGGATTTCCATATGATGGTGAGATAGAGCGGATCGAAGGCCCGGATGTAATTGGAAAGCGTTCCGGTGATATCGGTTTCAGTGATCGAAACCTGACCGTCGATGACCGCCTTCTCTCCGAAGGACATGAAGAACAAGATGCCCAGAGGCAATACGAAAAAGACCAGAAGCCAGAAGGTTCCAGGGCCAGCCAAGGTCCAAAAAACCCTGCTGTTGTCTTTCCAACTGTCCAAGATACCCCAACTCCCCACCCATTCTTGTTGCGAGGGATGCTAGCCTACTTCGAATGGGCTCGGCAACCCGGCAATACGGCCGCTTCTACCCTATAAACGGGCAAAGGCGCGGTCAATTGCGGCAATTGCCATGTCCGCCTGCCCACGGTTCAAGACGACAGGCGGGCGAATCTTGATGATGTTCGACAACCTTCCCTCGCCCCCAACCAACACTCCCTCATCGCGAACAAGACTGAGCAGGCGCTTGATCTCGGCCGTGGCAGGCTCGCGAGTTGAATGGTCACGCACGAGCTCCATGCCGACTGCCAGCCCAACGCCACGAACGTCACCGATCAGGCCATGGCGGCCCTTGAGGTTGAGCAGGCCCTGGCGCAGATACTCGCCCGTGCTCCGGGCATTCTCGATGAGATTTTCATCGCGTATGACGTCGAGCACCGCAAGACCCGCAGCGCAGGAAACATTGTTGCCGCCGAAGGTCGAGAAGAAAGCGGTGGATTTGGTGAAATGCTCCAGAATTTCGGGACGGGTCAGGACAACGCCAATCGGATGACCATTGCCGGCAGGTTTTCCAATAGTGATGAAGTCGGGCACCACACCATGGTGCTGATGCCCCCACATGGCCGTTCCCATGCGGCCAAAGCCCGACTGCACCTCATCGGCGATGAACAGACCCCCCGCCGCACGGACCTTGCCGCAAACCGCCTGAAGATAACCTTTCGGCGCATCAAGCATTCCATTGGTCATGAAGGCGGAATCGATCATCACCGCGGTAACGCCGTATCCGTGCTCATCGAGATCGCGAATGGGCGGGTCGGCGAGCGCTGCATATCGTTGAGCAAGATCGGGTTCGCCTCTCCTGTAAGGCCCGCGGTAATCGTCTGGCGGCGGAATGACGCGAATGTGCGGCGCCAGCGGTGCATCGGGCGCGTTGGACGGCGAGAAACAATCGATGGCATCGGTGATGCCGTGATAGGCAAAATCCATAGCGAGTCCACCTGACTTGCCGGTCCAGGCTTTGGCGAGGCGCCAGGCTACGTCATTGGCCTCGCTTCCCGAATTGACATAGAGCACGGCAGAGAGGCTCGGATGAGCTGTAGCCACCAGGCGTTCGGCGTAGGCGATGGCCTCATCCGTCACGTAACGGGTATTGGTGTTCAATGTCCGCGCCTGCCGGGCAATCGCCTCGGCAACATAGGGGTGGCAATGGCCGACATGAGGCACGTTATTGTAGCAGTCGAGATAGCGGCGGCCGGTTGAATCATGCAGCCAGACGCCCTCACCCCGCACCATGTGCAGCGGTGGGTCGTAGAACAAGTAGAGCTTTTCGCCCATTACTGCGTGGCGCCGGGTCAGCATCTCCGGCAGTTTTTCAGCCGTTGTGGATTTTTTAGGGGGAAAGGCAGCGGCTCGGCGTACGAGTGTCTCGAATTCGGAGCGCTTCGCACGGAGCGCTTCCACGACCTTGAAACTGCGGCTGCCAAAGGACTGCAGATAACCCTCCGCCGGAATGCTGTTGCTGGCACGGAGCGCAGTGATGATTGGCGTCATGACAAGACGCACTTCGACCAGATCGAGGAGCACGCCGAGTTCATCTTCCTCGAGCGGCGTCACCTCCCGGTAACCGCCAATGAGCGACAACAAGATCGGCTCAGGATCTTGGCCAGACTCAAGGAAATCGGCGATCAGATTTGCCAGGTCCTGAACCAGAACTGCGTGGACAAGGTCACCGAAATCGATAATGCCCGATATCGCGCCAGACTGATCGGCGAGTACATTCCACGGGTGGACATCGCCGTGGATGATCTGGCTGCGCAAGAATTCAAGCCGCGGCAACGTGTTATCGCGGAAATCGCCAAGCACGGCGCGCGCCAGTGCACGGTTTTCTTCGGGTAGCAAGTGAACATGATCGAGCAGGTCAGCAGCTCGGCGATTGTCCCAGATCAGCGGGCGCGCAGCCGGTGCCGCGTGCACAAAGCCCCGCAAGGCCCGGCCAAGGCGGGCGACCAGAGAACCGAGTTGGCGCAATCGTTCAGGTGCAATCGACACATTGCCCAGGACATTTCCAGAGAGATATGACAGCGCCAGCGTCAGATGGGCATGGCCCTGGTCATCGAGCAGAACAGGGGCGATATCGCCGCTGATATCACGGCGCAACCGTGGAACCGGCAAAGCAGGATCAGTACGGGCGATATGTTCCAATGCAAGAGCCTGGCAAAGGATTGAATCTGCGGGCTCGTGTGGATTGCAGACCTTCAGGGTCCAGTTTGCCCCGCCCGGCTCCACGACACGAAAATTCTGGTCGCGTTCGCCTTCAAGCCGGGACCAGGAACCTGCAATGCCATACTTGTCCCGTGCGAATGCCTGGAGCCGCGCATCGTCGAAAGCCGGGGGTACAAAATTCTGAAGATTCATCTTGGCCTCTTTATCCCAGTTTTCTTGCCGGCAAACAAAAAATGGGCGGCACAAACTGCACCGCCCACTGTGGTCTTGCAAAACGAAATCAGGCGGCCTGTATACGCGTCCAGATTTCGTCGCGAACCTTGGTCGCTTCCTCGCCGAGGTATAGACCCGGCTCGCATTTGGCGATAATTTCGGCTGGCGGGAAAATCGAGGGATTTTCAGTATATGACTTGTCCATCAGCGCCTTGGCAGCGGCGTTGGCTGTCGCATACTGGATGGTTTCGGCAATATGCTTGCCGGCTTCTGCCCCGTAAACGTAGTTCAGGAAGGCATGGGCATTTTCGGGGTGTGGTGCACCCGTGGGAATTGCCAGTGTATCCTGCCAAAGCAAAGCGCCTTCGGTGGGGACCGAATAGGCCAAATCGTCGTCCTCAGCCATGACCTGGATGATGTCGCCGTTCCACTCCATGCAGGCATCAACCTCGCCTGAGGCCAATAAATCCTGGCCATTGTCGTCTGCAAAGACCTTGACGTGCTTCTTCTGCGCGATCAGCAGCTCTTCCGCCTTTTTCAGCTCATCGGCATTCGTTGAGTTGAAAGAATAGCCAAGATACTTCAGGGAGCAGCCAATCACATTCTGCGCGTCGCCAAGAAGCGATATCTTGCCGGCCATCTTGTCGGAATCGAGCAGCAACTTCCAACTATCGATCACGCCGCCATCCACCTTCGACTTGCGGTAACCGACACCCAGCGTACCCCACATGTAAGGCAGCGAATACTTGCGGCCTGGATCAAATGCGGCGTCCTGGAACGGCTTGTCGATATTGGCCATGTTCGGGATCTTGGAGTGATCGATGGGCTGAACCATATTGGCCTTCATCATGCGCTCGAGATTATCGTTCGTGGGAACGATGACATCGTAGCCAGGATTGCCACCCTTGAGCTTGGCGAACAGTTCGTCATTGTCGGCAAACAGGTCAAGTTTGGTCTCGATGCCGGTCTCCGTCTGGAAATCTGCAAGGGTGTTCGTGCCGATATAGGTATCCCAGTTGTACAGGTTGAGTTTTTTCTCCTCCTCCGCAAGGGAGAAACGCGGAAGGAAGGTCACTCCGACAGCAAGCGCGCCTGCTCCTTTCAGGATGGCGCGGCGGCTCGGACTGAAGCGTGGACGGAATGTAGCCATAGTGGTTGTCGCTCCTTCGTGAGCATTTGAGAGGTGGGACGCCGGACCATTTCTCTCTTGTGCGTCCCGGTGGGCCGGAAAAATCCGCGTACTGATGAGATATCATCAACACGGCGGGATTCAAATTATTTCGTTGTGCGACTTTAGCTCATTTCGCCCTTCACGTCCGCGTACGTTGCGTCAAGAGCCTTGCGGGCCAACTGGACCAGCGTGTCGATTTCCTTCTTGGAAACAACCAGTGGTGGCGCGACCACCATGGTGTCCCAACAGGCCCGCATGATCAGTCCATTGGCCGTCGCGTGATTCCGGCATATCCCGCCGACACGCCCCGACTCGGTGAAGCGCTCGCGGGTTTTCTTGTCCTTGCACAATTCGATAGCGCCAATCAGGCCGACGGATCGCGTCTCGCCTACTATTGAATGATCGCTCAGACTCTTCAGGCCTTCGGCGAGGTAGGGGCCAAGTTCCCGGGTCCGCTCAACAAGCTTTTCACGCTCGATAATATTGATGTTCTCAAGGGCAACCGCAGCGGCCACAGGATGGCCTGCGTAGGTCATGCCATGATAGAACTCGCCGCCGAGTTCGAAGAATTCATTCAGAATATGGTCAGCAAAGGCAACGGCGCCAATGGTCTGATAGCCCGATGACAGGCCCTTGGCCATGGGGACAATATCGGGATTGAAGCCCATGGTTTCGAATCCCCACCAATTGCCGGTGCGGCCGAAGCCGCAGATCACTTCGTCGGAAATCAGCAACACGCCATACTTGCGGCAGATCCGCTCAACTTCCGGCCAATAGGTGCTGGGAGGTATGATGACACCCCCTGCGCCCTGAATAGGCTCGCCTATGAAGGCGGCGACGTTTTCCGGCCCAAGCTCAAGGATCTTCTTTTCAACCTCTGCTGCAGCCTCAAGGCCGAAATCCTCCGGCGACTTGTCACCGCCAAAATCAAACCAATGCGGCTGCTGGACATGGTGGAAACCGGGAAGCGGCAGCCCGCCCTGAGCGTGCATTCCCTCCATACCGCCGAGGCTGGCGGCAATCATGGTCGAGCCGTGGTAGCCACGGCGCCGGCCGATGAAATGCTGGCGGTAGGGCTTGCCCTTGAGCGCCCAATAGTGCCGGACGAAACGGACGATGGTATCGTTCGATTCCGAGCCCGAATTGGTGAAGAAAATGTGCTGGAAGCGCTTCGGCATGACCGAGGAAATCTTTGCCGCCAGTTCGGTTGCCGGTACGGTCGTCGATTTGAAGAAGGTGTTGTAGTACGGCAAATCGAGCATCTGCAGATACGCCACCTCGGCCAGTTCCTTGCGGCCGTAACCCACATTCACGCACCACAAGCCGGCCATGCCGTCGAGCAATTTGTTGCCGTTGGCATCCCAAATCCACACGCCATCGGCATGGGTGACGACACGAGGGCCACCATCGGCGTGTAAGGTCTTGTGGTCGGTGAAGGGATGGAAATGATGCTCAATATCGGAACGGACGATCTCGGCCACATTCAAATTCTTGGTCTGCGCAGTCATGCAATTCTCCTGACGGGATACACAAAATCTGGCCCTCGGCGGGCCGGCGAAGCGTAAAAAAGTCAGGAGAGGCTACGGCTTGTAACCGATACGAGCGCAATGGAGCATAACGTCATCGTAGTTGGTCTTCGACCAGAGCGGAACGACTTCGCCGGATGCTGTAATGCAGTAGCACATGGCCTGCTTATGGCACTATCACCGTGAAATCGCAAGTTTTACGAGGTTTTGCTTGCACCACTTTGAAATTCAGGCACATTATTGCAGTGCACAACAGGGGTGAGGATGGGCGAAGTCTTCAACGAGATGACGGGAGGCGGCGAGAACGTCCGTGAACCGTATCGCCGTGTTGAAGGATGGCTCAAGCAACTCGGCAAATCGGATGTGCGGAGGGCGTTGCGCGAAGCTGAAGAAATCTTCAGGCGCCAGGGCATCACCTTCGCGGTCTACGGGGACCACAAGGCCTCGGAGCGGCTGATCCCCTTCGATATCGTGCCACGCATATTCTCTGCTTCGGAATGGCGGAAGCTGTCGGCGGGAATTGAGCAGCGGGTGCGCGCCCTGAACGCGTTCGTCCACGACATCTATCACCGCCAGGAAATTTTGCGCTCGGGCCGGGTTCCGGCCGAGATCATCATACAGAACGATGCTTTCGTGGCTGAGATGGTCGGTGTCAATCCAGCGCGCGGCGTCTATGCCCACATCATCGGCATCGACATCGTGCGGGTGGGGCTGAACGATTTTTACGTGCTGGAGGATAATTGCAGGACCCCTTCAGGCGTTTCCTACATGCTCGAAGACCGGGAAGCGATGATGTATCTGTTTCCCGAGCTTTTCGCGCAGCATCGCATTGCGCCTGTCGAGAACTATCCGGCGATGCTGCGCAAAACGCTGGAAAGTGTAGCGCCGGCAGGTTGCGATGGAGAGCCCACAATTGCTGTGCTCACGCCCGGCATTCACAACTCGGCGTTCTTCGAGCACGCGTTTCTTGCCGATGAAATGGGGGTTGAGCTTTGCGAGGGTGGCGATCTGTTTGTGTCAGATGGCTATCTCTATATGCGGACGACGCAGGAACCGAAGCGCGTCGATGTGGTCTATAGGCGGATCGACGACATTTATCTCGACCCGCTCAGCTTCAAACCCGACTCGGCGTTGGGCGTTCCAGGGATCTTCGATCTCTACCGCGCGGGCCGCGTAACGCTGGTCAACGCGCCCGGTACAGGCATTGCCGACGACAAGGCGATTTACACTTATCTTCCTGATATTATTGAGTTCTATACTGGCCAGAAGCCGTTGCTCAAGAATGTGCCGACGTGGCGCTGCGGCGATGCCAAGGATCTGGCCTATGTGCTTGAGCACCTACCCGAACTGGTGGTGAAAGAGGTGCACGGCTCTGGCGGCTACGGCATGCTGGTTGGTCCAACCTCGTCCAAGAAAGAAATCGAGGAGTTTCGCGCCAAGCTGAAGAGCCGCCCCAAAAACTACATCGCGCAGCCGACACTGGCGCTCTCCGCAGTTCCTACCTTCACCAATTCCGGCGTAGCACCGCGGCACGTCGATCTCCGGCCCTTCGTGCTCTCCGGAGACCAGGTGCGGGTGACGCCTGGCGGCCTTACCCGGGTGGCATTGAAGAAGGGGTCTCTGGTGGTCAATTCCAGCCAGGGCGGCGGCACCAAAGACACCTGGGTTCTGGAGGATTAGCGATGCTGGGCCGCACCGCCTCCTCGCTCTACTGGATGTCGCGCTATGTGGAACGGGCCGAAAGCATGGCCCGCCTCATTGAAGTCGCGTACCGGATTTCGCTGATGCCAAGTGCCATCGAAGGACACCAGGACGAGTGGCGCTCGACGCTCAAAAGTGCGGCATGCGAGTGGGGCTATGACGAAAAACACCCTGAGATCAACGGGCAAAAAGTCATCGCCTTTCTTCTCTTCGACGAAGACAATTCATCCAGCGTCAAATCGTGCCTGAAGATTGCACGCAACAATGCGCGCGCGGTGCGCACTGCAATCACGCGTGACGTCTGGGAGAGCCTGAATTCAACGTGGAACGAATTTGCCCAAGTCAAACCCTCCAACATCACTTCCGACCGCCTGCCGGGATTTCTTGAGTGGATCAGACAGCGCTCCATGATGTTTCGCGGAGCATTGCTTGGGACGATGCTGCGCACCGATAATTACTACTTCAGCCAGCTCGGAAACTTCATCGAGCGGGCGGATACGACGGCGCGCATCCTTGACGTTAAGTATTACATCCTGCTGCCGCGTCCGGACGACGTGGGCAGCGAACTGGACATGCAGCAATGGGCGCAGGTTCTCCGCTCCGTCTCGGCGCACCGGGCGTATCGCTGGTTTTACCGCGAAAGCCGTTACCGGCCGTGGCAGGTGGCGGAGTTCCTCATGCTCAAGGATGAATTGCCGCGCTCCCTGGTGTTTTCATACCAGTGGATCAACATCGCGCTGGAAGGGCTGGCTGAACTCTACGACTGCCGCTACGCCTGCCACGAGCAAGCGGACAATACGTATAAGCGCCTCAGGGGAGCCAGCATGGACGAGATTTTTCAACAGGGCCTGCATGAGTTCCTGCAGGACTTCCTCAGGGCTAACGCGTCGCTATCGGGAGCGATTGCGCGAACCTACAACTTTCCATAATCATCATGCGCCTGCACGTCCGTCATGAAACGCGATACACTTATACGACCGTTCCATCCTATGCAGCGCAGCGTCTCTACCTGACGCCGACGGATTTCGATACGCAGAAGACCATATCCTGGCGGATCGAAGCGCCCGGCATGGACCGGGCACTGGCCTACCGAGACGGATTCGGCAACAGCGTTCACCTCATCACCTTCAGCGGGATTTCAGGGGAGGTGCTGATCGTCGCGGACGGCATTGTCGAGTGCAGCGATGCGCACGGCACGGTGAATGGGTTGCCCGCGACAGCTTCCGACCTGGTTTTCCTGCGGCAGACGGGATCGACGATGCCGAATGCCGGGATGCGCGGCCTTGCCGACAAGCTCAAGGCTTCCAACGCCGATCACATCGATCAACTGCATGCAATGATGAATGCGGTTCACCAGCGCGTCGCGTATGTTCTTGGCGCCACCGACGCACTGACGACCGCGGCACAATCGTTCGAGGAAGGCCGGGGGGTTTGCCAGGATCACGCCCACATCATGCTTGGCATGGCGCGCTACCTTGGCCTCCCTTCGCGCTATGTTTCCGGTTATCTGGTCACCGAGGATGGCCAGCCCGCCACGGCCAGCCATGCCTGGGCGGAGGTCAAAGTGCCCGGATTTGGCTGGATCGGGTTCGATGCGGCAAATTCGGTTTGTCCGACGGAGCGCTATGTTAGAGTTGCCGGGGGAATCGACGCGGCGAATATTTCGCCGGTCCGGGGAACACGGCGCGGGGGATCGGGAGAAAGCATGACAGTCGAGGTAAGCGTGCAGGTGGCGGAGCAGTGAGATGACCTATTGCGTCGGAATGCTGCTCGACGAAGGGCTGGTGATGGCTGCCGATACCCGCACCAACGCGGGTGTCGATAACGTCGGCAGATTCAAGAAACTTCATACCTGGTCAAAGCCGGGAGAGCGCATATTCGTGCTGCTCACCGCAGGAAACCTTGCAGTGACCCAGGCCGTGGTGAGCCTGATCGAGGAAGGAACACTCCAGCGGGGCAAAAACGCCGCCACTGACAACATCTTTCATACCAAGACTATGTTTCAGGCTGTGAGGCTGGTCGGGCGGGCCATTCGCGAAGTGAAGAACATCGATGGTGAAGCACTTTCCGCCAGCAGCGATGCGTTTTCGGCGACTTTCATATTTGGCGGGCAAATCGGCAAGGAGCGGCCGCGCCTGTTCCAGATGTACACAGAAGGCAACTTCATCGAAGCCACGCCCGATACGCCGTTTTTCCAGATTGGCGAGCACAAGTACGGCAAGCCAATTCTTGACCGGGTAGCCCGCAATGAGATGACGCTCGGCGAGGCGGCGAAGATGGTGCTGCTGTCGTTCGACTCGACGCTCCGCTCAAACCTGAGTGTCGGGCTGCCCATCGACATGCTGACATACGAGACGGGAACGCTGAGGTTTGAACACACCAAGAGAATTGGCCAGGACGACCCCTATTTCAAGATGCTGTCCTCCGAATGGTCGAAGGCACTGCGCACGGCATTTGCCAATATCGAACCGTTCGACATCTGAGATTCAATCGGCGAAGGCCGCTGCCATCAGGCGCCTGGTATAATCCTCCTGCGGATGATCGAGAACATCATCGGGCGACCCCTGCTCGACCAAGCGGCCATCCTTCATCACCAGAATATGGTCGGCCATGGCGCGGACCACGGCGAGATCGTGACTGATGAAGAGGTATGAGAGGTTGTTCGCCTGCTGTAGATCACGCAGCAGGTCGATGATCTGCTTTTGCACCTGCCGGTCGAGCGCCGAGGTCGGCTCATCGAGCACCACGACCTTCGGCTTCAAGATGATCGCGCGGGCGATGGCGATGCGCTGGCGCTGACCGCCGGAGAATTCATGCGGATAGCGATTGCGGAGCGCAGGATCAAGCTGCACTTCTTCCAGCGCGCGGGCAGCACGTGCATCACGCTGCTTGCCGGAGATCGATGGTTCGTGGACGAGCAGGCCCTCGGTAACGATCTGGCCTGCAGTCATGCGTGGCGAAAGCGAACCGAAGGGATCCTGCAGCACGATTTGCAACTGGCGCCGCATCGGGCGCATCTGTTCGCGATCAAGTCCGGCAATGCTGCGGCCCTCGAACATGATGGCGCCTTCGCTGGGCAGCAGGCGCAGAAGGGCCCGCGCCAATGTCGACTTGCCGGAACCCGACTCGCCCACGATGCCGATGGTCTGGCCCCGCCTGAGGGACAGTGAGACACGATCAACAGCATTGAGCTGCATCGGAGGACCGGCGAGGAAGCCTCCCCCGAAATTGAACGTGACCCGCACGCCTGTGCCGGCAAGAATTATCGGCGCACCGGCGGCTGGTGGCTGCTTTCGGCCGGCCGGTTCTGCCTCAAGCAGGGCGCGGGTGTAGGGATGCTTGGGATTTGCGAAGATGGCCCTGGTATCGCCTTCCTCAACAACCTCGCCGTAACGCATCACGTAGACGCGGTGGGCAATGCGCTTCACGATATTGAGGTCATGGGTAATAAAGATCATGCCCATGCCAAGCCGCTTCTGCAATCCCGCCATCAGTTCGAGGATCTCGGCCTGGATGGTGACATCAAGAGCTGTGGTCGGCTCATCAGCGATGAGGAGATCGGGGTCATTGGCGAGCGCCATGGCGATCATGACGCGCTGGCGCTGACCGCCCGACATTTCATAGGGATACGAATCCATGCGGCGTTCCGGATCGGGAATGCGCACGAGTTTCAGCATGTCGATGGCGCGGGCGCGGGCGGGCTCTGCGCCGATCCCCTGATGATGCATGATCGGCTCCATCAGCTGGCTGCCGATCGTGTAGAGCGGATCAAGCGACGTCATCGGCTCCTGGAAGATCATGGTAATCTTACGGCCGCGGACGGTATTGAGCGCCGTCTTGGGGAGGCCGAGAATATTCTTTCCGCGATAGAGTGCTTGCCCCGCTGCCTCGCCGTTGGATGCAAGCAGACCCATGGCCGCCATCATCAGCTGGCTCTTGCCCGATCCTGACTCGCCGACGATTGCAACCGTCTCACCGGCCTTGACGTTGAGATCGACGCCCTTCACGGCGTTCACCATGCCGTCCAGGGTCTTGAAACGGACGTGAACGTCTTCGAGTTCGAAGATCGGATCATCCATCTCTCAGCGATCCTTCGGATCGAGGGCATCGCGCAAGCCGTCACCAATGAAGTTGAGCGCGAAGAGCGTGGTGGTGAGAAAGAATGAAGGAAAGATCAGCAGCCAGTTTGCGGCCGGAATGTTCTTGGCGCCTTGCGAAATCAAAACACCCCAGCTTGACATTGGCTCCTGCACGCCAAGGCCGAGGAACGACAGGAAACTCTCCAGGATGATCACCTGAGGAACGAGCAGCGTCATATAAATGACAACAGGGCCCAAGAGGTTTGGCACGACATGGCGCAGCAGGATGCCGGTGCGGGTCACACCGAGGGCTTCGGCAGCCTGGACATATTCCTGACGCTTGATCGAGAGAGCCTGGCCACGAACAATGCGCGCCATATCGAGCCACAGAACGGCGCCAACGGCGAGGAACATCAACACAAAATTCCTGCCGAAGAAGACCACGAGCATGATAACGAAAAAGATGAAGGGCAGAGAATACAGAATGTCGACGACGCGCATCATCACTTCATCTGTCTTGCCGCCAAGAAATCCGGCGGTCGCTCCATACAGAACACCGATCACCACAGCGACGAGGCCCGCGAGCAAGCCGATGGCCAGTGAAACACGGCCGGCAATCAGGGTGCGGGTCAACAAGTCACGGCCCGAGTTGTCAGTGCCAAAAAGGAAGTACTGCCGATCGATCGCGCCGCTCATGGTCATGGACATGCCGTCGTCCGACTTCGAGTCAATCTTCCCATCCTCGAAGACACTGGACCGGTCAATGTAGCGAATTACACGTTCGTCAATCGGTTTCGCCGAACTTATCGTCATGTGTATTCTGCCGCCTTCATCTTTCCATTCGACAAGGTTGGATCTGGTCCGGCTCACCACATCCTTCACAGCCTGGTCAATCATTTCCGATTGAGGATAAGGCGACAGGCTGGGCGGAATACGCACATAGTCGGGGTAGATCGTCGAGAACGCATGCGGGGTGAACCATGGCCCGGCAATGCAGACGATCGCCATGAAGATAAGGTAAAAGCAACTGAAGAGCGCGGCGCGATTGGCTTTCAGCCTGCCCCAGGCATCGGCCCAAAGCGAGCGTCCAACCGTCAAAACAGGTACAGCAACGTCAGTCATAGCGCACGCGAGGATCGACGACAGCGTAGAGCACGTCGACAATCAGATTGAAGATGATGGTGAAAATAGCGATCACGACCACGGTTCCCATGACCAGCGTGTAGTCGCGATTGAGGGCAGCCTCGACAAAATAGCGGCCGACGCCCGGAATTGAAAAGATCGTTTCCACAATGATTGAGCCGGTCAGCAGTGCTGCCGCAGCCGGTCCAGAATAGGAAATGACCGGCAAAAGGGCGCCACGAAGCGCATGGCGGATGATCACCGAGTAATCGGACAGGCCGAGCGCCCGCGCCGTGCGAATATGGTGGGAGCGCAGGGATTCGATCATCGAGCCGCGCATGAGCCGCGCCACGATGGCAATCTGCGGAAGTGCGAGCGTGACAATGGGCCCAAACTTATTGATCAAAGCTCCATCTCCCCAGCCACCAACAGGAAACCAGTTCAGGCCAAGCGCAAAGGCAAGCTGGAACAGCGGCGCCACGACAAAGGTGGGAATCGTGCTGCCGGCTGTCGCCGTGGCGATGACGGCGTAGTCCCCGGTCTTGTTCTGATTAAGCGCCGCAATGATGCCCAGCGAGCCGCCAATCGTCAGTGCAAGGAACAATGCGCTGAGGCCGAGCTGGATTGATATCGGCAGACCCGATGCGAAGAGCTCCGCCACGGTAAAATCGGGCAGGTTGTAGCTTGGGCCAAAGTCACCGTGGATCAAGTTGTTGAGGTAGAGGAGATACTGCTTCCACAGCGGCTGATCGAGCTGATAGACGCGCTCAAGATTGGCTTTGATGACCGGATTGAGACCCTTTTCCTGATTGAAGGGGCCGCCGGGGGCGACGCGCATCAGGAAAAACGAAATCGTGACGATCAGGAAGAGCGTTGGAACGGCGGTCAGAAACCGCCTGAAAACATAGCGCAGCATTGCGCACCCCACAGCAAGGACTGCTGCCGCCCGCCACAACCGGCGAGCGGCGGCTCATCCGTGAACAGATTATTCCTTGCTGATGAAACGGGTGGGATGACG
>JANMMJ010000167.1:0-31563 GCA_031373255.1 Hyphomicrobiales bacterium
GGTGACTTCCTCACCCCGGTGAGCCGGCAGGCAATGCATGAATATGGCATCGGGCTTTGCCCGCTTCATCAATCGCGCATCGACCTGAAATGGCCGCAGCAGATTGTGGCGGCTCGCCGCATCCTTGTCGTGCATGGACACCCAGGCATCGGTGATGACGCAGCCGGCATCGCTCACTGCTTCCTCGGCGCTGCCAACGACCTTGACATCGGCCTTGTTCTCCCTGGCCCAAGCCAGCAACTCGGCGTCCGGCTTCAGGCTTTCCGGCGATCCGATGGTGAGGCGTCCGCCCAGACGGGCCACGGCCTGCACCCAGGAGCGCGTGATATTGTTGCTGTCGCCCACATAGGCCACGGATTCATCGCAGAGCCGGCCGCGCCGTTCCTCAAGGGTCTGAATATCGGCCAGCACCTGGCAGGGGTGGGTCAAATTGGTCAGGCCGTTGATGACAGGCACGGTGGCATGTGCGGCGATCTCGGTCAGATGCTCATGGTCCGCCGCCCGAATCATGATGGCATCGACGTAGCGCGACAGAACCCGTGCGGTGTCGGCAATGGATTCGCCCCGTCCGATCTGCATATCGGTGGACGAAAGGAAGATGCTCTCGCCGCCAAGCTGGCGCATGCCGACTTCAAAGGATACTCGGGTGCGGGTCGAAGGCCGCTCGAATATCATGGCTAGCATGCGGCCCTTGAGCGGGGCATCGGCATCCTGCATGCCTTTCGGCAAACCGGTGCGGGCGGCCTTCATGGCGCGCGAATGGGCCAGAATTCCATTGAGCGCTGCCGCATCGAAATCGCAAATATCGAGAAAATGCCTGGGTGCCGCCGCCATGGGTGCCTCAGACGGCTTTGGATTCAAGCGCGCGGCAGGCGCGGTCCAGCTTGCCGACGGCTTCGGAAATATCAGCATCGGACACGATCAAGGGCGGCAGGAGGCGCACGACATTGTCGCCCGCACCGATCACGAGAAGCTTCTCGTCGAGGGCGGCGGAGACCATCGCGGTGTTGGGCACCTTGCATTTGAGACCCATCATCAGGCCCGAGCCACGCACGTCTTCAATGACCGAAGGATGTTCATCCTTGAGGCGGGCCAATTGCTGCTTGAGGGTCAGGCCCGCCTTTTGCACGTGTTCGAGGAATCCGTCCTCCAGCACGATGTCGAGCACGGCATTGCCGACCGCCGTTGCCAGCGGATTGCCGCCGAACGTCGAGCCATGCGTACCGGCAACCATGCCTCTGGCGGCCTCGGCGGTGGCAAGGCAGGCCCCCATGGGAAAGCCGCCGCCGATGCCCTTGGCGATGGCCATGATGTCGGGCGTAATCCCCGCCCATTCATGGGCAAACAGTTTTCCGGTACGGCCGATGCCGCATTGAACTTCATCGAGAACCAGCAGCAGGCCATGTTCATCGCAAAGCTGGCGCAGTTGCTTGAGAAAGTGCGGAGGTGCGGGCCGCAATCCGCCTTCGCCCTGCACTGGTTCGAGCAGGATGCCCGCCGTTTCATCGGTGATTGCCGCCTTCACGGCATCCAGATCGCCAAACGGCACCTGGTCAAAGCCTTCGACCTTGGGACCGAAGCCATCGATGTATTTCTGCTGGCCGCCGGCGGCGATGGTGGCAAGGGTGCGGCCGTGGAAGGCTCCCTCGAAGGTGATGAGACGGAAACGTTCAGGGTGATCGCCGGCAGCTTGATACTTCCGTGCCATCTTGATCGAGCATTCAAGGGCTTCGGCGCCGGAATTGGTGAAGAACACCGTCTCGGCAAAAGTGCTGCCGATCAGGCGCGCGGCCAATTTCTCCTGACCGGGCATCTGATACAGGTTCGATGTGTGCCAGAGCTTCTGGGCCTGGCCGGTCAGGGCGGCAACAAGGTGTGGATGAGCGTGGCCAAGGCTGACCACCGCCACACCAGCGCCAAAATCGAGGTATTCATCGCCCTCGCCGGTGAAGAGCCTGACGCCTTCGCCGCGCACGAACGCCACATTGGCGCGATTATAGGTCGGCAGAACAGGCGTGATCATGCGCGGGGTCCAAATGAATTCGCCGCCCCTGTTTGGGCGGCGGGTCAGCATGTCAATCGCTTATATGGAGGAACAGACCGGGGGTCAATGCGGGAAAACTGCTGGTGACCCCGGGGGTGAGTCAAACCGCCACATAGACCGGCGATTCGCCCTGTTGATAACGTTTCATTAACCATACGGGACCCGGCATTAGCTGGGGAAAACGGTGGCCTGTCGAGTGCGAGTGTTTGCGCGTGAGTCACTGCTTATTGTAGTAATGCGCCTTCGGGCTACGATATGTAGCGTTCCAAAGGTGGCAGATTGAGGTGCGCCGGAGGTTAGCAGCCTTGCCGGCAGTGAGGATTCAATTGGTGGAAATTCATGGTGAAGTCCAAGGAGGGCCAAAGATGTCCTGGACGGATGAACGAGTAGAACTTCTGAAGAAACTTTGGGATGAGGGTCATAGCGCGACCCAGATTGCGCTGCGTCTCGGACAGGGCGTTACCCGAAATGCGGTGATCGGCAAGGTTCACAGGTTGAATCTTTCAGGCCGCGCACAACCCCAACGTTCAACTGCGCCGCGGCAACGCAAGACGCGCGAACCGTCGGCTCCTGGACGTCCCAGCGCGCCGATGACGCTACCAACGTCCGGATCAACGGCCCTCAAGCCGATGATGCGTCCTTCACCCGTGGCACGGGCGCTGCCTATCCCTGAGCCGCAACCGCTCAGGCTGGTCGACACCAGCAAGGGCGATGGGCGCATCACCATCCTCCAGCTGTCGGAAAAGACTTGCAAGTGGCCGAGCGGTGATCCGGGTGCGGAGGATTTCTGTTTCTGCGGCCACAAGCCCCGCGATGGCTCGCCCTATTGCGAATATCACGCCCGGCTTGCGTACCAGCCGCTGCAGGACCGGCGGCACCGCAAGGTCGCTATCGGCTGAGCTAAATTTACAAGATTTTCGGAGTGGCCGGGATTTCCCGGCCCTTCGCATTTCAGTGGCGGCCGAAACGCTCGTCGAAAGCGTAACCCATGCCGCGAACAGTGCGGATCGGATCGATCTCCTTGCCGCGGGTCACGGATTTGCGCAGGCGGCCGACATGGACATCCACGGTGCGCTCGTCGACATAAACATCGCGCCCCCATACGGCATCGAGCAACTGGCCGCGGCTATAAACGCGGCCGGGATTCTGCATCATGTGCTCGAGCAGGCGGAACTCGGTGGGGGAAAGGTTGATGTCACGGGTGCTGCGCGTCACCCGCCGGGTACGGCGGTCGAGCGATATGTCGCCTGCCCTGATCTGGTCCGCCACGACATCCGGATTGGCGCGGCGCAGGATGGTGCGGACACGGGCCAGGAGCTCCGGCACGGAGAATGGCTTCACCATGTAGTCATCGGCGCCGGTGGCAAGGCCCCTGACACGCTCGGTCTCTTCGCCACGCGCCGTCAGCATAACAATCGGGATATCGCGGGTTTCAGGCTTGGCGCGCAACAGGCGGCAGACTTCAATGCCGGAGATGCCGGGCAGCATCCAGTCGAGCACGATCAGGTCGGGGCGTTCCTCGGCGATCATGCGCGGTACATCCTCTCCCGTCGAGGCTGCCCTGGCGCGAAATCCCTCGGCTTCGAAATTGTAGGAGAGAAGAATCTGGATCGGTTCCTCGTCTTCGACAATGAGAATAGACGCGCTCATTTGACTCCCGGAGTTTCAAAAATCGTGGTGCTGGTCAGATCCTTCTTCGGGCGTTCATCACGCAACGTCTTGCCATGCACGAGATAGTATATGTTCTCGGCGATATTGGTGCCGTGATCGCCGATGCGTTCGATGTTCTTGGTGGCGAAAAGCAGATGAGTGCACAAGCCGATCATGCGCGGATCCTCCATCATATAGGTTAGGAGTTCGCGGAACACCGAATTATAGAGCGCATCGATATCTTCGTCATGGTGCCAGACTTCCATGGCCTTTTCGGAATCGCGCGACCCGTAGGCATCAAGGACATTCTTGAGCTGGGACAAGGCAAGCTGGCCCATGCGCGTGAGGCCGACAACCAGCTTGCGGGGCAAGGCGTCGGAGACCGCGTGGGTGCGCTTGGCAAGGTTCTTGGCCAGGTCTCCAATGCGTTCAAGGTCCGAGGCAATGCGGATCGCCACCATGATCTCGCGCAAATCCTTGGCCATGGGCTGGCGCTTGGCGATGGTCAGGATGGCCTTTTCCTCGATCATAAGTTCAAGGCTGTCAATCTTCTCGTCGCCCTGGATCACCTGATCGGCGAGGCGCATGTCGCGCTTGACCAGCGCTGCCAGCGCATTGGCAAGCTGGTCCTCGGCCAGGCCGCCCATCTGGGCCAGCATGGTTTTCAGGCTGGCGAGATCCTCATCATAGGCCCTGACGATATGGTCGCTCATACAATAAACTCCGTAATCGGTTAGCCGAAGCGGCCGGTGATATAGTCCTGGGTCCGCTTGTCCTGGGGCGAAGTGAACATCTCGTCGGTATCGCCGAACTCGACGAGCACGCCCAGGTGAAAGAATGCGGTCAATTGCGAGACGCGGGCCGCCTGCTGCATCGAATGGGTGACGATGACGATGCAGTAGTTTTGCTTGATCTCGTCGATCAGCTCCTCAATGCGGGCCGTGGCGATGGGATCGAGTGCCGAACAGGGTTCGTCCATCAGGATCACCTCCGGATTGACCGCAATGGCGCGGGCGATGCAGAGACGCTGCTGCTGGCCGCCGGAAAGGCCAGTGCCGGGATGCTGAAGCCTGTCCTTCACTTCTTCGAAAAGGCCGGCCTTTTTCAGGCTGTTGACGACGATTTCCTCGAGGTCGGTCTTGTTCCGGGCGATACCATGAATGCGCGGCCCATATGCGACATTCTCAAAAATGGATTTCGGGAAGGGATTGGGCTTCTGGAAAACCATGCCGACACGGGCGCGCAACTGCACAACGTCGAGGTCTCGGTCATAGATATTCTTGCCGTCGATCAGGATATCGCCGGTGATGCGGCAGCTCGGAATGGTGTCGTTCATGCGGTTCATGGCCCGCAGAAATGTCGATTTGCCACAACCCGATGGCCCGATGAAGGCCGATACCGCTCGATCGGGAATGGCGATCGACAGATTCTTGATGGCGTGCTTGTCGCCATAATAGATGTTGATGTCCTTCGCGTCGATTTTGACATCGCGCTCCGTCGAGATGCGCGGCGGCGATGGGGTCTGCAGCGAGACGTGGGCCAGTTCATTCATGGGCGTACTTACTTTCAGCTACCAGCGGCGTTCGAAGCGCTTGCGCAGGACAATCGCGACTGCGTTCATGAGGAAAAGGAAGACGAGAAGGACGATGATTGCCGCCGCCGTCTTGGTCTGGAAGGCAACCTCCGGCAGGTCGGACCAGAGATAGATCTGTACCGGCAATACCGTGGCGGCATCGGCGATGCCATGCGGGATATCGACGATGAAAGCGACCATGCCGATCATCAGCAATGGTGCGGATTCACCAAGGGCGTGAGCCATGCCGATGATGGTTCCGGTCATGATGCCGGGCATGGCCAGTGGTGCACGTGATGGAATATCGCCTGCTGATGCGAGGCACCGATGCCCAGGGCCGCTTCCTTTATCGATGGCGGTACGGCCTTCAGGGCAGCACGCGAAGCAATGATGATGGTGGGCAATACCAGCAGCGCCAGCACGAGGCCGCCCACCAGGGGTGCAGAGCGCGGCATGCCGAAGAAATTGAGGAACATGGCGAGGCCCAGCAGGCCGAACACGATAGAAGGCACGGCCGCCAGATTGTTGATGTTGACCTCGATCAGGCCGGTGAGCCGGTTCTTCGGGGCAAATTCCTCGAGATAGATAGCAGCACCAACACCCAGCGGCAGGCAGAGTGCCAAAGTCACAAGCAGGGTCAGTATGGATCCGGTCAAGGCGCCACGGATGCCTGCGAGTTCCGGTTCGCGTGAATCGCCCGAGGTAAAGAAACGCCAGGCAATGCCATTTTCAATGCTTCCAGAAGCTTTCAGCCTCTCGAGCCATGCCGCTTCCTTGTCGCTCACCCGGCGGCTGCTTTCCGGTGTGGTCAGGACCTGGGTCTGCCAGGTTCCAGGCCTGGCTGCCTCCGGGGTTGTGGGGGCAATCAGAATTTCGGCGAGAATGTCGTTTCCGGCAACTTCGCGGGCCCGGAATACACCGCCATTTGCCTCGATCAACAGACTCGGCAAAAGGTCGGTCATGACCTCCTTCTGCGCGGGAGCGGCGGCGCGGCGAGAAAGATCGTCTACGCGGACTTTAAGCGCATCACGGGCAGAGGTGAGGCTGGACAGGTCCGACACGGCCTTGTCGCGATCTGCCGTGGCCAGCTGAATATCGGCTTCGACAGCCGATTGCGTTGCAGCCTTGAGGCGATCTTCGAGGCCAGTCAGATTTTGGGTGATACGGGAAACTTCCGTATTGAGCCGGTCGAGTTCAATATTTCCGGTTGCGAGAGCCTCGTTGATATAGGCTTTCACGCGGCCCAGCGCTTCGTCGAAGTCGCCTGCGGTCGAAGCCAGCCTGTACCGATCGCCTTCGGCGGTGAGCGTCAGCGTGCCGGCACCGGCGGTACGAAGCGAACCTGTCTGCGCACCTTTCAGATACTGATCGGCATCGTCGGACAGCAAGACTGGAACTTTCACAGTGCTGCCGATCAAACCAGGGTTCGCCACAATGGTGCTGCGGAAATCGTCTGCTGCGCCGGCGCTGAGCAAGCCCAAGAGCAGCTTGCGGTCGGCGCGCGACGTGACATCGGGAAACTGGGCGCGCAGGCCATCCTTGATCAGCGTATCGTAGTCACCTGCGAGAATTGCCTTGGGATCGCGGGTGTTTTGCGGGTCGATGACCGACTGATCGGCGGCAAGCGACATGACCAGGCGGTTTTCGGTGAAGGCCGGCAGACCTTTCAGAAAGATGTCGCCAAGCAACAGCAGCAGGAACACCGCCGTCACGCCAATGGCGAGCATGCCATAGAGGCGGAAGCGGCGCTCGGCACGATAGCGCCTGGATACCAGCGATAGATTCTGCAAGTGCGGCCGGTCGAGTGCAGCCTTATGCGGTGCGGCGATGTCAGTCATACTGTTCACGGTATCTCTGCACGATGCGCAGCGCGATGAAGTTGAGGGTCAGGGTGAAGAAGAACAGGACAAAGCCAAGGGCAAAGGCCGACAGTGTCTTGGCCGAGTCGAATTCCTGGTCGCCCACCAGCAGCGTCTTGATCTGAACGGTTACAGTCGTCACTGCGTCGAGCGGGTTGAGCGTCAAGTTGGCAGCGAGGCCCGCGGCCATGACAACGATCATGGTTTCGCCCACGGCGCGCGACATGGCGAGCATCATGGCCGAAACAATGCCCGGAAGAGCCGCGGGAAGGACGACCTTCTTGATGGTTTCGGAGCGGGTGGCGCCCATGGCATAGGAGCCATCACGCAGCGACTGGGGCACGGCGTTGATCACGTCATCCGACAGCGACGACACAAAGGGGATGATCATCATGCCCATGACGAGCCCTGCGGCGAGGGCCGATTCGGAGGATACATTCAAGCCGAATGACTCGCCCCAGCCACGGATCGACGGCGCAACGGTGAGGGCGGCGAAGAAGCCCAGCACAACGGTTGGAACACCGGCCAGAATTTCGAGGATCGGCTTGACGACAGCGCGCATGCGGGGGCTGGCATATTCCGCCATGAAGATCGCCGCGAAAAGGCCGATGGGGCCGGCCACTGCCATCGCGATCAGGGTGATCAGGAAGGTGCCGGCAATCAGCGGCACGATGCCGAAGGCGCCGGATGAACCAACCTGGTCGGCGCGGAGCGCGGTTTGCGGCGACCATTGCAGGCCGAAAAGGAAGTCGATGGGCGAGACCTTGCCAAAGAAGCGGATGGTTTCGAACAGCACCGAAAAGACAATGCCAACCGTGGTCAAAACGGCCACGACGGAACAGATGAGCAGGACCACCTGGACGAAGCGCTCAAAGGCGTTGCGGGCGCGGAACAGCATGGAAATGCGCTGGTAGCCAAAGACGAGTGCGGCAAGGCCTGCACCCACGCCGAGGATGAGCAGGCCCCAGGTGACCAGACTGCGCGCGGCATTGTAAGCCTCAGCTCCCGCCTGAAGCTGGACACTTGGATCGCCGGCGGACTGACCGGCCGCCTGCATCTCGATTTCACGCAGGGCTGCGCCGCTCTTCAAAGGGTCGACAGCAACCGCCGGATCGTAGGCATTGAGGGCATGCGACACGACATAGTGACTGCCAAGCACATCGCCCAGCGCGCCAATCAGGACCATGGGCGCGAAGATGACGGAGGCGAGAAACAGGCCATGATAAGTTGGAAGTGAATGGAGATCGGCGCTGCCTGCCGCCCGCAGGGACGTGGCGCGGGTGCGACCAAGGAAGAATCCCGCGAATACCAGGACTGCAAGTATCAGAACGTAGGACCAGGTCATCGGTTTGCAATCATTGTTACTGAAGCAGACTGTACGGCACCAGGAAGTGCGGGGGCAGCGATGCGGCCGCCCCCGGTTATCGGGTCTCAGAACATCGAAGCGTCGATGGCCTTCATGTCCTTGGCGACGGCCATGACCTTGGCAGCCTCTTCAGGCGGAAGGGCAATCAGGCCTTTGGCCGAGAGATAGCCGTCTTCGCCCATGGCTTTCTCGGAGGTGTATTCGGCGACGAATTCAGCCATGCCGGGAATGACGCCGACATGCTGCTTCTTGGCGTAGATGAAGAGCGGACGGGCGACCTTGTAGTCGCCGGAAGCGATGGTTTCGTAGGTCGGGACGACGCCATCAATGGACGCACCCTTGATCTTGCTGGCATTCTCTTCAAGGAACGAGAAGCCGAAGATGCCGAGCGCATCGGGGTTGGCTTCAATTTTCTGGACAATGAGATTGTCGTTCTCGCCGGCTTCGACGAATGCGCCATCCTCACGGATCGACTTCCACACAGCTTCAAAAGCTTTGGCATCGGCCTTCTTGAGGTCCTTCAGGCTGTCAAAGCTTTCAGCACCCTTTTCCATGACGAGTTCAACGAAGGAATCGCGGGTGCCGGAGGTGGGCGGCGGGCCGAGCACTTCAATCTTCTTGGCCGGCAGTGCCGCGTCAACTTCGTTCCAGTTCTTGTAGGGATTGGCAATGAGCTTGCCGTCCGGTCCCGGCACTTCCTTCGCGAGCGCCATGAAAATCTGCTTCTTGGTCAGCACCAGGTCGGGGCCGGCCTTGGAATTCGCGAGTGTCAGGCCGTCGAAGCCGACCTTGATCTCGACGATGTCGGTGACGCCATTCTTGATGCAGTCATCGAATTCACTTTTCTTGATGGCGCGCGAGGCGTTGGTGAAATCAGGATGATCAACGCCCACGCCGGCGCAGAACAGCTTCATGCCGCCGCCAGTGCCGGTCGATTCGACAACAGGGGTCTTCATGCCGGAAGTCTTGCCGAAGTTTTCGGCGACAGCAGTGGTGAAAGGATAAACCGTCGACGAGCCGACGATGCGGATCTGGTCACGGGCGACGGCCGGAACGGCCAGAAGCGCCAGCGCGCTTACAGTCATAAGAATACGTTTCATGGTCTCGATACTCCCTCGTTGGAACTGGGGCGAAACTAGGTGTCCGCAATAAGCGTTATGTGACGCTCTTATAAAACTATTATGACATATTATGTATTTGGAAAGACGATATAAATATCAATCCTGGCTGTTGATATCGGAAATCGGCAGGCGGATTGTAAAGGTGGTGCCGAGGCCAAGTCGCGACTGTACCGAAAGGCGGCCGCGGTGACGGTTAAGGATGTGCTTGACGATGGCGAGACCCAGACCAGTACCGCCCCTGGCGCGGCTGTCCTGCACACTCACACGGTAAAAGCGCTCAGTGAGGCGCGGCAGATGTTCATCGGCAATACCGGGGCCATGATCGACCACCGCGAGTTCGGCATAAGACCCTGCCCGCCTCGCCGTGATCTCGATCACCTTGCCGGAGCTGGCATATTTGATGGCGTTCTCGACGAGGTTCTGCACGACCTGGACGAGTTCATCCCATTCGCCGGTAACTTTCAAACCGGAATCAAGATTGACAGCGATTTCGGCGCCATTGCCCCGTGCCATCGGCGTCAGGCTATCGGCGACATGGCGGGCGACCTGTGACAGTTCCACCGACGAAGTCGGCGGCACGTGCTCGCTCATCTCAATGCGGCTGAGCGACAGGAGATCGTCAATCAGGCGCTTCATGCGCTCGGCCTGGGTGCGCATCAGGCCGAGGAATTGCTCGCGGGCCTTCGCATCGTCCTTCGCTGCGCCCTGAAGTGTTTCGATAAACCCTAGCAAGGAAGCAAGCGGGGTGCGCAATTCATGGCTTGCGTTGGCCACGAAATCGGCGCGCAGCCTTTCGATCCGCTGTTCGCGGGTGAGGTCCTTGAGCAGGACAAGCGTCGCAACGATGCGGCCGGCGTCGATCACCGGCGATATGACCGCCTCGAACAAACGTGGGGTGGACCCCCGCAGTTCGTAGTCGACGCGGGCTGGAGCGGCGCTGCTGCTGGAGCGCTCCAGCGCTTCGAGAACGGCAGGCGACCTGATGGCCGCACTCAGGTGCTCTCCCAACGGATTACTCCCGATTATCTCGAGGGCCGGTTCATTGGCAACCATCACAATGCCCAGCCGGTTCAGCACAAGACAGGGATCGGGGAGTGCAGCGGCAAGCGCTGCGAAGGATGCGGCGCTTTCATCCGGCGCGCCGGACGGCGGGCCGCCGTTCGCTTCGTTGGTGCCGCGTTTGAAAGGCCAGAAGGTCGCCACGAATCGCAGGCTCTGATTCATTGAATGCAATTGCACTGTTGCTATGACAGATTTGCGTATGGGGTAACAGGGAGTCCGTAATGGCCGATATGCCCGTCGATGAAGGCATGCTGAAATTCTACAAGGAGCTGTCACGGCATTCGCCGCCGGAAAGCGCCAACTGGCCGCTGCCCGAGCAGCGGAAAGCGTGGGATGACGTGTGCCGGATGTTCCGGGCGCCGCGGCCGGAACGGCTCATGGTCGAAGACCTTGAAGTTGAGGGTGTGCATGTGCGGGTCTTCCGGCCGCCGGGCGAAGCACCGAAGCCGGGGGTGATCTATTTCCATGGCGGCGGCTGGGTACTGGGTTCATGCGAAACCCATGACGACATGTGCGCCGAGATGGCGGCAGGTGCCGATTGCGTGGTGGTGTTGGTGGACTACAGGCTGGCACCGGAGCATCCGCATCCGGCACAGCTCAAGGATTCGCTCAAGGTGCTGACCTGGATGCGCGAACAGGGGCGGGCCCTGGGGATCGATCCCTCGCGTATCACCGGGGCCGGCGACAGTGCAGGCGGGCAGATGACGGCTGGACTTGCCATGCACCTGCGCGATCACGGCGAGCAACAGCTGAACGCCATGGTGATGATCTATCCGGTGCTGGGAGCGGACGTGAATACTGCATCCTACGTCCGCAATGCCGAAGCACCCTGCCTGACGCGGGCCGAAATGATTTTCTATCTCGAAAGCTTTCTGGGCCAGCGCGGCAACAGGAACTGGTCAGACCCCTACGCTGTGCCCAACATCGCCGCCGACGTCGACCGGCTGCCGCCCGCCTTCATCACGGTCGCCATGCACGATCCGCTCTGCGACGACGGGATCCTGTTTTCTGAAAAGCTCAAGGCGGCGGGCATCGCGGTGGCGCTGCGCAGGGAACCAGCGCTGGCGCACAGCTACATGCGGGCGCGGCATGTGAGTGCGCCTGCAAAAAAGGGCTTCGACGCGATTGTCGAAGCCCTCCGTACGCTCAGTCATGATGGTAGTTTGCCGTAGTCACATCACCACGACGAGAGCGCCCAGCCGGATATTTGCGTAGAGTTCCTGCACGTCGGCGTTGAGCATGCGGATGCAGCCCGATGATGCCGCCTTGCCGATCGACGAAGGTTCATTGGTTCCGTGGATGCGGTAGATCGAGGAGCCGAGATAGATGGCGCGGGCGCCGAGCGGATTTTCCGGGCCGCCAGCCATGAACTCGGGGAGTTCCGGGCGGCGTTCGCGCATTTCCTGCGGCGGGCGCCAATCCGGCCATTTGACCTTGCTCGAGACCTTGTGCGCGCCCCTCCATTCAAAGCCCTTCTTGGCGGTGGCGACGCGATATTTCACGGCCATGCCGTTGCCGAGCACGTAGTAGAGAGCACGCTGCTTGGTGACGACGATGACCGAGCCTGCCGGCTTGTCGGTGGCGAACTGGACGACCTTGCCGCGCCTGAAGCCATGGTCCTCGGTTGCCGGGGGAGCGGCTGCCTGGGAGGCCGGGGGGACGAGGACGACGCCTTCAAACAGGGTGGTATTTGCCTGGGCCTGCGAAGCGAAGGCGGCGGTGGCGACGAGGGCGGCGCCAATCAGTGACTTGAAGAGCTTGTTCATGGGTGGGTTCCTCTCTCAAGAATGTCTTGCGTATTGACGCTTCTTGTAGAGGGCCCTGGCTGAACTCAGCGTGATTGTGGCATTAATCTGGCGTTCATTTTGGCACAGGACCCGCCACTTTCGGCGGTTATCCCGCAAAAAATGCAATATACCCGCCAAAGTTGACGTTCGGATTTAAGGAATTCGGCTAAATCAAGGCAATTGCCGGGCAGTGCCGTTTGCCAGCCAGGCGGCGCACTCCGGCCCCAACTCCTGAATCGCCCTTGCCTCATAGGCAGCGCTCACTGCGGCCGGCAAGCTATCGCGCCAACGGCCATTGGTGCCCTTGTTGATGAAGGTCTCGGCGCCACCTTCCCAGAAAATCCCTCCCAGCGGCGCTGTTTCGGCGGCATGGGCCTTCATGTAACCGAAGGAGCAATGCTCGGCGACCAGCTTCAGTTTTTCCGGGGTCATCGCGATGCCGAGGAATTCGGCAACGGCGGCGATTCCGCCGGGCAGATCGGCCTTGAGATCGTTGAAATGCACGAGCTTGACGTTCGGCAGATGGCGAATGGCCCACCAGGTGCTGACATTTTCCCAGTAAGGCCAGAAAGGATAACCATCCTTCGCCAGCCAATCAGCAAAATACTCCACCACTGGCTTTCCGGGCGGCTCTATCGGCGGGCCGACCCGCCCTGGCGTATCATTCAGGGCGCCATACCACGCATCATTGGCGTTGATGTGATGGTTGTACAGGCTCCACACCATGTCACGGCCATCCCTGCCGATGTAGATGTATTTGGCCTTCGGCGAGAATACCAGCGCATCGACCGGCAGATGGGTCTTGATGAACCGGCGGTGGGATTGAGCCTCCAGCGCGTCCAGCTTGATTTCCTTTGGCGGCACGCGGAGATCAACCCACGGCGAGATATCGCCTACTTTCCTTCCTTCAGCACCATCAAAGATGAGTTGCGAGATAATTTGCTGGGTCCATGTGGTGCCGGACTTGGCATAGGTGGCAATGACGATATCGTCGTCCCTGAACTTGAAGCCGTTCCACACGGTCGAGTCGAAGTGATGATTGTGAAGCTCCCGCGACTTCACCGGCCATGACAGGCCCGCATTTGCCGGCATTGACGTTCTTCCCTGTACTTGTCTTTCATTGTTCAGAAGAGTTTTCTTGCGGCACCAAGATTTCCTCCGGCAAGCCATTTAGCGCATTCCGCGCCAAGTTCGGCAAGGGCCTTTTCTTCGTAGGCCTGAATTTCATCTGCGGTGAGCGCCTCGCGCCAGCGGCCGTTGGTGTCCTTGTTGATAAAGGCTTTGGCGCCGCCCCCCCCAGCCCGTGCCGCCCCGTGGTGCCGTTTTCAGCGAACCAGGTGCGATAGAATTCAAGCGGATCATTCGGACACGGCGGTATTGGCGGACCAACGAGACCGGGGGCCGTATTCATCAGCATGCGCCGCTCTTCGGTGAGGTTCAGGTAATGGTTGTAGAAACTCCAGGCCATGTCGCGGCCATCGCGGCCCAGATAAATGTATCGGGCGCTCGGCGAAAAAACGAGCGCATCGACGGGCAAATGCGTCTTGATGGCGCGGCGATGCTGCTGGGCATCCACTCCGGCAATCACTTGGGGTGGAAGGAGGCGAAAATCCAGCCATGGCGAGAGCCCGGATACGTTGATGTATTCCAGATTGTCGAGTTGATATGATGATTATGAAATTCGCGGGTCTTGACCGGCCAGGGGATCGTTTCGCTCTGCTGCTGCAAGGTACGCCCTCCCCATTTCCGGGTGCGCCATCAGTTGCCCCCTTGCCAGCGGCACGGCTGCCCGACAAAGATCGGCGATGACCGACATTGCCGACAATAAATACAACATGCTGTCCGATCCCGGAATACGGGAATTCCTGATTGCCGGAGAGCGATTCTACCCGGACGATGCGGTGAATTTCAGCCTCGCCGAACAGCGGACCTTCTATGACCGATACGCGGCGCATTTCCGCAAGGCCCGGCCCAAGGGTGTTACAGCAGAGGATTTCATGGTGGGTGAAGTAAAATGCCGGCGCTACCGCAGCAACGGCACGCCCAACCCGCCGGTACTGCTATACCTCCATGGCGGCGGCTTCGTGGTGGGCGGCCTGGAGAGCCATGACGACATCTGCGCAGAAATCTGCGACGGCGCTGACGTTGCGGTGGTGGCGGTTGACTACCGCCTGGCGCCCGAAAACCCTTTTCCGGCGGCATTTGACGATTGCTGGGCCGTTTTGACTTTTTTGGCCAATCGTTTGACTAAATTGGCCATAGCAGGCGATAGCGCCGGCGGCAACCTGGCTGCCGCCCTTTGCCTGAAGGCGCGTGACACGGGCGGGCCGAAAATCATGGGCCAGGTCCTGGTCTATCCGGGACTCGGTGGAAACATGGAACGGGGTTCCTATGTGGCGCAGGCGAATGCGCCCGGCCTGTCCACCCGGGATGTGATCTATTACCGCGACATCTACGGCGGCGGTGGCGACAAGCATGCGGCGCCGCTCCGCGAGACGGACTATAGCGGCCTGCCCCCAGCCTTTCTGGTCGCAGCGGGACACGACCCGCTGCATGATGACTGCCTGGACTTTGCGGCGCGATTGACGGCGGCAGGCGTTCCGGCACTGGTGCGCGACGAGCCGCTGCTGGTGCACGCCTTTCTGCGGGCCCGGCACATGAGCGAACCCGCGGCCGACAGTTTTCGCGCCATCGTTGAAGCCGTCTTCTCGCTTGCCTATCACGGCGAACTTCCCGAACAGGATATTGACCCATGCTGAATGCCGCGCCCGGCTCGCTTCGCAAAGTGAAAGAGATCGAAAATATCTTCATCCCCATGTCGGATGGCACAAAGCTCGCGGCGCGAATCTGGCTGCCGGAAGATGCAGAGGCAAAGCCAGTGCCGGCGATCCTTGAATACCTGCCCTATCGCAAGCGTGACGGCACGCATGTGCGTGACGCGCTCACTCATCCTTATTTCGCAGCGCGGGGCTATGCCTCGATCCGCGTCGACATGCGCGGAAATGGCGATTCCGAAGGTCTGATGTTCGATGAATACGCCAAACAGGAACAGGACGACGCCATCGAGGTGATCGCCTGGCTCACCATCCAGAAATGGTGCACCGGCAAGGTAGGCATGATCGGCATTTCGTGGGGCGGCTTCAACGGATTGCAGGTGGCGGCGCGCGCGCCTGCGGCACTCAAGGCGGTTGTCACCATCTGCTCGACCGACGACCGCTATGCCGACGACATCCATTACAAGGGCGGCTGCCTGATCAACGAGAATCTGGGATGGGCGGCGACCATGCTGGCCTATTCGTCACGGCCTCCGGACCCCAAGATCGTCGGCGCCAAATGGAAAAAGATGTGGCTGGATCGCCTCAAGAACGAGCCGTTCCTGCTGATCCCGTGGCTGCAACATCCAACCCGCGACACTTACTGGAAGCCCGGCAGCGTGTGCGAGAATTATGGCGCAATCGAAGCGGCGGTGCTGTGTGTCGGCGGGTGGAACGATGCCTACACCAATGCCGTGCCCAGGCTGATGAAGGGCCTGCGCAGCCCGTGCAAGGCGATCATCGGGCCATGGGCGCACAAGTATCCGCATTTCGCGGTGCCGGAACCGCGCATCGGCTTCCTGCAGGAATGCCTGCGCTGGTGGGACCAGTATCTCAAAGGCGAAGCCACCGGCGTGGCGCGCGATCCGGCATTCCGGACCTACATCATGAATGCCGAAAAGCCGGAAGGCTTCAAGGAAACCTGGCCCGGCCGCTGGGTTTCGGACGAGATATGGATGTCGGGCAAAGTCGATATCAGGCAATGGCATCTCAATGCCGACGGGATTGGCGGGAGCGCGGGCGAGGAGACGCCATTGACCATCGCATCGCCTCAGGCGACCGGTGTCGATGGCGGCGAATTCTGCATCATCTGGCTCGGCAAGGAATTCCCCGGCGACCAGAAGCGCGACGACGCGAGCTCGCTTACTTTCGATACGCCGTCACTGGTTGCCGACATGGACATCATGGGGGCGCCGGTTGTCGAACTCGAGATCGCTTCCGACAAGCCGGTGGCCTTCATTGCGGTACGGCTCAACGATGTGTGGCCGACAGGCGAAGTCTCGCGGGTGACCTATGGCCTGCTCAATCTGACGCATCGCGACAGCCATGAAGTGCCGAGCGCACTGGAGCCGGGAAAACGCTACCGCGTAACGATCCGCATGGACGACATTGCCATGCGCATCCCCAGGGGGCATCGCCTGCGGGTGTCGCTGTCGACTTCATACTGGCCGATGATGTGGCCCGCACCCGAGCCAGTCACGCTTACGGTTTACGCGGGCAAGTCGAGCGTGCACATGCCGATCCGCCGCGAAATCCAGAATGAAGTTTCACTGGGGTGGAAGAGTGCCGAAAGTGCCGAGCCGGTCAAGCAACGCGAGATCAAGGCACCGTGGAACAAGCGCGAAGTCACGGTGAAGGATGGCGTCACCACGCTGGAGATCGTTGACGATTTCGGCATCTACGAGATCGAGCATATCAAGCTGATCCATCATGGTGTCGGCCGCGAGTGGCATACCATCAAAGATGGCGATCCGCTCTCGGCGGTGATGAAAACGCACTGGACCGAAATGCGCGAGCGGGGAAAATGGAAAATCCGCACCGAAACCTATGGTGAGCTGAAGGCGACGAAGACGCACTGGCTGGTCAAGGGCAAAATCGATGCCTTCGAAGGGGCAAAGAAGATTTTCACCAAGAAGTTCGACCAGAAGATCGAGCGGAAGCTGGGATGAGGGCTGGTTGAATCCATGGCGGTGAAGACTACATTGCCCTCATGCCGCCCAATCCTGATTCCTGGCTTCATCCCACACCGCGCGGGCTTTATTGCGCGCCGGGGCAGTTTTACATCGACCCGCACCAGGCAGTGGACCATGCGGTGATCACGCATGGCCATAGCGATCATGCGCGGCCGGGGCATGGGGCGGTTCTGGCGAGCCCGGAGACCATCGCCATCATGAAGGTGCGGATGGGCGCGACCTGCGCAAGTTCCTTCCAATCCTATGAAACGCCGATCGACCTCAATGGCGTCAAGGTTTCGCTGGTGCCGGCCGGGCATATCCTCGGCTCGCGGCAGGTGGTGATGGAATGGCAGGGTACGCGCGCGGTCGTGTCGGGTGACTACAAGCGCAGCGCCGATCCCGCCGCGGAACCATTCGAGCTTGTGACTTGCGACGTGTTTGTCACCGAGGCGACATTCGGATTGCCGGTGTTCCGGCATGAGCCGGCGGACAACGAGGCCCGGCGTCTCGTTGCCTCGCTCCGCGCCAATCCGGAGCGTACGCATTTGCTCGGCGTCTATGGGCTGGGCAAATGCCAGCGCATGATCATGCTGGTGCGGGCTGCCGGTTACGATGCGCCGATCTATCTGCATGGCGCCCTGCTTGGCACCTGCGAGCTTTATGAGAAGTTCGGCTACGAACTTGGCCCGTTGCGCGCCGTTCTCGGCGCAACACCGGAGGATCTGAAGGGAGCGCTGGTGATGTGCCCGCCGTCGGCTGTCGACGATCGCTGGTCGCGGCGGTTTTCCGATCCGATGACGTGTTTTGCATCGGGATGGATGCGGGTAAAGGGCCGGGCGCGGCAAAGGGGTGTCGAACTGCCGTTGATCGTTTCGGATCACTGCGACTGGCCGGAGCTTTTGCAGACCATCACGGAGACAGGTGCCGAGGATATCTGGGTCACGCATGGCCGCGAGGACGCCCTTGTCTATCAGATCGGCAAGATGGGAAGGCGCGGCAAGGCACTGGCGCTGGTCGGCTTCGACGACGAGGGCGATTGATGCACGCCTTCGCCGAACTGCTTGACCGGCTGGTCTACACGACGGCGCGCAACGCCAAGCTCAAGCTGCTGGAAGACTATTTCCGCGCTATACCCGACCCGGACCGGGGCTGGGCGCTGGTGGCGCTGACCGATGGTTTGCCGTTTTCGCTTCCGGTGCGGCGGACACTGGCAACGATCATGGAACCGCATGCCGATCCGGTGCTCTACCGGCTGTCGCGCGACTATGTGGGCGATACGGCGGAGACGGTCGCGCTACTTTGGCCGGACCGGTATACATATAGCCCGCCGCATATCAGCGAGGTGGTCGAAGCAGCGCGGACAACGTCATCGCGCGGCTTTCCGCAGCTTCTGGAAAGCCTGCTCAACCGCCTCGACATCAAGGGCCGCTTTGCGCTAATCAAGCTGTTCTCGGGGGCGCTGCGCGTTGGCGTGTCATCACGGCTGGCCAAACAGGCGCTCGCCAACCTCAAGGGCTGTGACGTCAGCGAAATCGAAGAACTGTGGCACGGGATCGAAGCTCCGTATACAGAGCTTTTTCACTGGATCGACGGTGCAGGCCCAAGGCCCGACGCGGGAGCAAAGCCGGTGTTCCGGCCGGTCATGCTGGCTCATCCTATCGAGGACGGCGACTGGGCCGGAATCACCCCAGCCGAGATCGCGGCTGAATGGAAGTGGGATGGCATCCGGGTGCAGATCGCGGCCAAGAACGGCCAGGCCAAAATCTATTCGCGCGCGGGTGATGATATATCGCAGGCCTTTCCGGATGTGGCTTCGGCCTTTGCAAAAACCGAAGGCGTGCTTGATGGCGAACTCCTGATCCTCCGCAACGGCGAGGTAGCCCCGTTCAACGACCTGCAACAGAGACTGAACCGCAAGGCCGTGACGGCGAACATGCTGGCGGATTATCCGGCCCATGTGCGGCTGTACGATCTCCTGTTCGATGGGGCCGAAGACTTACGCGAACTGGGTTTCACCCAGCGGCGCGAACGGCTCGAGGCATGGATGCAGCGATGGCGGCCATCGCACAGCGATCTCAGCACGCTGGTGGCATTCTCCGACTTCGCCGAGCTGGAGCGCCTGTGGCAAGGGGCACGCGAAAACGGCATCGAAGGGCTCATGCTGAAACGCAAGGCGAGCCCTTACCTGTCGGGGCGGCCCAAGGGCCACTGGTACAAGTGGAAGCGCGCGGCGCTGACGCTCGATTGCGTGCTGATGTACGCGCAGCGGGGGTCAGGCAAGCGGTCGTCCTATTACTCCGATTATACGTTCGGGGTGTGGAAGGACGACAAGCTGGTTCCAGTAGGCAAGGCCTACTCAGGTTTCACCGATGAAGAATTGCGCAAGCTCGACCAATGGATCAGGAGCCACACGACCGAGCGTTTCGGACCGGTGCGGGCGGTGCCGCCGGGTCTCGTCTTCGAAGTGGCATTCGACGGCATCCAGCCCTCGGCCCGGCACAAATCGGGCGTGGCCCTTCGATTCCCGCGTATTCATCGTATCCGCTGGGACAAGCCGCCCGGCGAAGCGGATACGCTCGAACAAGCGCTTCGCCTGATTCCGGCCTGAGGCAAGGACATGACCTCCGGCACTCCATGGCTCGCTCCCGGTGATCCGGCAGAGGCGCTCCGCCGTAAATCCGCTATTATCAACGGGACAGTGACATGCGGGCGCCGGCCTCCTCCATGACGAAGAAATCCATTCCGAAGCGGCAGCAGTCCGATGAGCATGCGCGGGCGGCGGCACTGCTGGTGCGCGTGGCGCAAAATCGCGACCGGGCCGCTTTTGGGGACTTGTTCGACAATTATGCGCCGCGCATCAAGAGCTTCATGTTGCGGAAGGGGGCCAATCCGGAACAGGCCGAAGACCTCGTCCAGGAAACCATGATCGCGGTGTGGACGAAAGCCGGGCTCTACCAGGAAGAGCGCGGATCGGTTACGACCTGGATCTTCACCATCGCCCGCAACCTGCGGATCGACCGCATCCGGCGCGAACATACGGTTCACCTGACCGAGCTTGGCGATTACGACGAACCCGACGACGGGCCGATCAGCGACGAACTGCTGATCAGTGCCGAGGCGCAAAGCCTTGTGGCCAAAGCCCTTAAGGATATTCCCGACGAACAGAAGTCGATCCTGATCCTTTCCTATGTCGACGACGTACCCCAGAGCGAAATTGCCGAAAGGCTCAAGCTGCCGCTCGGGACCGTAAAATCGCGCATGCGGCTGGCCTATAGGCGCATGCGTAAATTGCTGGAGAATACCAATTGACCATTCATCACCATCTGGATGATGCAACCCTTGTGGCTTATGCGGCCGGCACCCTTGACGAGGCGATGAGCGCCGTCGCGGCTTCGCACCTGGCCTGGTGCGCGCAGTGCCGTGCTGCCGTTGGCGTCATGGAAGCCGCGGGCGGCGAGCTCCTGGCCGGGCTCGACGCGATGGAAATCTCTTCGGATTGCCGTTCGCGCACTTTTGCCCTTCTCGACCAGGCGATCGTGCATCGTTTCCCGTCACCGGTGCGAGGTTCCGACGGGCTCCCCCGGCCGCTGAGCCGCCTCATGAATGGCATGGCGATCAATGATATTCCGTGGCGCGCCAGGGCACCGGGCATCGCCATGCATGACATCAAGCTCTCCCAGGCTGCCAAAGGACATTTGCGGCTGATGCGCATCGCGCCGGGAAAGGCGATGCCCGAACATGGTCATGGCGGCGAAGAAATCACCATGATCATTTCCGGCGCCTATCACGACAAGATCGGCCGGTTTGCACGGGGCGACGTGGCCGATCTCGACGAAGACATCGAACACCGCCCGGTTGTCGAAACCGACGCGCCCTGCATCTGCCTGGTCGCCACCGAAGCGCCGACCCGGTTCAAGTCGGTACTGGCAAGGCTGGTGCAGCCGTTCGTCGGCATCTGATCGTCCGCTACCGCGTGCCCAGTCAACTTCCCTGGAAGACCGTGTGGATCACCGGCGCCTCGACAGGCATTGGCCGCGAGGTGGCGCTGCAATTGGCGGCGGCCGGGGTCACGGTCGCCGCCTCTGCCCGATCCGCCGACAAGCTCAAGGCAATCGCACCGTCGGTCCATGCATTTCCGCTCGATGTCACCGACCGGGACGCGGTGATCGCTACTGTGGCGAAGATTGAAGCTACACTCAGCCCCATCGACCTCGCCCTGTTCGCGGCTGGAACCTACACGCCGCTTGATCCGTCACACATCGATCCGGCGGAATTCGCACACACCATGAGCGTGAATTATCTCGGCGTGGTGAACTGCCTTGCCGCGATGCTGCCTCCCATGCGCAAGCGCCGTTCCGGCCGCATTGCGTGGATTGCCTCGGTGGCGGGTTATCGCGGGCTGCCCAAGGCAGGCTCATACGGTCCGAGCAAGGCGGCATTGATCAACCTGGCGGAAAGCCTGAAACCCGAGCTTGAACTGAGCGGCGTGGCACTCAGCGTCGTCAATCCGGGATTTGTTGAAACGCCGATGACGGACCGGAATGACTTCAAGATGCCATTCCTGATGCAGCCAGCAGACGCTGCGCGCCTGACGATCAAAGGGCTCGCCGACGGCAGGTTCGAGGTCGCTTATCCCTGGCGGTTCGTTTTCATCCTCAAGTTGGCGCGGGTTTTGCCCTACAGCCTGTTCTTCTGGCTGATCCGCAAGGGCGTGCTCAAATCATGATACGCCTGCAGGCGGCTTGGTGAACACAATCAGCGCCTGGCCGATGCCGATGCCCCATTTGGTCACCGTGGCGCGATTGATGACGGAGCCATTTCCTGCCGCATAGAATACATCGGAGAATTTGACCTTCAGACTGCGACGATTGCCAATGTCGAGTTTCATGGCATAGGTCATCGAAGCGCAACCGACACTCTGTTCTCCCGCCGCTTCGCCGATCAGGTCGGCGCAGGTGCCACTGAAGCGATTTCCAGCCTCGCGCCGCAAGAACCAGACGCGCTGCGAGGTGGTTCCATCGGAAAACAGGAAATCCTCTTCAAGACGCAGCGAACTGCCTTCAGCCTGGCCCACAATGGCGACCGAGAAGCGCTTTCGCTCGCGGCCAAAGCGATCCTCGAATATGCCAAAGGCGATCGTCTCCCCGGCAAAATAGGCGAAGAGATCGAACATCCGCTGTCCGGCCGGGCGGGGGTGAAGTTTCTGCAACATCATGAAGGGGATACGTTTTCCGGTACTGACCCGATCACCGCAAGCTCAGACGGGTTTCTCGAGACGGTAAAGGCCGACATCAATGGCGCGCTCGGAAAAACCAGCTTCGCAATAAGCCAGGTAATAGGTCCACATGCGGCGGAAGCGCTCGTTAAAGCCTTGCCCGGCAATTTCCGGCCAGGCCGCTTCGAAACGCTCGCGCCAGAGACGCAGGGTTTTTGCGTAACTCATGCCGAAGCTTTCGAGCTTTTCATAGCGCAGGCCCGCCATCTCCGCCTGTTTCCTGATGGCGGTTGATGTCGGCAGGAGACCGCCCGGGAAAATGTAGCGCTGGATGAAATCGGCGCTGCGGCGATATTTGGGGAAGATATGTTCATCGATGGTGATTGCCTGCAGCACCGCCTTGCCGCCCGGCTTCAGCCTGTCGTGGATCATCGAAAAGTAGGCCGGCCAATTCTCCTCGCCGACGGCTTCAATCATTTCAATCGAGGCAATGCGGTCGAAAGTGCCTTCGATATCGCGATAATCCTGCAAGCGGAATTCGGCGCATCCGGCGAGGCGCTTTGTCGCGTGGGCCAGTTGCTCCTGTGACAAGGTCACTCCGGCGACAATAGCGCCACGGTCCACCGCAGCGGCGGCAAAGCTGCCCCAGCCGCAGCCGATCTCCAGCAGGTGATGACCGCGCGAAAGCTGCAATGATTCCAGCACCCGCGCGTATTTGGCATCCTGCGCCGCCTCAAGATTCAAGCCGGGATCACTGAACAAGGCCGAGGAATAGGTCATGCCGGGATCGAGCCAAAGCCTATAGAAGGCATTGCCCAAATCGTAGTGGGCCTCGATGTTGCGGCGCGAACCGGCGCGGGTATTGGCGCGGGTGCGATGCCAGAGACGATCCATCAAGCTGCGAAAGAAAAACGGCCGGCCAGCTCGCCGCAGGCCAGAGCGGTTCTGCAAGTAGAAGGTCAGTAGTTTGACCGGATCGGAACTTGACCATTCACCTGCCATGTAGCTTTCCGCGAAACCGATGGACGCACGGGTCATGGCGCGCCGGATCACGGCGAAATTGTGGATCTGCATGTCGGCTTCAATGCCGGTCTGTTCGTTGCCGATGACGTACTCGCGGCCAGACGGCAGGGTGAGACGCAGGCATCCCTTGATCCGGCGCGGAATGACCCGCCGGCCAATCCCGGTGACAAGGCGGCCCAGCCAGCCATCTGAAGCCCGAACAGTTTCCGCCGTCATCGTGGATCTCGCGTGTGGGTTAGTTCAAGCGGCGCTGCCTTTGCGGGCCTCGGCTGGATACGCAGGCCCTTGCGCCACAGTTTCAGCGCCTGCCAGTAAATGGCGCCAATGATCCGGAAGCTTTGCAGCGGCAGGCCAAAAAACAAGCGCAGCAGGTTGGCATCAGTCAGCGGCCGGCGTTCGCCCGAGAAGTAAGCCTTGAGGGTGGGACCGAGAGGTGTTGTGAGGGTTATGCCAATCGACAGGCGCTCATCCGGCAAGGCGAGATGAAAGCCATACTCTCCCTCGACGGCGTTGAAGGGCGAAACGTAAAAGGTCTTTCCGGCTTTCTGGTGCAACCCCCCGGCCATGGGGATGACATAGGATTTGCGGCCGCCGAAGGTGTTGTTCACCTCGTAGATCATCAGGCGCAGGGCTCCGGTTGCATCATAACCGTAGTAAACGGTGAGCGGGTTGAACACGTAGCCAAGCACGCGCGGATAGCAGAACATGAAGAAGCGTGTGACTTCCGCGCCGCCTTTGACGCTGCGCGCCAGGTTTTCCAAATGCTTGCGGATTGGCCGGCCATCGCCTGCCCCGTGATCGCGGTCAGAGATGCCGAGAAGATTGAAGCGGTTGTAGCCGAAGAGCCGCGAGCGCCGTGCCAGCTCCGGCAACGCATCGACGTCAATGAAAAGATTGAAGACGCGGTAGCGCAACTGGTGACGCACGGGCGCCAGGCGCTTGTGCACGACTTCACCGAGATAAAGACAGGACTGAAGGCTGCTCACTCTGCCGCTTCCCTGACATATTCGGAATTGAAGTCAGGAGCCGAGGTGACGTGGATACGGCCAGACGGATTGGCCACCTTCCAGGGGCGCACCAATCCGCCCAATTGCTCGGCCACAGCAAGGCCCGATTGCAATCCGTCTTCATGAAAGCCGGCGCCAAAATGAGCACCGCAGAACCACGTGCGCCTGCGGCCCTGCAGCCGCCATATGCGCTGCTGGGCTGCCATGGCGCCGCTGTCGAACACCGGATGATCGTAGCTGAACTCCCGCAGCACAGTACCGGGAGCTGGCTCATGGCGCGGATTGAGCGTCACGAAGAGGTTCGCCGAGGTGTTGAGAGGCTGCAGGCTATTCATCCAGTAGGTGACGGTGGCGACGTTCTGGTCCATGCCCTCCCGGCCCAGATAGTTCCAGCTAGACCACAGTTTCCGCCGCTGCGGCATCAACGTCGCGTCGGTGTGGAGTATGGCGCGATTGCGGGAATAGGCAAATGCCCCCAGGTCCTGAACCTCGAACTCATCGGCGTCGTCCAGCATGGCCAGCGCCTCGTCGGCGTGGGTGGCGATGACTGCATGATCGAAGCGGCCGGTATACGCCCCGTCCGATACTGACACCGCGCCATGCGAACGCCGGACGCTGGTGACGGTTACGCCGGAAACCGTGCGAAAGCAGCCTGAGGCGGCCAAGCGGCTGACATACTCGCGCGATCCGCCGACCACAGTGCGCCAGCAGGGACGGTTGGTCAGTTTCAACAGTCCGTGGTTTTCAAAGAACTGAATGAAGGCCGCAGCCGGATACCCCGACATCCGGCCGGGTGCCACAGACCAGATAGCGCCAGCCATGGGCAACAGGTGGCGATCGACGAAGGCAGCCGAATAGCCATGGCGCGCCAGGAGGTCGCCCAATGTTGCGCCCGCCGGCAGGCCAGCCGCCTGGGCTGATGCGTGGCGAAAGAACTGCACGATATCCGCAGCGAGCCGCCACTGGCTCAAGCTTGCCAGATTGCGCCATTGGCCAAAGATGCGATGAAGCCCGGACCCGGAATATTCGTAGGCGCCATCGCCGAGCGAAACGGCAAAGGTCATGCGGGTTGGCGCCGTTATCACGCCGAGATGAGCGAAGAGTGCTGCAAGGTTCGGGTAGGCAGCTTCATTGTAGACGATGAATCCGGTATCGACTGCCAAATGGCTGCCACCGGTTTCGACATCGACCGTATTGGCATGGCCGCCGAGACGCTCTTCGCGCTCAATCAACGTGACGTCATGTTTCTGAGACAGAAGCCAGGCCGCCGACAAGCCCGCAATACCACCGCCTACTACCGCAATCTTCAAACTGATCGTTCCTGCTTCCTGACTGGACTACGCAGGCGGCGGCGATTTGGATGAGACGGGCTGATCGATTCCAGCCGAAACCGGCAAGATGATGAAAACTTTTCACGGATCACTTTCGCCCGGAAACGGTCCGGCGCTATTGACGGCCCTTGATGTGCGTGACAATTTCAACGTGAGCAATTTCCAGTTTCATGGAGAAATGCTCATAGCCAGAACAATAAGGGTCAAAGGGGAGGCGGCGAAATCGGTGACACCTTTCCGTCTCGGATCCACACCAGGAGTTACAACATATGAATGAATTTGAGTCGAAACTGAAGCAGGCGTCGAAGCTTGTCGGCCAGGGCAGGCTGTCGCGCCGCGATTTCATGCAGTTTCTCATGGCCTCGGGTGTAACCGCTGCCACCGCAAATACCATGTTCGCCACAGCCGCCCGCGCCGAACCCAAGAAGGGCGGCATCTTCAAGGTCGCCGTCGGGCATGGACAGACGACCGACACCCTCGATCCTGCCACATGGTCAAACGGCTTCACCTTTGGCTTCGGCAAATCGGTCATGGGCGCGCCCCTGGTCCAGGTTGACAGCAAGAATACGGCCCAGCCACATGTTGCCGAGAGCTTCGAGCCGGCCGATGGCGCAAAGAAGTGGATCTTCAAGATCCGCAAAGGCGTTACATTCCATAACGGCAAGACGCTGAATGCCGACGACGTGGTGGCAACCCTCAACTACCACCTTGGACCTGACTCCAAGTCGCCGGCCAAGTCGGTCTTGTCCTCGGTCACCAGCGTCAAGGCCGATGGCCCGGATACCGTGGTCTTCGAACTCACCGGCGGCAATGCCGACTTCCCCTTCCTGCTGTCGGACTATCATCTTTCGATGTATCCATCGGAAGGCGGCAAGATCCAGTGGGAGAAGGGCATCGGCGCCGGCCCCTACATGGTCACGTCGTTCGAGCCGGGCGTGAAGCTGGTCGGCGAGCGCAACCCCAACTACTTCAAGGACACGTGGTTCGACGGCATCGAATTGCTGTCTATCGTCGATACGGCGGCGCGCACCAACGCCTATCTTTCGGGCGAAGCGCACTTCATCGACCGTGCCGATCTCAAGACCATCGAAATGCTGAAGACTGCGCCTGAAACTGAACTCTACAATGTGTCGGGTTTTGCGCATTACACCGCGCCGATGCACTGCGACCAGAAGCCTTTCGACAACGTCGATGTCCGCCAGGCGATCAAGTATGCGATCAACCGGCAGGAACTGGTCGACAAGATCCTGTTCGGCTACGGAACGCCGGGCAACGACAATCCGATCTCCAAGTCGATGAAGTTCGCGATCGATCCGCAACCGGCCTACACCTACGATCCGGACAAGGCGAAGAGCCTGCTCAAGAAGGCCGGCATGGAAAACCTGAAAGTCGATCTTTCGGCTTCGGACGCCGCTTTCTCGGGTGCTGTCGACGCGGCCCTCCTGATGCAGGAGCACGCCAAGGCCGCCGGCATCGATATCAACATCATCCGCGAACCCAACGACAGCTACTGGGACAACGTCTGGCTCAAGAAGCCGTGGTGCATGTGCTATTGGGGCGGCCGCCCGGTGGCCGACATGTTCCTGTCGGTATCGCTTGCGGCCGATGCCGCCTGGAACGACACGCACTGGAAGAACGCCCGCTTCAACGAGCAGCTTCTTGCTGCCCGGGCCGAAACGGACGATACCAAGCGCGCCGCGATGTATGCGGAGTGCCAGCAGCTTGTCCACGACGACGGCGGCCAGATCGTCCTCATGTACAACAACTATGTCGGCGCCTTGTCGACGAAGCTCGGGCACAACGAATTTAATTCCGACTTCGACCATGACGGCGGCTACATGTATGAGCGGTGGTGGATGGCGTGACCGCCGCTTTCACCATTTATCGGTAAATCACACCACGAGGCCCCGTCGTCCATTGACGGGGCCTTTTCGTCATGAGAGCCTTGGGTTCTGCGCCCAAGAAAATGTAGAGCAAATGGCAGTCGCGCCGGTTGCCCTAGGGAAAGCACAAGGATCAGGGAGATGAAAATGTCTGAACAGGAAATGCGACTTAGGCAAGCGATGAAGCTCGCGGGCCAGGGCAAGGTCTCACGCCGGGAATTCACCCAGTTGGCCATTGCCGCTGGACTTTCGGTTCCCGCAGCAACGGCGCTGTTCACCAGGGCGGCGCGCGCCGAACCCAAGAAAGGCGGCACATTGCGCCTGGGCCTGGCCCACGGCGCCACGACCGACTCGCTCGATCCGGGCCTCTACTACGACCAGTTCACCGGCACCGCCAACTGGGGCACGCTGTCCAACAGCCTGACGGAGATCGACGCCGCCGGCAACGCGGTGCCCGATATCGCCGAAAGCTTCGAGCCGGCGGACGGCGCCAAGAAATGGATTTTCAAGCTCCGCAAGGGCGTGACTTTCCACAATGGCAAACCCGTGACGTCGGACGATGTGGTTGCTTCCTACCTGCACCACACCGTGAAAGACACGAAATCAGCGGCCAAGTCGCTCCTCACTGCGGTCAAGTCGGTCAAGGCCGATGGCCCGGAAACGGTGGTTTTCGAACTTGATGGCGGCAACGCCGACTTCCCCTATATCGCCTCCGACTATCACATTCCGATCATGCCGCGTAAGGAAGACGGGACTGCCGACTGGGAATCAGGCGTGCGGACCGGCCCCTATGTGCTTGAGAAATTCGAGCCGGGCGTGAAAGCCACGTTCAACCGCAATCCCAACTACTTCAAGTCCGACCGGGCCTGGTTCGAACGGGTCGAATGCATCTCGATCAAGGATGTGACGGCGCGCACCAACGCGCTGAACTCCGGCGAAACCGATTACCTGCACCGTGCCGACCTCAAGACGCTGGACCTTTTGAAGCAGAATCCCAATCTGGCGATTTTCGAGAAGACTGGGTACGGCCACTACATCTATGTGATGAACGTGACGCAGGCGCCGTACGACAATCCGGATGTGCGCAATGCGATCAAGTATTCGGTCAATCGCGCCGAGATCCTCGAAAAGGTGTTCTCGGGCCACGGCGTGGTCGGCAACGACAATCCGATTGCGCCGACGGTGAAGTTCGCCGTCGATCCGCAGCCGGCCCATGCCTATGATCCGGAAATGGCCAAGAGCCTGCTGAAGAAAGCCGGTCTCGACTCACTCAAATTCGACCTATCCTCGGCGGATGCGGCATTCACCGGGGCTATCGACGCGGCCCTTCTCTGGAAGGAACATGCCAAGGCGGCCAACATCGACATCAATGTCATCCGCGAGCCGGAAGACGCCTATTGGGACAATGTGTGGCTCAAGAAGCCGTTCGTTGCCTCATACTGGGCGGGAAGGCCCACCTGCGACTGGATGTTCACCACCGCCTATGCGGCAGATGCAGCTTGGAACGATACGTTCTGGAAGAACCCCAAGTTCAACGAGTTGCTGATCCAGGCCCGGGCCGAGACAGACGATGCCAAGCGCGCGGCGATGTACGCGGAAATGCAGCAGCTCGTGCATGATGATGGCGGGCTGATCAACCTGGTGTTCAACACGTTCGTCGATGCCCACGTGACGACGCTGGCGCATGGCGACACGGCTGCCAATTGGCCGATGGACGGCATGAAGATCGCGGAACGCTGGTGGTTCGCCTGACAAGAATGTGATGGCCTCAGCGCCCCGTCAGGGGCGAGGGGGCACCGTCGCTTGATTGCGGCGGTTCGCACGGCGGGGGGATGGCGCGAGCCTCCCCCCGCTCGTTTTCGCGGCAGTCCGATCTTGTTGCATTTGCCCTCGCGCGTCGCATTTGCCCGATTAATCGCCGGAACAAATCATTAGCGCTTTGCGAGGTATCTGCTAAGTTTCCTGAAACGGCTCATACAAAGAAGCCACAGGGGAAACATATGCATCCGGTCGTCAGAACGATCCTGCAACGATTGGCACTGGGTCTGCTGACCCTGTTCATCGTGTCGATCGTGATTTTTTCTTCTCTCGAAATGCTGCCGGGCGGGTTTGCAGAAAACATCCTTGGCCAGGGTGCCACGCCGGAAACGGTGGCCGCCTTCAACAAGGAAATCGGCGTCGACCGGCCGGCCACGGTGCGCTATTTTGAATGGATCGGCGGGGTTCTGCGCGGCGACTTTGGCTATTCCTACGCGGGCCTTGGCGGCACCATCAAGCGCAGCGTGACCGACCTGATCGCGCCGCGACTTTCCAACACCTTCTTTCTTGCCGCGATTACCGCACTCTTCGCGGTGCCCATCGCACTCCTGCTTGGCGTCATGGCGGCGCTCTACCGCAACAGCTGGTTCGACAGGATCGTCAATTCATCGACCCTCACCACCATCGCCATGCCGGACTTCTTCATCGCCTATGTGCTGATGTTCTTTTTCGCGATCAAGTATCGCTGGTTTTATTCACTTTCCACAGTCTCCGATAACACACCGTTTCTCGAGCATTTGTATCGCGCCGCCCTGCCGGCGATCACGCTGACCTTGATCATCATGGCCCACATGATGCGCATGACGCGTGCTGCAATCATCAACCTGCTGTCGAGCCCCTATATTGAAATGGCCCAGCTCAAGGGCGTGTCGCGCTGGGACGTGATCACCCGCCATGCGTTGCCCAATGCATGGGCGCCGATCGCCGTCGTCGTCGCCTTCAACCTGGCCTATCTGGTCGTGGGCGTCGTGGTTGTCGAAGTGGTGTATGTTTATCCCGGCATCGGTCAGCTGATGGTGGACAGCGTCTCGAGCCGCGACATGCCCGTGGTGCAGGCGTGCGCGCTGATCTTCGCTGCGACCTATATCCTGCTCAACCTTTCCGCCGACATCGTTTCCATCGTCACCAATCCGAGGCTGCTGCACCCCAAATGACGGCCACCGCAACGCCCGACCGCACCATCCGCGCCAGACGCACGGCTTTCGAAAACGTCAAGCGCACGCTTGCCACAGCACCCATCAGCGCGTGGTTCGGAATGATCGTCATCCTGATCTATGCCATCTGCGCGATCTTTGCGCCGCTGATCGCGCCCTACGGCGAAGCGGAAATCATCGGCAAGGCCTATCAGCCAGCCAGTTCTGAGTTCATCCTCGGCACCGACCAGATCGGCCGTGATCTGTTTTCGCGTCTCATGTATGGCGCCCGCAACACCATCGGCATTGCGCTTCTGACGACACTAATATCGTTCATCGTCGGCGGCACGCTCGGGGTTCTCACCGCACTCAAGCGGGGCTGGCTGGACCAGGGCGTATCGCGCCTGGTCGATGCATTCCTTTCAATTCCCGTGCTGATCTTCGCCCTGATGCTGCTGGCCGTGTTCGGCAAGAGCATTACCAATCTCATCCTGATCCTGGCGCTGCTCGATTCAACCCGGGTGTTCCGCCTGGCCCGGGCGGTCGCGCTCAATGTCGTGGTCATGGACTTTGTCGAGGCCGCCAGGCTGCGTGGTGAAAAACTCAGCTGGATCGTCTTCAAGGAGATCGTTCCCAACATTCTGCCGCCACTCATCACTGAATTCGGCCTCAGGTTCTGTTTCGTGTTTCTGACCATCGCGGCGCTGTCGTTCCTCGGAGTCGGCATCCAGCCGCCAACCGCCGACTGGGGATCGATGGTGGCTGAAAACAAGACCCTCATCACCTATGGCAACCCGACACCACTCTATCCGGCAGCGGCGATTGCGCTCCTCACCGTCGCCGTCAATTTCGTCGTCGACTGGTTCCTCCAAAAGACAAGCGGACTTCCCGATGGCCACTGAATCCAAACGCACCAAGGGCGA
>JANMMJ010000143.1:0-2286 GCA_031373255.1 Hyphomicrobiales bacterium
ATCGCCTTTGGCGGCGCGCCAGTGACCTTCGCCAGCCCGCAGGCGGCCCAGGCCGCCGGTATCGTCACCATCTATCAGGAGTTCACCCTGGCGCCCGACATGACGGTGGCCGAGAACGTCTTCATCGGCCGCGAGCCGGGATCGCGCTTCTTCATCAGCCGCAAGGCGCTGGAGGAGGACACCACGAAGTTCACCCGGCGCATCGGCCTTGACCGCAGCCCCCGCGCCCTGGTGCGCGACCTTTCCGTGGCCGAGCAGCAGATGGTCGAGATCGCCCGCGCCCTGTCGATGAAATCCCGCCTCATCGTCATGGACGAGCCGACCTCGGCGTTGAGCCGCGCGGAAGTCGAAAAGCTCTTCGAGATCATCCGGGCGCTGAAGCGCGATGGCATCTCGACCATCTTCGTCACCCATCGCCTCGAAGAAGTATTTGAGATCTGCGACCGTTACACGGTGCTGCGCGATGGCCGCCATGTCGGCGCTGGTAATGTCGCGGATACCAATCTTGACGGCATCATCAGGCTCATGGTCGGGCGCGAGCTTGGCTTACTCGCACAGCGCGAGAAATCCTATGCCACGGACGAGGTGGCTCTCGCCGTCGAAGCCGTGTCGCGCCGCCGCAAGAGCACCGATTCAAGCGCCATCGAACTGCATGGCGTGTCGTTCCGGGTGAACAAGGGCGAGATACTGGGGATAGCCGGGCTCGTGGGCGCCGGACGCACCGAAACGGCCAGGGCCATTTTTGGAGCAGACCTGTTCGATTCAGGCCGCGTGCTGGTTGACGGCAAGCCCGTCGCCATAACCTCGCCCCGCGATGCCATCGCCCACGGCATCGGCCTCGTGCCCGAAGACCGCAAGCAGCAGGCGCTGTTCCTGGCGCTCGCCATCCGCACCAACATGTCGATCGCCTCGCATGACCGCATTTCGGCGGCGAACGTGTTCATCAGCGGCGCCAAGGAAGATGCGCTGGTTGAAGAATACCGCAAGCTGCTCAACATCCGCATGGCCTCGGGCGACCAGCTTGTCGGCAATCTTTCCGGCGGCAATCAGCAGAAGGTGGTGCTGGCCCGCTGGCTGGCGCTCCGCCCCAAGGTGCTGATCGTCGACGAGCCGACCCGCGGCATCGATGTCGGCGCCAAGGTGGAGGTGCATAATCTGCTGTTCCAGATGGCCGAAGCCGGCATCGCCATCATCGTCATCTCTTCCGAATTGCCCGAGGTGCTGGCGCTGGCCGATCGCATCGTCACCATGCGCGAGGGCAGTGTGACGGGCGAGATGATGCGCGCCGATGCCACCCAGGAAAAACTCATGACGCTGATGACCATCGGGTCGGAGCGCGCCGCTTGATTGGGGGACTGACATGACTGACGCAGTGGCACGGCAGGCGGACCGGGGCTTTGACGCCTTTTCCTTTCTGGCGCGGTTTGCCCCGCTGATCTTCCTGCTGCTGCTGATGCTGGCCTTCGCCATCATCGAGCCGCGCTTCTTCACGCCGCTCAATCTGTTCAACGTGATGCGCCAGGTCTCGATTGTCGGCCTGCTTGCCATTGGCATGACCTTCGTCATCCTGACCGCCGGCATCGATCTGTCGGTGGGCTCGCTGCTGGCCTTCGCGGGCCTCGCCGCCGCCGCCGTCGCCAAGGGCGGCATGCAGGATCGCTTCACCGTAGGCGACGCAACCATCGGCTATGGCTGGCCGCTGGCCGCACTTGCGGCAATCGCCATCGGGCTGGTTGGCGGTTACTTGCAGGGGATCGCCATTACCAGGCTCAAGGTTCCGGCCTTCGTGGTGACACTGGGCGGCATGTCGGTGTTCCGCGGTGCAGCACTGCTCTTTGCCGCCGGAGGGCCGATTTCCGGTTTCCAGCCGGATTTCACCTGGTGGGGCCAGGGCAAAATCTATTCGGTTCCCGTACCCGTCATCATCTTCCTGTTCTGCGCGCTGATCGCCCACATCGTGCTGCGCTACACCCGCTACGGCCGCAGGGTCTATGCGGTGGGCGGCAATCCGGAAGCAGCACGCCTTGCCGGCCTCAATGTCAGCGGCATCATCTGTAGCGTCTACGTCATCATGGGTTTCTTCGCAGGCCTTGGCGCCTTCGTGCTTGCCGCTCGGCTCAATTCGGCCGAAGCCGTGGCCGGCACCGGCTATGAGCTGACCGTCATTGCCTCCGTCGTCATCGGCGGCACCAGCCTGTTCGGCGGCGCCGGCTCGATCTTCGGCACGGTGATCGGCACCATCCTGATAGGTGTGCTGCTCAACGGCCTGGTGCTGATGAACGTCAA
>JANMMJ010000159.1:0-3236 GCA_031373255.1 Hyphomicrobiales bacterium
TATCGCAACTCCGCGTTTCCTGAGTGAGCGCATGCGGTCAAAAAGCAAAAGTGATTCATGCTCGGTAAGGGCCGCTGTGGGTTCGTCGAGGATAAGCAGTCTGTCATTTTTGGAGAGGGCGCGGGCGATGACGACGAGCTGCTGGGAAGCGAGATCAAGCGACGACATGGGAAGCAGCGGGTCCACGTTAATGTCAAAATCGGCAAGCGCTTTCTTCGCCTGCAAAAGCCTTTTGCTGACATCAACGATGCCCCAGCGCAGCGGCTCACTGTTGAGCGTGATATTTTCGGCAACACTCAGGTCAGGGACAATGTTGACCTCTTGGGGGACGAGCGCCACCCCTGCAGCTTCCGCCTCCGCGATATCTCCCGGTTGGAAGGGTTTTCCGTCAAAGCTTATCGTTCCGTCGTAGCTGCCGGCAGCATGCGCTCCCGCAAAAATCTGGATAAGAGTTGATTTGCCTGCCCCGTTTTGGCCCAGGAGGGCAACGATTTCCCCGGGCGCAATTGAGAAATCCGCCTTGTCGAGCGCTCGCACGCCGGGAAACAGCTTGGTCAAAGCGGTTGCGAAAAGAAGGGGTTCATCTGACAAACAATCGGCGCCGAGCGCCGATTGCACGTGTTCACACTCGTTCATCCTCGAACTTCCAGATACGGAATAATGCCTGTTACGAACAGGATGGCTTCTTATCTGGAACGTTCTTGTAGACTTCGTCAATGTTTAACCAGAATGGATGCTTGCAGACGAAGTCGGCCATTTGGTCCTGACTGACGAGATAGATCGGAGTCTTCACCCATGGAATCTGCCCAGCACCGTTGTCCGCTGTGGTCGTCGCACCGATATCTTTGCACTGCGCCATAGCAACAGCGGCATTGGCACCAGCGATGGCCATTTCGTCAGGCGCCGGCCAGAGACTGCCGTATTGCCTGCCTTCGACAATTGCCTGTGCTGCCGACATTTCCATATCCTGTCCCGTGACGGGGATGGTGCCTGCCTTGATGCCTGCAGCCTCGATTGCCTGTAACACGCCAAGCGACATGCCGTCATAGGAGACAAGGAAGGCGTCGACCTTATTCGCATTCGCGGTGAGGGCGTTCTCGGCGTTCGCCTGCGCGGGCTCCGTCTTCCAGCCCGGGGTGAATTGATCCATTACGATCTTGATATCGCCCTTGGCTGCGAGCGGCTCAAGAACATCGCGGTAGCCCTGCTGCATGAGGGTTGAGCCGGTCTGTCCGGCATCCCCGCCAATCAGCACATAATTACCCTTCGGCACTTTCGCCACCACGGCCCGCGCCGCCTCAGCTCCACCATCCTTTGGATCGCGGCCGATGTATCCAGCCTGCTTGGCGCCAAGGATCAGGTCGTCGTATGAGGCCAGGGGAATTCCGGCCTTGGTCGCCATTTCGGCAATGCCGGCCGCGACGTTGAAATCAACGGGCTGGATGACGATGGCGTCAACGCCTTGGGTTATCACGTTCTCGGCCTGGCCGATCTGCTTTTGGGCGTCATTTTCTGCCGACTGAACGATTACCTCGTAACCTGCAGCCTCGGCGGTTTTTTTGAAAAAGGGTATGTCAGCGTTGAGGTAGCGGAACGCCGTCTGCTGCTTCAGCATGAAGGCAATGCGTTTCGTTGTTCCAGGTTTGCAGGCGTCCTGCGCGAGGGCAGGCCCGCCAGCCAAGGCAAGCCCCACTACCAAACCCACAGTTACCTTCGTCGCGAGCCAAATGTTTTGACTTTGCATAGTTTCCTCCCTGATGGTTGTGTTTTTTATTGTTAGCGCTAACTATGCATATTTAAACAGATCAAGCTACTGGAAAATATCGATATAAGTGCATTTTATATGATAATATAACAATGCATCGATGGTAACTAACAGGAGATAGCAGTGGCAACTACCTTGAATGATGTGGCCGAGCGCGCCGGGGTTTCGGCGATGACGGCTTCAAGGGTTATCAACGGCCGTCATGGCGTTGCCGCCGAAACCCAGCGACGCGTTGAGAAAGCAATTGCAGAGCTTGACTATGTGCCAAATCGAATTGCACGTGGTCTCAACTCGCAGAAAACCCAAACCATCGGCCTTATCGTTCCCGACGTCGTCAATCCCTTCTTTGGGCCCGTGGTGCGCGGTGCCGAGACTGCCGCCAGGCGAGCCGGCTACCGGGTGCTCCTCTGCAACAGTGAAGGCGACCTCAGACTTGAACGCGAGTATATTGAAGATCTTATTTCGCATCGCGTGGAGGGCTTGTTAATAGCGCCGGTAAGTGATGACTCCCGTCACTGCGTGTTTTCTTTGCTGCGCGGTAGCTTTCCACTTGTACTTCTTGATCGCACCCTGCCGGAATCCGATTGCGATTACATTGTCTGTGACAGTGCTTCTGGGGCTCGCCGTCTGGTCGAACACCTCATCTCGGTCGGTCACCGCACCATCGCCCATCTTACTGATGCGGACGATACCTCCACCGGCCGCGAGCGGTTGAAAGGTTATAAGGAAGCGCTAGCCGCTGCCGGGATTCCTTATCGCGAGGAACTCGTCTTTCGGACTACCGTCGATCAAATAGGCGGCTATCGCGCGACGCAACAGGTCTTGGCACTCACACCCCTGCCGACAGCAATCTTCACGGTGAATAACATGACTGTGGTCGGTGCAATGCAAGCATTGCGTGAGCGAGGCCTCTCGGTTCCGCGGGATATGGGACTCGTTTGTTTCGACGATGTAGAACACCTTGCCGTCCTGTCACCTTTTCTGAGCGTGATAAACCAGCCTGCAGAAACCTTGGGCGGACTCGGAGCCCAGCTCCTTTTTGAACGCATCGCCGGGAAAGCGGGCCCTAGAAGCCGGCGCATCGTGTTGCAGACAGATCTGATTGTTCGCTCATCCTGTTGTGTAACAAGCGGTGTACCGGTCAGATAAGTGCTGCAATGGGGCGTATTTAAGAACTTGAAAAGGCCTATCTCCACCAAAATTGACCGTATCCAATTAATGGGCTCAACCCATCAGGGCGCGCAGAGTGACGGGACAGTTATTTGGTCAGGAATTTCATATCAACAATTCGAATTCGGGAGTTGTTGCCCCAGATGTTGCCCCAAGCCGAAAACACGCTTTAGCTCACCATTGAAATTGGATGTAACTATTTGATTTTATTGGTGGGCGCAGTAGGACACGAACCTACGACCCGATGATTAAGAGTCAGCTACTACCAATCTTTGCTGGAAGCCTGAAACTGCGTTGTTCA
>JANMMJ010000181.1:0-5497 GCA_031373255.1 Hyphomicrobiales bacterium
AGCGCCAGGCGAACTCCGCATTGCCCGATTGAACGAACTGCTCGTAGTCGATGTTGCCGATGCGCGCGCCCGCCACGTCGTATTCCGGATCGACGTAGTCGATAACGATCGGATGCGCCCCCTTCAACAGTTGAATCGCGCTCTGAGCGAGTGCCGAGAACTCCTTGTCGACAATGAGGAATTTGGCATCCGCATGATCCAGCGAAAAGCCGATGGTGGCGGCATCCAGCCGGGTGTTGAGGGTGTTGAGAACGCCGCCCGTCATCGGCACGCCATAGTGGCATTCGAGCATCGCCGGCGTATTGGCCAACAGCACCGATACGGTCTCGCTCTTCTTCAGACCTGCCTTGGTAAGCGACGATGCGAGCCGTTTGGCGCGCGCATAAAAATCTGCATAGGAGACGCGCTGCCGTCCATGAATGATCGCGATGTGTTCGGGATAGACCGCAGCCGACCGCGCCAGGAATGTCAGCGGCGTCAGCGGCTGGTAGTTGGCGGCGGTCTTGTCGAGATCGGTGTCATAGGCGGAAGCAGTCATGGCGATGGTCCTGGGATTCGGCTCGGGGCCACGTAAGCAAAATCGGCTGCTTTCCGCAATTCGACGAATTCGCATTGCTTTACGGGACGGCTGGAATTATATACCGCGCCATCCCCGTAATGCGTCGTAAGACCTAAGAGCCCTCGTGGTTCTGAAAGAGAGCTGCCATGTCCTCACTCCTGATGCCGAAAGCCACCGCCGTCTGGCTGGTCGAAAATTCCGGCCTGACCTTCCGCCAGATCGCCGACTTCTGTCACCTGCATGAACTCGAGGTCAAAGGCATCGCCGATGGCGATGTCGCGGCTGGCATCAAGGGCCTCGATCCGGTCACCGGCGGCCAGCTTACCCGGGAGGAAATCGCCAAGGGCGAGGCCGATTCCGAATACCGGCTGAAACTGCTCCAGTCCAAGGTCAACGTGCCGCTGCAGAAGGCCACGTCCGGCCCCCGCTATACGCCGGTGTCGCGCCGCGGCGACCGCCCGGATGCCATCGCCTGGCTGCTCCGCTATCATCCCGAACTGCCCGATTCAGCCGTCATGAAGCTGGTCGGCACCACCAAGTCGACCATCAACCAGATCCGTGATCGCAGCCACTGGAACTCTCCCAATATCAAGCCGGTTGATCCGGTGTCGCTCGGCCTGTGCTCGCAGCTCGATCTCGATTTTGCCGTCCAGAAGGCCGCCCGCAAGGCCGGCAAGGGCCAGGTCGCCGATGCCCCCGAGGCCCGCACCCTGATCTCCGCTGCCGAAATGGTGGCAGCCTCCGCCCCGCCCGAGGCCGAACCCACCGTTCCGCGCGACCGCACCGACCGTGAACGCGAGCCCCAATATGATGCCGATTCGGTTTTCGCCAAACTCAAGACCCTGAAGAAGCCGGAAGAAAGCCATAGCTGATGCGCATCCTCATTGCCGGCGCATCGGGAACGGTGGGCAAGGCCGCCCATGCCGCACTTGGCCCCAAACATGACATCGTGACGGCCGGCCGTTCGTCGGGCGACCTTCGCGTCGACCTGATGGACGAGGCATCGATTGCGGCCATGTACCGGGAGGCCGGCAAGTTTGACGCCGTGGTCGCCTGTTCCGGACATACCCATTTCGGCCCCGTCGACAAGATGACGCCTGCAAACTTCATGAAGGGCATCAACGACAAGCTCATGGGCCAGATCAACCTGGTCCTGCTCGGCATTGCCCATGTCAATGACGGCGGCAGCTTCACCCTGACCTCGGGCGTGCTCGACCGCGATCCGATCCGGGGCGGCGCCAATGCCGCGGCGGTCAACGGCGCGCTCGGCGGCTTTTCCTTCGGTGCCGCGATCGAGATGCCGCGCGGCATCCGCATCAATGTGGTGAGCCCCGGCCTTCTCGTCGATTCAATCGAGAAATACGATGGCTTCTTTCCGGGCCACGACCCGGTCTCGTCCAGGCACGTCGGCCTCGCCTATGTCAAAAGCGTCGAGGGCGCGATTACCGGCAAGGTCATCATCGTCGAGTGACTATTGTTCTTGCCGCTTCCAGGAGCAGGCAATCCCCATAGCGCGATGGTACAGACGGCATCATCGAGCGGCACTTGGCCAACTGTGAGTGCTACGCTGCGCGGACAGGAATCGGTGACAGCCAGCAGAATCTCCGGAGTTGTGCCGTTGGGCAGGATTCTCAATCTGACTTGTTCAATCTGATTGAGACCACGCCCCTGAATGGCCTCGACGGCATAAATCCACAGCGCCTGCCCGGCAACGCTGACCCGGATGCTGCGAAGCGCCGGGGTGCCTGAAGGAACTATCAGTTTCAAGCGTTCTGCGGCCGCGCCGACGGATTTTCGGCCAAGCAGAGTCCACTCCGGCGAAGCCGCCTCGGCTGGGGCAGCGGGAAATCGCCCAAAACAGGGAGCAAAAACAAAGGCGGCAGGCGCCGCCAGCAGGAAAGACCGCCGGTCCATCGCACATATCCTTTGAGCCAATGTTGGTCACGCGAAAGCTGGTAAGGCGCCATCGATCGGACGACGGCACGATTGCTGCAACCTTCGACAATGCCACAATAGCAACCTTTGCGTGACGTCACCGTGAACCGGTGTTCATCGAGGGTGGTGCGTTAACCCGGCCTCATGCCCCACAGCTTGAACGGCCACGGTGCGGTGTTCTCCTCAAAGTCCGGTACTGCAACGGCACTCCGTTCAAGTGCGGCTTCAATGCCAACACAGCACGAGCTGAGCTCTCGCGCTGTTGTCATCTTATCCATGAGGAATTCGACTTTGCCGATATCGCGCCGGTCGCGCAGGCGGGGATGATGCTTCATGGGGTCCTCCGGGCGGTTGCTCGCTGATGCTTGCAATTGACCTCTGTCATAGGCAGCATGTCCTGATTGAACGCCGCTTGCCGCTTAAGTTCCATTCAACAACAAAAAAAGGCGACTTGGCAATAGAGCCGGGGAAGGGGAGACGATGCTCGACTCGCTGGGAGAAGTCCTGCCCCATGCCGCAAGGCGGTTTGGTGACAAACGCGCGTTGATCATTGGTGAGCGTTCGTTCACTTTCCGTGAGCTTGATCAACTTTCCAGTGCCCTGGCGAACAGCCTCGTTGGGCTCGGTATCAAGCCTGGTGACTGCGTGACGCTCTATGCGCCGAACTGCTGGGAGTGGATTGTGAGCTACTACGGCGCCTTGAAGGCAGGGGCCGTGATCAATCCCGTCAACGTCATGCTGACTGCAGCGGAGGTGGCATTTGTCACAAGGGATTGTGGCGCAAAAGCACTGATCGGCAGCCCGGAGAAGATCAAGCCGGCACTGGAGGCAGGCATTACGGGACTGACAACCATCGTGTTCGGCCAGCAGCCGATGACAGGCACGGCAGCTTTCGATGAACTTATTGAAAAGCCCGCTGCGTTCGAGCCTGTGCCGGTGAAGCCCGAGGCGCTTTCAACGATCGGCTATACCTCGGGCACGACAGGCCACCCGAAGGGCGCAATGCAGTCACATCGCGCCGTGATGCTGAACGGCGCCATGACGGCGCAGATGCATCAGAAGTCCGCGCTGGACACCATCGTGACCGCACTTCCCTGCCCGCATGTCTATGGCAATGTCGTTTTCAATGGAGGAATGCTCAACGGTTCAACCCTTGTGCTGCACCCGCGATTTGACGCCGTTGAAATCCTGACGAGCATCGGGACTCACAGGGCGACCATGTTCGAGGGCGTACCGACCATGTACATGTATATGCTGGCACACCCCGAACTTGCGCGCTTCGACCTTTCCTCGCTCATGCGCTGCACGGTTGGCGGCCAGACCATGCCGGTGGCCAAGATGCAGGAAGTGGAAAAGGTTTTTGGCTGTCCGCTGATCGAACTCTGGGGCATGACGGAACTTGCCGGCCTTGGAACGACATTCCCGTCGGCGGGGCCTTACAAGCTCGGTTCCATCGGCATCCCGCTCCCGCATGTGGAGGCGCGCATTGCCGATGTGAACCAAGCGGACAAGACCATGCCGCGTGGCGAGGTCGGCGAGTTGATGATCCGCGGGCCAATCGTCATGCAGGGCTATTATGGAAATGAACAGGCAACCCGCGACGCCATCGAGCCCGATGGCTGGCTGCATTCGGGCGATCTGGGCAGCATGGATGAAGATGGCGCCATCTTCATCGTTGACCGCAAGAAGGACATGATCAACACGGCTGGCTTCAAGGTGTTTCCAGCCGAGATCGAACGCGTTGTCGCCCAGCATCCGGCCGTCGCAATGGTGGCGGTGGGCGGACAGCCCGATGCCATGAAGGGGGAGATTGCCAAGGCATACGTGGTGCTGAAGCCGGGCGCCGCAGTCGAGGTCGAAGAGATCTTGGCACTTTGCCGCGAGCAGCTTTCGGCCTATAAGGTTCCGCGAGCGGTGCAGTTTGTAACCGACCTCCCCAAAACCTCGACCGGCAAGATCATGCGCCGGGAGCTGAAAACTCTCGATGCCTGACAAGAGGCTCGGGATGGATCAATCTGTACACTGATCAAGCCGACTCCGGTTTACTATCCCTTTTCCAGCCCCAGCGTGAGCCCGCGAACCAGATGCTTCTGCGCGAACAGGATAAACAACAGCGTCGGCATGATGGTCACGGTACTCAAGGCTGCCGTGACCGCGATATCCACATTGGAATAGATGACAAGCTGGACCGACGCCATCCGGACTGAATGCGTGAGAAAGACCGCCATCATGAATTCCGTCCACGCATAGATGAAGCAAAGCACGGCTGTGGCCGCGATACCTCCCCTGATCATCGGAACATAAATCCTGGCGAAGGTCTGCCAGCGGGAAGCTCCGTCAATCATGGCGGCCTCGCCAACCGACCGCGGCACATCGTCAAAGAACGACTTCATCATCAGGACGGCAAGCGGCGTATTCATGGCAGAATACGCAAGCACCAGGCCAATTCGAGAATCGATCAGGCCACTTGAATTGAAGATCAGGATGAGCGGAATGACAACGGCAATCACAGGAAGTGACCGCTGCGCCAATATCCAACGGGTGTAGAGGCGCGCCTTTTCTGACGGGTACATGGACAATGCAAACCCGGCCAATATTCCAAGACACAGCGTGATGATGGTGGAACTGCAGGCCACCACGCCGGTATCGAAAAGAGTCTGCCGCGACTCGGCTGAGCTTCCGCCGCTGCCGACAAATGTCGTCTGGTAGTTGTCGAGCAATGGCTTGAAGTCAAAAAAGATGACTTCATCCTTGTTGTAGATAGCCGAAAGCGGTTTGATCGACGTGAGGCCCAACCAAAAAATCGGAAATAAGAACACCGCAACAACGCAGACCGAAGCAGCGAAGCGCAACAAGCTGAGCAATCGACGAGGAATTGCCACTTCTTCATCTGCCTAATGACCGGCGACCGGAGTCAACAATGCTCTTGAGCTGTTGACATGGCAAGGCGAATTGCAGTCGTGCTCCTGTCAGGAAAACTGTTTCAGTAGCGTTGTTTGCCTC
>JANMMJ010000182.1:0-8453 GCA_031373255.1 Hyphomicrobiales bacterium
GTTCGATCAGGGGCCACCCGGGCAGGCGGATGATCCGCATACGCAGGACCCGCACATGATGGTGCAATGCCAGGCCAAGCCCGACCATTTCTGGGTACAGCATCATTGCGGCATTTATCAATCGCGCGACAATGCCAAGAGTTGGCAGGAAGTGAAGGCAAAGCCGTCGAGCTTCGGCTTTGGCGTGGTGGTGCATCCGAAAGATCCGGATACGGCATGGTTCGTCCCCGGCATCAAGGATGAGAAGCGCATTCCGGTCGATGGCAAGCTGGTGGTGACACGCACGCGCGATGGCGGCAAAAGCTTCGATGTCCTGCGCAAGGGACTGCCGCAGGAACACGCCTACGATGTGGTGTTCCGGCACGGGCTGGCGCTCGACAAGACCGGCAACCGCCTGGCGATCGGCTCGACAACTGGCAATCTCTGGGTCAGCGAAGACCAGGGAGACCGCTGGCAAAAGCTGAGCAGCACGCTGCCGCAGGTCTATGCCGTGCGGTGGATGTAGCCGTTACCAAAATGCAGTGAGGTGGCCGCCATCGACCGGAATCGTGGTACCGGTCATGAAGCCCGAGGCACGCTTCGAAGCCAGGAGCAGGAGGGTGCCATCGAGGTCCGATGGCTCGCCAGCACGGCGTTGCGGGATGCGCTTCTTCGTTTCATCCGACTGTGAACTGCCGAGATAGTCCTCGGTCATTTCGGTCATGATGTAGCCGGGCGCTATGGCATTGACGCGGATCCTGTGGCGCGCCAATTCAAGCGCCAGCGCATTGGTCATCTGCAGGACCGCAGCCTTGCTGATGCAATAGGCAGCAGAGCCGGGTGTCACGCGGTAGCTCAGCACCGAAGCGAGATTGATGATTGCGGCTTCGGCCTTTGCCGCAATGACGCGGCGGGCAAACTCTCGCGAGAGATGCCAAAGTGCGTCCACATTGGTTTGGCGCACGCGCTCCCACTCTTCAGCACTCGTGTCGAGGAATTTCCCGCCATCGGCGATGCCGGCGTTGTTGACCAGCAATGTCACCGTGCCGAACGCTTTCTCTGCTGCATCAAAAGCGGCGGCGAAGCTATCTGGCCGGGTTACGTCGAGTTCAATCGCAATTGACTGCGGCAGCCGTGACGCAAGCGCCTCCAGCCGATCGACGCGCCTTGCTGCGAGCACCACTTTGGCTCCTTGCGCTGCAAGTACTTCGGCAAAACGCTCGCCAAGCCCCGAGGATGCGCCCGTAACCAGCGCCACCTCGCCGGTCAGGTCGAAGAGCGACTGCACAGATGGGACGGGAGACATTGGCTCTATGTCCTTGGGATGAACAAACGCTGGAAACGCTGTTTCTAGCATTCTTTACAGCCTTGAAGAACTAGGTTTGGCGGGCGGCCCAGCCCTGTGATTTCGCTGCAATATGGTAGTATGAAGCCTGCACGCGCCAGCGCCAAGGAGGAATACGGTCGATGAACGTGACGATTTTCGCGGCCACTGCGCCCGAAGACTTTCACACCTATGCCGGACTCATCCGGGAATACGTCGACTGGTTGCGGCAGCGGTTGGCGCAGGACAAATGGTTCATGGAGAAAGTCATGAGCCATCAGGCCCTCGACAAGGAGCTTGAAGATGTGGCGGGCAAATATGGTCCACCCAAGGGCCAGACATTCCTGGTGCGAAGCGGCAGCGAAATCGTCGGTGGCATCGCCTATAACAAGATGGCTGAAGGCATCTGCGAGATGAAGCGGCTCTATGTCAGGCCGGCCCTTCACGGCAAAGGTTTGGGCCGCAAACTTTGCAACACGCTGATCCAGGCGGCCAGCGAGGAGGGCTATGGGCTGATGCGCCTCGACACCGCGCGCCATCTGACCGAGGCGATCGGCATGTATGAATCGCTGGGCTTTCGCAGGTGCCCGCCTTACCGGGATTATCCGGCGGAACTGCTGCCCTATCTGGTCTTCATGGACAAGGCTCTGGCGCCGGCCTGAGCCGATTGGACTTATGCCCCCGACCTGCGCTATCTAGACGCCACTTCTGAAGGTCCAAAAGGCCCCAATTCATGACCCAATTGCCCCTCGTCGGCCTCCCGTCCGACACCTACGAAAGCCACGGCCTGTGGTATCACTCGATCGGCGACAAGTATCTGCGCGCGGTGGCCGAAGTGGCGGGTTGCCTGCCGGTGATGATCCCCTCGATGGGCGATGCCATCGACCTTGACCAACTGCTCGACCGGCTCGACGGCATCGTGATGACCGGAGCCATTTCCAATGTGCATCCGCCGCACTACGGCGAGGCCCCGACCGCCGATCATGAACCTTTCGACCATGGCCGCGATGCCACGACGCTGAACCTGATCCGTAAGGTGATCGACCGGGGAATGCCGCTATTCTGCATCTGCCGTGGCTTCCAGGAACTGAATGTGGTCATGGGTGGAACGCTGGAAACCGAACTTCAGCGCGCCGATGGCCGCCTCGATCACCGCGCCCCAAAGCACGAGGATCTTGATGTGCGCTATGGCCCGGTTCACAAGATCGCCATTACGCCGGGCGGCATGCTGGAGCAGATGCTGGGCAAGCGCGAAACCATGGTGAATTCGATCCATCGCCAGGGTGTGAAGACCATTGCGCCGGGTCTGCAGATCGAGGCGGTGGCGCCGGATGGCATCATCGAGGCCGTATCGGTGAAGGGTGCGCGCAATTTTGCCTTCGGCACCCAATGGCATCCCGAATACAAGGCGGCCAAAAATCCCGACTCGGTCAAGCTGTTCGAGGCCTATGGCGAAGCGGTGCGGCGCTATGCGTCGGCCAAGCGGGAACCGGTCACGCCGCGCGCGGTCAGCTACGCCTGACGGCTCAGACGAGTGCCGGTAATTCCGCCAGCGTCTTGATCATTGCGGCAGGTTTTCCCGGAATATTGTCATCCGGCAGTCCGAAACGGTCCACCCTCACGGCCTGGAAGCCGAATTGCGCGGCTGCCTGTGCGTCCCAGGTATTGGCGGAGACGAAACACACGGCTGGCGCATCGTGCAGAGCCAGCTTCTGCATGGCGTGCCGGTAGACCCGGCGGCTCGGCTTGTAGATGCCGACGTCCTCCACCGACAGCACCATTTCGAGGAACTTGTCGAGGCCCGCAGCACGTACCGCCGCATCGAGCATTGACGGGCTGCCGTTCGACAGAATGGCGGTGCGCATGCCGCGTGAGCGCAGGGTGCGCAAGGCATCGACCGCATCGGGGTAAGCATCGAGCTTGAGATAGAGCACGAGGATTTCGTCCTTGAGGCCGGGCTCGTCGATCTTGTGAAAGCTGAGCGCATATTCAAGTGCGTCGCTGGTGACTTTCCAGAAATCCGCATGCACCCCCATCAGGCTGCGGAGCCAGGTGTATTCCAGCTGTTTCTGCCGCCACAGCCTTGATACTTCGGCCGATATTTCGCCGATTTCGGCGGCGAGCGTCTGCATCGGTGCATGCACATCGAACAGCGTTCCGTAGGCATCGAAGACGCAGGCCCTGATTCCTTCGAGCTTCGCCATGACCCCGCTTCTCCCGCGCACCAACCGGCGCTATGCTAGCGCCAAGCCGAGGAAACTCAATATGCCCCATGACGGACACGACCACGACCATGATCACAATCACCATGGCTCGGAACTTTCGCCCATAGCGCTCAGGGTCAAGGCCCTTGAATCGCTGCTGGTGGAAAAAGGCTACGTCGATCCCGCAGCACTCGACGTGTTGATCGATACCTACGAGACCAAGATCGGGCCGCGAAATGGTGCCCGGGTGGTTGCCAGGGCGTGGAGTGATCCGGCCTTCGCCCAATGGCTGAAGCAGGATGCCACGGCGGCAATCGCTTCGCTTGGCTATATGGGGCGCCAGGGCGAGCACATGGTAGTGCTGTTCAATACGCCCGAGGAGCACAACATGGTGGTGTGCACGCTGTGCTCCTGTTACCCGTGGCCGGTGCTGGGGCTCCCGCCAGTCTGGTACAAAGCCATGCCCTATCGCTCGCGAACGGTGATCGATCCGCGTGGCGTGCTGGCGGAGTTTGGCGTGACATTGCCTGAAGATACCGCGGTTCGCGTGTGGGATTCGACTGCTGAAATCCGATACCTCGTCATTCCCATGCGGCCCGCGGGAAGCGAAGGCCTGAGCGAAGAGCAGTTGGCCGCCCTGGTGACGCGCGATTCAATGATCGGCACCGGATTGGCGAAGGCTGCCCTATGAATGGTCCGCAGGATTCAGGCGGCATGACGAGCTTCGGGGCCGTAGTGCCTGAGGCGAATGAGCCTGTCTTCCATGAGTTGTGGGAGGCGCGCGCCCTGGCGCTTGGAATCGCGGCGGATGCCGCAGGCCTGTGGAATACCGACATTGTTCGCCACGTTCGCGAGCTGACTCCGCCGGTCACGTATTGGGAGATGAACTACTACGAAATCCGCGTCAACTCGCACATCAAGCTGATGATTGACCGTGGCATGATCACTGAGGCGGAGCTGGTCTCAGGTTCAATGCAAGTGCCGCCAAGGCCGGTGAAGGGTGTATTGACGGCGGAGAAGGTGCCGGCAGTCCTGGCCAAGGGCAACCCCGCAAGCCGCGAAAGCAACCGGCCGCAGCTCTTTGTTGCGGGTGACCGTGTGCGGACTCGCAACCAGCATCCGCGCGGTCACACGAGGCTGCCGCGCTATGCCAGCGGGAAGATCGGAGAAATCGTCAGCGTCCATGGCACGCACGTGTTTCCCGATTGCTCGGCGCTTGGCCTCGGGGAGGATCCGCAGTGGCTCTACACGGTCAGCTTCACCGCTGCCGAATTGTGGGGAAAATCGGCGCGCGATACCATCCAGCTCGACCTGTGGGAGCCTTACCTGGAGGCGGCGTCATGAATGGCGCGCACGATACTGGCGGCCAGATGAGTTTCGGGCCGGTGATTGCGGAGCGCAACGAACCGGTCTTTCACGCCGATTGGGAAGCGCGGGTCTTCGCCGTGTCCTGTGCCTATGGCGAGTGGACGATCGATGAAAATCGCCACGCCTGCGAGAAGCGCCCGCCACAGGAGTACGCGAGGCTCAGCTACTACGACATCTGGCTCGAGGGCCTGTCGCACCTTCTCATCGCAAAGGGTCTGGTCACGGTGGAAGAACTGCGTACGGGAACAGCTGAAACCGCTACGCCGCTGCGAGACGCCGCACTCCGCAAGGAGGATGTGGCCGCCTACATCGCAGCATCAGGAAGCTATCGCCGGACGGAGCCCGCGGCCCAGCGCTTTCGGCCGGGAGACAGGGTGCGGGCGCGCAATCTCCATCCCGGCGGCCATACGCGCCTGCCACGCTATCTCCGCGGTCATGCGGGCGAGATCGTTGCAGTTCACGGGGCGCATGTTTTTCCCGACTCGCATGCCCATGGCAAAGGCGAGGATCCGCAATGGCTCTACACGGTTCGCTTCACGGCAAAGGAACTGTGGAACCATGACGGAAGTGACAGTGTCTCAGCCGATCTGTGGGAGCCTTACCTTGAATCCGTTTGAGGAGACCGAACGGGTTTTCAATGCGCCGTGGGAGGCGCAGGCTTTCGCCATGGCGGTTAAGCTGCACGAGCGTGGCCTCTTCACCTGGACCGAATGGGCGGAAACACTCGGTGCTGAGATCGCAGCATTGCCGCAACGCCCTTATTATGAATCGTGGCTTGCGGCGCTTGAGCGGTTGAGCGAGGCGAAATCACTGATCGGGGCGGAAGAGCGTGTCGCCCGCATCGTCGCGTGGGACGTGGCTGCGCGCGCCACGCCGCATGGGCAGCCCATCGAACTTAGCCGAGCGTCTGCAGCACCGGAAATGTCTCTAACAGCCAGAACGCCAGAGACTGGTGAGCCCCGGTCAGAAAACCCACACCGGCCAGGATAAGCAGAACACCCATCACCTTCTCCACGGTGCCCAGATGCTTGCGAAAGCACTGCATGAAGCCGATGAAACGGTCGATCGCCATTGCAGCCGCAAGGAAAGGCAGCCCCAGCCCCAGCGAATAGACGGCGAGCAGGAAAGCGCCGTTGCCAACGCTCTCCGTACTTGCGGCGACAGCGAGGATAGTGGCCAGCACCGGACCGATGCAGGGCGTCCAGCCAAAGGCGAAAGCCAGGCCTATGGCATAAGCTCCAAGCAATCCCGCCGGTTTTACCTCATGCCGGTAACGGGCTTCGCGGCTGAACAGGTTGATCTTGAAAATCCCAAGGAAATGAATGCCCATCAGGATGATGGCGACACCGGCGATCTTGGCGAGCAGCGGCAACTGTTCGCGCAGGACCTGGCCCAGGGTCGAGGCGGTTGCTCCGAGCAGCACGAAGATGGTCGAGAAACCCAACACGAAGGCGATGGCCGCCAGCATGGTCTGGCGGGTGCGCTGGCGCTCGCCTGCTGCAAGCTCATCGAGCGATGCGCCGGTGATGAAGCACAGATAGGGCGGCACCAAAGGCAGCACGCAAGGGCTGAGAAAGCTGAGCAAGCCCGCGCCCAGGGCTGCACCGATCGAGACATTCAAATCCATGTTGGGCGCACAGTGGCGGCTTGGCGCTGGCTTCACAACTCACGAAAGGCCGCAATGCTTCAAAAACTCGTCAGACTGCCCCCTTGACAGGAATGTGTTTTTGATACGTTATAACATAACATATACAAGGGGCGATCATGCCAGCTATTTCGAAACTTCTGTGTTCTCTGGCGGCCTTGACGTTGGTTTCAGGCCAAGCCCTCGCCGCGCCCAGGGTGGTGGTCTCGATCAAGCCGATTCACGCCATCGCCGCCGCGGTCATGCAGGGCGTGGCCGAGCCGGTCCTGCTGCTTGATGCGGGGGTTTCGGAACACACTGCACAGCTCAAGCCGAGCCAGATCGAAGCCCTGACGCAGGCCGATCTCATCGTCGTCGTGGGCGAGAATCTGGAAGCGTTTCTGGCCAAGGCCCTGGCCAACCCGGACATTGCCAGCAAAACCATCGTAGAGCTTGGCGAACTGAAGGACATCCGCTCGCTTCCGCTCCGCTCCGGCGGTCTCTGGGAGAAACACGATGATGGCGATGAACCCGATGGTGGCGATGACGCGCACGGCCATGCCGATCCGCACATCTGGATGGATCCCGAGAATGCCAGGGCAATTGCAGCATACCTTGCCGCGGCACTGAGCAAATCCGATCCGGACAATGCCGTCAGATACGCCGCAAATCGCGACAAATTTGGCGCCACGCTCGATACGCTTTCGGCTGAAATCAGCGCTGCGATGGTGCCGCTGAGGGACAAGCGTTACATCGTGTTTCACGATGCCTACCAGTATTTCGAGGACCGCTTCAAACTGAACCCAGCCGGGAGCATCACGCTCAAGCCGGAAACCCCGCCCGGCGCCAAACGGCTCGGCGAAATCCAGCGGCGCATCAGGGACACGAGCGCTGTCTGTGTCTTTGCCGAACCGCAATTCGAATCGGGCTATGTCGAGACGGTGATCGAAGGCACGGACGCCAGAGCAGGAGTGCTCGACGGATTGGGGGCTGGCCTTGCAGCCGGGCCAGACGCCTATGCGGCGCTGTTAAGGAAATTCACTTCCAACCTTAAATCCTGCCTGGAAGGCTGAGAGGCCGCCCGGCCTTCACTTTTCTGCCGCATTACAGCATCATGCGTGTCGCGAACCCGTTCGCGCTGGAAACCATTGATGATCAGACCGAAAGCCTGGACACTTGCCGCATTGGGCGTTGCCTTCAGTTGCGCCCCGGCGCTTGCCCACCCGCATGTGTGGATCGACATGCGGAGCGACGTGGTGATCAACGCGCAAGGCCTGGTGAGTGCTGTCAATGTCGAATGGACCTTTGACGATGGCTATGCGCAGGCGGCACTTGAGGGGCTCGATACCAACAATGACGGCAATTATTCGCAGGCCGAACTCGATCCCCTGACCAAGGAGAACATGGAGTCCCTCAAGGAGTACAACTACTTCGTCACGCCGCGAGTCGATGGCGAGAAAGCCGAAATCGGTCCCATCACCGAATATGGGCAGGTTTATACCAACAGCCGCCTGGCGCTGCATTTCGTGGTGCCGCTGAAGACGCCGGTCGACCCCGTGAAACATGACTTTTACTACAAGATCTACGATCCGGACTTCTTCATCGCCATGGATTATGTTGCCGATACGCCGGTGACGGTGGTGGGAAATTTGCCGGCAAGCTGCAAGCTCGACGTCAAGCCGATCCCGTCGGATGCGGACGTGGAGCAGACGCGAAGTTTCCTGGCGACCAAGGGCAAGGAATGGCAACCCTCAACGGACGAGGACTTTGGCGGCATGTTCGCCCAGCCAGTGCATCTTGCCTGCAAGAGCTGACATGGTCCGCATATTGCTTGTGTTCGCCATGATTCTGTTTGCGGTGTTTGCCTCTGGCGAGATGTCCGTGGCGCAATCGACGGGCGATACGGCGGCACAGACTCAGGCAGCACCCAAGATCGACAAGCGCAAGTTGCTGG
>JANMMJ010000225.1:0-10830 GCA_031373255.1 Hyphomicrobiales bacterium
AGGGGCCTGGAAAAAGGATCGATTCAGCCAGGTCCCATTTCGGCAGGACATTGGCGAAAACCGCCGTGTCCGCCGTGGCCAGCAAGTCGTCGCGCCGCAACCGGCGCTCGCGGAACATCGAAGCGTAGTCGAACAGGCCGACATGAATGACGTCGGCGCCAAGGCGATCCAGTGCTTCGGCAAGTGCAGTCCCGCCGGCGCCCTCCTTGGTCAAGACGATCCCTCGCGTGTCGCCAAGGCGGCTACCGGGAAGAAATCTGCAATCCGTCCACGCAGATGGCCGCCTGCCCTCTGAAGCTGGGTTGCGATCTGTAAATCATTTCGATGCGGTCTAGCCCGCGCTTTCCACCCCTGAGATCGAGGGGAGCGGTTTGGCCCCGGTCCGGAATGACCGCGCGCACCCGGATATTGTCCGGTTCGCCATTGCCGTACACCACCCTCAGATCGTAGATCTCGATCCTGTTGCCGATGACGCGCAGCCTGATGCTCTTGAACTCACCATCGCGGCGCCCAAGCTTGATGATATCGCGGTCCACGTTGAACCCGACCGAACGGCAGCCCAGTTCCATCCATCGCGCCACTTCGGCCGGTTCACCAAAGACCGAGAGCTGGACAGGTCCGAGCGCCCGGTATGTCACAATCACCTGCTTGAGAAAACGGTCCCCGCCGGTCAGCGTCAGCGGCCGCGAACTGGTACCGGCGCGAAACACGCTGCGCACGTTGAAGACCTCGGTTTGCCCGTTGCCGTAGATTGCGCGGATATCGATGATTTCAGCATCGTTACGCTTGATGTCGAGGCGTATGGCTTTGTAGCGCCCGTCGCCCTTGCCGATCTGGATGATGCTTTGCTCGATGCGCGGCTCGCTCGAAGTTGTTCCGAGCATTTCCCAGCCCTGTTGCGCAAGGGCACTCTGCGAAAGGCCGAGCACCAGCACAATGGCGGCAACAGCCAGGCGAAACGATGTATGCAATTCTGAGCCCTCCGGTTTATCGCGCAGGCGCAAGTCCGGCATGTTTCTCACGTCCAGGCTGTCTGCACGCCGTCATAGTTGCCTTGCGGATTTGCTGACCGCAAGCCCAAAAAAGTCCGGTACCTGTTGCAGAGCTTCGGTCGAAAAACTTCATGGAACAATTCTGTGGACCAGGCGTTGTCATCGGCGATCCTCGCCACCTCCGGCAAAAAACTATGCCATCACGGAATCTGTCCGAAATTTTCGATAGGTTTGCGGCCCGGGCTTCGGCGTGGACCGGCAAGCCGCTGGTATTTTCGCTCGCTGTCGCATTTTTGCTCATCTGGGCCGCAACCGGCCCGATTTTCTCCTTCTCGGAAAACTGGCAGCTCGTCGTCAACACTGGCACGACCATCATCACCTTCCTGATGGTCTTCATTATCCAGAACAGCCAGAATCGCGAGGCCCGCGCCAATCAGATAAAGCTGGATGAGTTGATTAGGGCGCTGCATGGCGCGAAAAACGACATGATTGGCCTTGAAGATCTGACGACCGGCGAGCTCGAAGAGTTGCACACCAGGTTTGAATCAATTGCGGCGACGGCGCGGCAAAACAAGGCACAACTCATCGCCGAAAAACATCGCCGCTCACCCAGGCGCAAATCATCTCGCGCGCAGGTCCGCGCCACCAGCCCTTAGTTCAGTGCCGGTCGCATAGTCATCCAGTCCGTCGCGTTTTCATAAGCCCATGCTGCCCGGAGCACGCTGGCATCGTCGAACATCCGGCCGACGATATGCAATCCCACCGGCAATCCGGCTTTGGTAAACCCGCAGGGCACGCTACACGCAGGCTGTTGGGTGAGGTTGAACGGGTAGGTAAAAGGCGTCCAGTTCACCCATTTTCCGGTGCCATCATCATCCGCGGGCGAGAGTTTGCTCACGCCGAATGCCGTAATCGGAAGCGATGGCGTCACCAGCAGGTCATAGTCCTCCATGAACAGCTTCATCTTCACGCCAAGCAATCCGCGCTGCCGCTGTGCCTCGAGATAGTCGTCGAGCGTGATGGCCTGCGACTGCTCGACAACCTCGTTCAGCGCCGGGTCAAGGAGGTCGCGTTTTTCCTTCGGCAGCTTGCCGAGGAGCAACCTTGCCCCCGACCACCAGATCGGCCGGAAGATCGCTATGCCGGGATCGTCAAATCCAGGCTCCGCTTCTTCCACCTTGGCGCCAAGCGATGCCAAAGTCTTGACCGCCTTACCCACCAGTTTGGCCACTTCGGGATCGACCTCGGCAAAACCAAGCGCCGGGCTATAGGCAATGCGCCAGCCCTTGATGCCGGCTTTCAGTTTCTTCGTATAATCGCGCCCATCGGCAGGAACAGCGCTCCAGTCTCGCACATCGGGCTTACTGATCTCGTTCATCATCAGCACCGAGTCTTCCACCGTCCTGGTCATCGGGCCTACGTGGGCCACGCTGCCAAAGGGCGAAAGCGGATAGGCGGGCACCCGCCCGAAGCTCGGCTTGTGGCCGAAGATCCCTGAGAATCCCGCCGGAATTCTGATCGAGCCGCCGCCATCGGTACCCAGCGACAATGGCCCGTATCCTGCCGCAACGGCCGCCGCCGACCCACCCGATGAACCTCCCGGCGTCAGATCGGTATTCCACGGATTGCGGGTGATGCCGGTGAGCGGTGAATCGGTGACACCCTTCCAGCCGAATTCCGGCGTCGTCGTTAGGCCAAGAAAAACCGCACCAGCCTCGCGCAACCGCGCCACCGACGGTGCATCCTGGTCCCAGGCCTGGTTGCGATCCACCGTGCGCGAGCCGCGCAGCGTTGGCCATCCCTTCACCAGCAGCAGGTCCTTGATCAGCACAGGAACGCCATCAAGCGCACTCAATGGCTTGCCTTTGCGCCAGCGCTTTTCGCTGGCCCTGGCCTGATTGAGTGTTGTTGTTTCATCGCGGTGGCAGACCGCATTGAGCTTTCCGTCGAGCCGGGACATTTGCCGGAAACAGGCTTCCGCAGCATCGACCGGCGAGAATTTCTTCTTGGCGTAGCCGCGTGCCAATGCTGCCGCACCCAGCCAGTTCAATTCATCGGTCATGCGACCCCCCTGCCCTCCGCAGGAACACTACCAAGCGCCTGTCCGCTGGGCTACTCGGTTTGCGATGTGCCCAGAACTATTCGGTAGCGACCAGCTTGCCCGTATAGAGCACCGGTCCGGTAGGCTGCCCGGTTGGCGAGCCCCCTGCCGGTTCGAGACTGACCGCCAGCACCGTATCGGGCGACAACGTCGCTTGTGTCTTCACGTCACCATCAATGAGTCCGAGCGACTCAGGCTGTGCCCGGCCGCCGCCGACTGCCCAGAGTTCATAGGACTTGCCGGCCTGGGCCTCCGCCAGGACGCGCCTCACGGTGATGGCGCCGGAGGCGACATCGACAGTGGCGATGAACGCCGGTCCCTGGCTGTCAGGCTGCAGCACAGCCACGTATCGGCCCTGCTCGCTGGGCTTGGCATTCCAGATCATGAAGGCCGTCAGCGCCGCCGCCAGAGCCCCGGTCATCACCGACAGACCGCGCCACACGTTCACTTGCCGCTTGAGGCGGATCACTTCTGCACCGCCGCCAATCGCGCCAAGAATGCGCCGCCGCATGTATTCAGGGGGCGTTACGGGTTTGACCTCCGCCGCAAGGGGAACCAGGCGCCGCTCCCAGCGCCGGACCGCAACTGCGAAATTTCTGTCGCTTCTGTGAAGCGCCTTGGCTTCCTCCCGTTCCGCCGCATCGAGCGTTCCGAGCACATATTCCGATGCCAGTTCTTCCAGTTCTTCAGGCAGCATCGAGGCACTCCTTGAGAGCCATGAGGCTGCGCCGCAAAATGGTCTTGATCGTGGTGACCGGACGTTGGAAACGCTGCGACAGCTCTTCGCGGCTCCAGCCCTGATGATATGCAAGAACGATCATCTGCTGCCGGTCGGTGGGCAGTTCCTGCAGGCAACTGTGAAGCCTTGTCATGCTGTCTGAGTGGACGGCGAGCGCTTCTGGATCCGCATCATCGGATGGTGTCGTTTCGTCAACTTCTTCTGACAAAGCCGACATCCGTTCGGCTGATCGCCGCCGCAGATCGATGGCCTGGTTGCGCGCAATGGTCATCATCCAGCCAATGCCGCTCCCGAGGTCGGGCCGGAAGAGTTCAGCCCGCTGCCAAATCTTGACGTAAGCCTCCTGAAGGGCATCTTCGGCCTGTTCGGCATTTGGCAGGATGCGCCGGATGATGCCAAAGAGCCGCGCCGACGTCAGGTCGTAAAGCCTGGCAAAAGCCTCCCGGTTACCCCGTGCCGAGGCCTCCAGAAGCTTCTCCAGGCCCACATCCCGCTTGTTCATCACTGTGTCCATGCAACCGATACGAGGACCACCCGCCTGTTGGTTTCAATTCATCTTTGCGAGAATACACCGATTAACCGCAGATGAACGCATCATTCACGATACATTCCGCCAGCCGGCATTAGGGTGTCTCCAACATCGAAATACAGATGACGGAGGAAACAAACATGATCACCCGCTTCACCCTGGCAGCCCTGCTCGCCATCGCCGCCGCCGGATCCGCACTGGCGCTCATTCCGCCGCTCGAGCCCACCGGCACCTTCAATGAGACCATCATCGAGAAGAACCAGGCCTTCCCGCTTGTTGGCCCTCTGCACGTCGAGGAATGCGCCATCGAAACCTGCGAGGATCTCGAAATCTGAGTTTTCAATCCGGGAAGTGGAGGCTGGTTTCACCCCCCGCCCCCTCACGAGAAATCATCCCCTGCTTCCCGGGCCTTCCATTCCCCCCCACAGCGGCTTCCCCCTGATCCCCTCACAGAGCCGCTGAACTTGAAGGGCCCCGCAAGGGGCCCTTTTTTTGCCCCCGGCTCACCGATTGTCGTCGCGGCACGGTCCGTGCAGTTGACCCCATGACCGAATTCAAATTGGAACAGTCTTAGCCAAAGCAAATTAATCCCACGAGTTTCACCCTCCCACAGCGGCTCCCCCTGATCCCCTCACGAGCCGCTGAACTCAAAGGGCCCCGCAAGGGGCCCTCTTTTTGTGACGTGCAGCACAGTTAACAGAAGGTGAATGGTGGATGAATACGCCATTCACGCTGAGTTCCCAAACGACATGGCATCTTTCATGCAACCAATCCCGCCGAACGGAGTTTATCAATTATGAAAACCTCAATCGTCACAGCACTCCTCGCGGTAGCCTTCCTGAGCGCAGGTGCGTTCGCGAATGGTAAGTCAACTTCCGGTTTGGCGGCCGTTTCCGCATCGAATCAAACCATCATTGTCAAAAATCAGTCCTGGCCCCTGAAGGAAATGATGACCGTCGAGCCCTGCGCTGCGGTCGCCTGCGTGAATATCTGATTCTACATCCCCATCTCCCACAACTCAAAGAGCCCCATCGGGGCTCTTTTTTACTCGCCGTCCAGTTTTCCGAAACAATTGAAACTTGCCGGCCTGTCACACGTTATCGCTGTGCAACAGAGCACCGATAAAACGCCCTGCAAATGAACCGAAACTGAAAGCTCTATTCACGGTCAATTCCGGCAGAGTCTGGCATGGAGGTTGAATGGAGAATATATCATGCGCCGTAATCAATCACTGATCATTCTCGCCGCCCTGACCCTCAGCGTCACCCAGGCTTCCGCCGCTGTTCGCACATATTTTTCCCCGGAACTTGATGGCTACCGCGCCAGCGCATGTCTTGCCGATGGCCAGACCTGCGGCAAGCCGGCGGCCGATGCCTGGTGCAAGGCCAATGGCTGGACCAGTGCCCTCATTTTCCAGCGCGATTCGCAGCCCCAGACCACCCGCCTGATCGATTCAGGCGACCTTTGTTCCGGCCCGGCCTGCGCTTCATTCCACCAGATCAAATGCTATACGCCCGAAACCGCCAGCTCGGGCGATGTTGGGAATGGCGGATAAAGTTGTTGCCAAGGGCAATGCATAGCCAATAGGGTTACCTCGAAGAGCCGCAAGAGCTCCATTTGGGAGGAACCTCATGACTGCGATGTTAGGATTGAAACGGCTGGCGACTGCGTCGGCCTTGGTTATCGCTTTGGCAGCGGGAGGTTTCCCCGCGCTCGCCCTCGACAATTTGACCATCATTGCACCCGCCAAGCCAGGCGGCGGCTGGGACCAGACAGCGCGCTCGATGCAGACGGTCATGCAGGATGCCGGAATCGCCAAGGCAATCACGGTCGAAAATGTGCCGGGCGCCGGTGGTTCCGTGGGACTCGCGGAATTGGCGGACAAATACAACGGCAATGCCGGAACCCTGATGGTCGGCGGCCTCGTCATGGTCGGCGCGGTTATCACCAACAATTCCCCGGTCAAGCTTGATGCCGTGACGCCAGTGGCAAGGCTCACCGGCGAATACGAAGTTCTCGTCGTCCCCGCTTCGTCCGATATCAACACGCTCGCCGATCTCATTGCCACCTTCAAGGCCGATCCCGGATCGGTGGCGTGGGGCGGCGGTTCAGCCGGCGGCACCGATCACATCCTCGCCGGCCTTATTGCCAAAGCGGCCGGCGTCTCCGGTGACAAGGTGAATTATGTGCCGTTTTCCGGCGGCGGCGAAGCCCTCGCAGCCATCATGGGCGGACACGTGCGCGTAGGGATCAGCGGCCTTGGCGAATGGCTCGGCCAGATCCAGGCCGGCGAACTGCGCGCCCTCGCCATTTCGGCCCCGGCCAGGCTCGAAGGTGTTGACATTCCGACGTTGAAGGAACAGGGCGTTGATGTCGACCTTGCCAATTGGCGGGGCGTCATGGGAGCGCCTGGTCTGGACGATGCCGGCAAGAAAGCCCTGATTGACGCAGTGGACCAGATGGCCAAGAGCGAGGGCTGGAAAAAGGTTCTCGCTGAAAAGGGCTGGATGGACATCTACATGTCCGGCGATGATTTTAGCAAATTCCTCACCGAAGAAAATGTCCGTGTCACCGAAACGCTGAAACAGATCGGCCTCGTGAAATAGGTTATTTCGCGATGGCCCTGCGGCGGCTTCCAGGCGAAGCAATAGTCGGCGCAGGGCTTGCCGTTCTGGGCCTCGCGATGCTGGTTTCCACAGCTCAGCTTGAGGTCTCGGCTGCCTATGCCAAGGTAGGTCCTGCGGTCATCCCCTATATTGTGGCGGCGGGACTCGTGGTGATCGGCGCAACCCTCGCCTGGACCAAACGGGACGAAATCGACGCCACCTCGCCATCCGATTTTGTGGCCCTGGTGGCGATTGGTGCGGGTCTCGTCGGCTATGCCCTGATTCTCAAGTTGGCTGGTTTCATCGTTTCTTCGGCGTTCCTGTTCTTCATGGTGACGTGGGGTTTCGGAATCCGCAATCACCTTGCCAATGCTGCAATTGCCTTGGCACTCGCCGCCGTCGTCTTCCTCATTTTCCAGTATGGACTCGGCCTGGCCCTGCCGCGCGGCCCGCTTGAAGCATTGCTCCCATGAATGCGCTGACCCAGCTGATGCATGGCTTCGAAACGGCACTTACGCTGGTCAATCTCGGCTATGCCATTATCGGTGTTCTGCTCGGAACCTTTGTCGGCATCCTGCCGGGCATCGGTCCGGCACTCACCATTGCACTCCTGCTGCCGGTGACGCGCGGCCTCGATCCCACCGGCACCTTCATCATGTTCGCCGGCCTCTACTACGGCGCCATGTATGGTTCCTCCACCACTTCGATCCTGCTCAATACGCCGGGCGAATCCGGCTCGATTGTCACCGCGATCGAAGGAAACATTATGGCCAAGAAAGGCCGTGGCGCTGCGGCTCTGTCGACGGCGGCCATCGGCTCCTTTGTCGCAGGCACCATTGGCACGCTGCTTCTCACTTTCGTCGCCCCCTACGCGGTAAAGCTCGCCCTCAAGTTTGGGCCCGCCGAGTTCTTCGCCCTGATGGTGCTGGCCTTCGTTACCGTCACGAGCTTCCTCGGTTCGTCGCGCAGCAAAGGCCTTGCATCGCTGTTTCTCGGCATTGCCATTGGCTTGATCGGCATCGACAAGCTGACCGGCCAGCCGCGTTTCACCTTCGGCAGCCTCAATCTCCTGAACGGCGTCGATATCGTCATCGTTGCGGTCGGCCTGTTTGCCGTGGGCGAAGCGCTCTATGCAGCATCCCGTCCCGAATTGCGCGCGGTGGTGATCGAGCCCATCAAGGGTTCGCTGTGGATGACGCGCGAGGAGTGGCGCCGTTCGTGGAAGCCCTGGCTTCGCGGCACGGCGCTTGGTTTTCCCTTTGGCGCGCTGCCGGCTGGCGGCACTGAAATTCCGACCTTCCTGTCCTACGCTCTGGAGAAGCGCCTCTCGAAGCATCCCGAGGAGTTTGGCAAGGGCGCCATTGAGGGCGTTGCCGGACCCGAAGCCGCAAATAATGCCGCAGTCGCCGGTGTCCTGGTACCGCTGCTGGCGCTCGGGCTTCCCACCTCATCGACGGCCGCGATCATGCTGGCCGCATTCCAGCAATACAGCCTGCAACCCGGACCCCTGCTCTTCATGACCAATGGCAGCTTGGTCTGGGGCCTGATTGCCAGCCTTTACATCGCCAATGTGCTGCTCCTCGTCCTCAACCTGCCGCTTGTCGGCTTGTGGGTCCGTCTCCTCAGTATTCCGCAGCCCTTCCTCTATGCCGGAATTCTCGTGTTCTCCTCGCTGGGCGTCTACAGCCTGAACAATTCCACCTTCGATCTGCTGATGCTGTTTGTCGTCGGCATCGTCGGCTACCTGATGCGCCGTTTCGATTTCCCCGTCGCACCTTGTGTCATCGGCATGATTCTGGGACCTCTTGCCGAAGAGCAGTTCCGCCGCGCCCTGATGATCTCGCAAGGCGATGCCAGCGTGTTCTTCACGCATCCGCTCTCGCTGTTCCTGCTGATCGGTGCGGCACTTGTGGTCGTGGTGCCCGTCATCCTCAACCGCCGCCGCGGCCCGTCACCGCTGTAAGCTGCCATTTTGGAATCGCTTGGCTTGGCGGCGTTCCTTGTGTAGGAACACCCAAATTCCTGAGATACCATGCCAAAACGCACCGACATCAAATCCATCCTCATTATCGGGGCGGGACCGATCATCATCGGCCAGGCCTGCGAATTCGATTATTCCGGCACCCAGGCCTGCAAGGCCCTGAAAGCCGAAGGTTACCGCGTCATTCTGGTCAATTCCAATCCGGCCACCATCATGACCGATCCGGATCTGGCTGACGCCACCTACATCGAACCCATCACGCCGGAAGTCGTTGCCCGCATCATTGAAAAGGAGCGCCCCGATGCGCTGCTGCCTACCATGGGCGGCCAGACCGCGCTGAACACAGCGCTCACCCTCAATCGCATGGGCGTTCTCGAGAAATACGGGGTCGAGATGATCGGCGCCAAGGCCGACGTCATCGACAAGGCGGAGGATCGCGAACAGTTCCGCGATGCCATGAAAAAGATCGGCCTCGCCACGCCGAAATCGATGCTGGCCAACGCCTCCGCGGCCAAGGAGGCAGACCGCGAGACCTACGCCTCCGAAGTCGCCCGTTTGAAATCCGCGTCCGGTGATGTCGCCGATTTCGAGCGCACATGGGCGGCACAGGAATCCGAGCGTCTCAAGAAATACAAGAACCGGGCATTGGTCGAAGCCTTCGAAGCGATGCTCGAAATCGGCTTGCCCTGCATCATCCGCCCGTCCTTCACCCTGGGCGGCACCGGCGGCGGCATTGCCTATAACCGCGAGGAGTTTTTCGACATTGTCGAATCGGGTCTCGATGCCTCTCCCACCGCCGAAGTGCTGATCGAGGAATCGGTGCTTGGCTGGAAGGAATATGAGATGGAGGTCGTCCGCGACAAGGATGACAACTGCATCATCATCTGTTCGATTGAAAATATCGATCCCATGGGTGTCCACACCGGGGACTCGATCACCGTTGCCCCGGCGCTGACCCTGACCGACAAGGAATACCAGATCATGCGCAACGCCTCAATCGCGGTGCTGCGCGAGATCGGCATCGAGACTGGTGGCTCCAACGTGCAGTTCGCCGTGAATCCTGAAGACGGCCGTCTGGTCGTCATTGAAATGAACCCGCGCGTCTCGCGCTCTTCTGCGTTGGCGTCGAAGGCAACGGGCTTTCCCATCGCCAAGGTCGCCGCCCGGCTCGCCATTGGTTACACGCTCGATGAACTCGCCAATGAAATCACCGGCGGCGCGACACCTGCCGCCTTTGAGCCCACGATCGACTACGTGGTCACCAAGATTCCCCGCTTCGCCTTCGAAAAATTCCCCGGCGCCCAGCCCCTCCTCACCACCGCCATGAAATCTGTAGGCGAGGTCATGGCCATTGGCCGCACCTTTGCCGAAAGCCTGCAGAAGGCGCTGCGCGGTCTTGAAACCGGCCTCACCGGCCTCAACGAAATCGAAATACCGGGTGCCGGCGAAGGCGATGACAAGAACGCCATTCGCGCCGCGCTCGGCACGCCCACGCCGGATCGCCTCCTCACGATCGCTCAGGCGCTGCGCCTGGGCGCCACCGTTGAGCAGATCTACGCAGCCTGCAAATACGAGCCGTGGTTCATTCGCGAGATCGGGAAAATCATCGCGATGGAAGAGCGCATCCGAGAGCACGGCCTGCCGAGGGACGCTGCAAACATGCGCATGCTGAAGGCCATGGGCTTTTCCGATGCCCGCCTCGCGGAGCTTGTGAAATCGAAGGAAGACAAGGTCGCCGCTGCCCGCCGCAAGCTTGGTGTCCGTCCGGTCTATAAGCGGATCGATACCTGTGCCGCTGAGTTCGCCTCGCCCACCGCCTACATGTACTCGACCTATGAAACCGGCCTGCCCGGCGATGACGGCAATGAGGCTAGAGTTTCCG
>JANMMJ010000241.1:0-20690 GCA_031373255.1 Hyphomicrobiales bacterium
CGTCAGTCTTGGCATGTTGTCTGTGTAAGCAATATGTCCGGTGTAAGCAACAATTATGTGCAACGATTGCCAAGCATGAACAAGTGAAAAGGCAATATAATCAATGGTTATCAACGATTAGCATAGTATCGTAGACGCACTCTGACTCCGCCAGTCTAGGTTCGAATCCTAGTCCCCCAGCCAACTGAAACGGTATTATGGCGCAAACGCCACAAGGCGGAGCTTAGCCCGTTTCCAACTCACCCCACATTGGAGGGGGAAGATGAGACCGATCCCCGCTCGAAGAACAAGCGCAACAAGCGGCGACACCGGAATATTCGCAGGTGAAGCCGGTTCTTGCTTCGGTTGCCGGCAAGGCGCTTGCTTCGCTGACCACGAGGCAGGGCGTTGGCGATCTTTATCAGATGTATGTGCAGGCCAAGCGCGACGGCATCGACTACACCTATTTCGCCATACCCGAGAGCTTCACGGTGAAAGAGCCAAAGCCGTTCGATATCCCTGCTGCATGCAGGCACTCTATGGCCTGGGCAAGGCCATGGGCAGCAGCGGTATCAAGCGGGAAAAGAACCCGCCGGGATACAATTGAGCGATCGCGAGGCGGCGCTGCTGGCACCGGATAAATACGCCCAATACCGCGGGTTGCACTTGGAATGCAAGTCGCGCTAAGCACAGCCTGAAGCGACCCGAAAACAGCGGAAATACATTGAGAATTACGATAAGCATGGAGCCGCCGCAATGACCGAGTCTGGGTTGATAGCGGCAAAACGGGGCCGGTTCCACCACGCGTGGGCGCGCGAGTTGGTTACGCTGCTCCCTGCTCTTGCCCTGTGGTTTCTGACCTGTGTCATTGCGAGCTCAATTACGCGGGCACGAACCGTTGACGTTGGCAGCAGCGAGGAGCTCAACGAACTACTCCGCGACGCCAAAGGGGGCGAGACCTTTCTGCTCGCACCTATTGCTGGAGCATATTACATTGTCGCAGGCGAGGATGTGGATCCTGCATCGCCTGTCACCATTGCGTCGAATGATCCGGCCAACAAGGCCAAAATCGGTACAGCCAACCTGCAGCGGGCGCGCAACCTGGTATTCGACGGGCTGGTTTTCGATAGCGACCTTGCGCCAAAAGGGCGTGAGTCGGGACCTGCGGATCTGAATATCGCCGAAAGCGAAAACATCACTGTCCAGAATTGCGTCATGAAAGGTACAGCCACGGCCTATCTCACCGAGGCGGCCAAGAGCAGTGCTGCACGCGATTTTGCCCTGGTGCAGAACTCAAGGGGCATCAGCTTCATCGGCAACAATCTCTCCTCATACTTCCACGGGATCGGAATGCTGGAGACATCCGATGTCCGGATCGAACGCAATGATATCAGCGCCATGCAAGGCGATGGCATTCACATGGGAGGGATTTCCGGGCTGATCATCTCGAAGAACCATCTTCATGATTTCCTTGGTTCAGACCAGAGCGTCAATCACTCCGACATGATTCAACTGTGGTCGGCCAACACAACGATGGTCTCGCGCAATGTTCAGATAACCGGCAACATCATGCTGAGCGGCGATGGTGCCGGGTCTGAAACAATCTTCATGCGCAATGAGCAGGCGGATTCCGATCCGCTTAAGGGTGAAGAACGGTTCTACGAGAACTTCCTGATATCGGATAACCTCATCCAGAACGGCCACTTGCATGGCATCACGATCGGAGAAATCAGGGGCCTGGTCATCCGCAACAATACGCTGGTGCTCAATCCGCTTTCCCTTATGGGCGACGGTGACAAGAGAGTGACCTACCCTCCCGCAATATTCGTTGCGGAGCGTTCGCATGATGTCGAAGTTTCCAATAACGTTGCCGCGGCCGTGACCGCGCCACCCACCGCAATCCTTCAAGACAATCTCGTCATCGTCCAGGGCAGACCGCAGGAAGATAACGCGACAGAAAAATTGTTTTTGGGCGCGGCAGGTGGCGGGCGCGTGCCGGTCTCCGCCTTCAGGGTTGTTGCCGGCAGCCTGGCCGACAGGCCGGGCCTCGGCGCTCCGATCACGCACGCTACCGGCACAAAGATGGCGATCGATCCGGTATTCATGTGGGGCGAGGCCAGCAAAAATCCGGGCGCATACACTTTTGACGCCAGTCTAACGGCCGGCCCCGAGGATGTCAGTGATGCTGCATTCCAGTGGGACATGGGAGATGGCACAACGCTGGCCGGGAAGAAGATCGAGCACCGCTTCACGGGACCGGGCCACTGGAAGGTGACGCTTACCGTCACGGACAAATCCGCCAGAGCGGAGAGCTACTGGACCTATGTCGATGTGCCCGAGCCACTGCTCCTGAAGCTTGACGAAGAAGGCGGCATGCTCGCCGACACGTCGTCCTACAAGTCGGTGATCGTCCGCGAAGAAAACCCTTCACCGCTCGTGGATGGCATTGGCGGCAGGGCAATTCGCCTCACCAGCAAGCGGGCGCTGTCTACCGATCCCGCCAGCCGGCAAATCTTCGGCCTGGCACGTTTTGGACTCGGCTTCTTCATGAAGCGCGATGCAGGCGGTATCGGCGATTACATTCTCGCCGGAATACATACCTCGATTAGTCTTACTGCCAGTACCCGCGGCGATCTGCGTTTCGAACTGATTGACTCGCAGGGGTTGAGTGCCACCGCATTGACCGGTCCAACGAAGATAAATGATGGAGCCTGGCATCACATCGCTATCAACTATGATTCCGGTGCCGGCACTATCGAGATCTACGTCGATGGCGCGCTGACAGGCAAATCCCGCGCGATGGGACGGATGCAAGGCGCGAAGTTCTGGGGCCTCAGCTTTGGCAGCCTGTGGAACGACAGCTTCTCGGGCCTTGTCAGCGGCATCGAAATGCGGCGCGAACCCTTTTCGCCCGAACGCATCAGAGCCCTGGCCAATCTCCTACCCGGAGCGATCTAACCGCGCTTGGTCAAAGTCAGCAGTCCTTCGGCAATTTCTTCAAGAAAGCTTTCATCCATCGGCGCCGTGTACGCTGGAAGGTTGGATTTTGCCTTGATCCCCAGGCCTGGATCGTTCTCGAACATCTGGCACGCTTCCACCAGTGCCCCAGCGATACTGGTTGGATAGAGTGCCGGAAGCGAGATCAGGTTTTCGTGGCTGGCGCCAATATCCTTGCAGGTGAAGGTATTGGTTATTGTCCTGATGCCAAAGTGCGCCATTTCAAGCGGCGGATAGCTTGGATGCGGCGAGGCCATGAGAGATACCCCGACCGATGCAGCGAGCAATGCTCCGGCATATTCGTCAAGCGGTAGCCTGCCTTCCGATTGGACAGTCCGATTGCCGGCGAGACGGATCGGGACGTGGGTGGAGCCCAACGAGCGTATGCTCCAATCCGAGCTTCTGGGATACTCCCGGCTCCAGATTTCTAGACCCGATCTGAGAAGGCTGAAGCAGTTTCGCTCCTCCTGCCCGCGGCCATAAATCAGGATTATTTTCCGTTTTCGAGTTGAATCAATCTGCGAAAGGTAAGGGCGCAGCTTATCGTGCAGCACCGGCTCGACAACGAAGTGCCGCTCGACTCGATGTCCCTGTAACGCAAAGTAGGTAAAGAGCTGCGAGCTGTTGAATATACCCCAGACTGGCCAATCAAGGTCGAATGCGGCGCGTGCCAGCATGTGCGCAGACGACATTGGATAGAACAACGGCTCGTAGTCCTGGATCAGGTAGATCAATGGCCGCCTGGCCGTCTGGAAGTGCGCCTGTTGTTGCCGGAGAAGCAGCCTGATGTTCAGCACGGTCCACCAGTTGTAGCAGACGAACACATCATTGGAGCGCGTATCAATTGCCGGCGTGTCATGCTTGATGACGATCTCCGGCGGCTTTCCGGAAAAATACCTGGCGAAATCCACAAGTCGAAGAACCTCCTGAATTTCGGACGCGTAACCTGCATCAACAACAAGCCTGACGTCCCAATTGGCGGTACCGCACAGTCTCTGCGCGAGACCGAAGAACAGCTTGAAGCCTGTCATAATCCCGCCGAACGTCGTGGCGGCACTCACTCTTGGCAGCAGAAAATTCAGCCGTGGAACGGGGTCGTTGCTGGCGTGAAACTTGTAGTCTTGCAGCACGACCTGATCGATATCGGGGCGCGCCATATACTGGCGCAAGGTGTTCACCCGCTGCTTGGCCGAGGCTGGCAAGGCATTTCTCAGAAAGTCACGGAGACTCATGCAATCACATTTCTTCCGGTTCTATCTTTGCGCAAAAAGGCTGTAAGCGACGCGGACGCCGTAGATCAGACCTGCTACTCCGATCAGGTATCCGAAAATCAAGCTTTGACTGGATGCTGCCAGAACCAGCAAAACCGCGAGGCCTGATGCCCCGAGCAGTACCAGTTCTTCGTTCGATGGGTTCTTCCCCAGCAATAGCGATGACAGGACAACAGACACGCCGAGAAGTAACAGCCGTGACAGCAGGAACGCAACAGCTGCCCCAAAGGCCCCCGCAGCCGGAATCAGAAAATAGGCCGATCCGATGAGCGCAATTGCTGAAATCAGATCGGGCAGCATCGCCAGCCAGGGGTGTCCATAGGCAAAGGGAGTCTTGCCATAGACGGATGCGAGGCCGCGAAACAGCTCGCTAATGACCATGACCTGGATCGACAGGATCGCCGGCATGAACTCGCGGCTCAGGAGGACCACGACGGCAATGTTGGTAAACGCCACGAACAGGACGACAACGACCGTCAGCGGCCTTGTCACAAGTTCGACCTGATGGTGGACGGCAACGGCGGCAAGCGATTTGTCCCTCGCAGCATGTGAAAGGCGGCGCAGGAAGTCACCATCCAGTGAACTGATCAGCAGCGAATTGATCGTTCCCGCCAAGGCCCAGGCCACGTGAAAGTAGCCGTTCTCTACTTCGCCAGACACTTGCAGCAACATTTGCCTGATCACAAGAATGGTCCCTGTCTGGAGCAGAAGTAGAATCGTCATGGGCACGCCCATGTTGATCATTGCTGTTATGACAGCCACGTCGCCTGAAGGTTTCCCTTGTGAACGCGAGAAATCCAGCAATCCGTTCCTGTATCCTGCAATCGAATAGGCGAGAACTGTTGCGACCGGCACAAGAATAACGGCGAAAACGATGCCATCCTTGCCCAATAGAAAAACAGAAAGGATTGCGGCCAGCGTGCCGAGCACTGTCCCAGCCATGGTTGCGATGGCGTATGCGTTGATGAGTACCAATCCATACATTACGCCAACAAATATCGTCGACAGGACGAGGCCCGCTATGCCTGCGCTCAGGATGGCGGCATCGGTGAATTCGATACTCAGAAGCCTGGGTATCAGCGGAGAAGCCAGCAATGCGCCAAGGGCGGCAAGCGCTGCCAGGACAACACCAAATTTCACGATCCGGCTTGCGGTCGACCACATCGTTGTTTTCGAATCTGTCAGATCGCCAAGCTGCCTGATCGCGGCAGAGCCAACGCCCAGCGTGGCGCAAGTCCCAATCATCTGCATGTAGTTGTTCAGGATGCCCATGTAGCCCAGCAATGATGGGCCAAGCATCAGCGCGAACACTTTCATGCGGAGCAGCGAAGAAATCAAGTTGGCCACAGCGACAAGGCTTGAGAGGCTCGCAACCTTCAGAATGAGGGATTTGTCGTTTCCTTGGTTCGACATTCAAATGCTGCGATTGGCCCGATAGGCAAAACTGAATTTCTGGCGGACCATGGCCGCGACAGATCCGACACTTTGAATGCAACGCCGTTCAAAGACGTGCCAGGTAAAATACCCAGTAAGCATTGTCAGCAGGAAAGCGGCCGCCATGCTGGTCCAGAACCCCTCGATCCATATCGAGCAGTACTGCTGAATAGGCCAGGCAAAAATGTACATGCCATACGAAGGGTCCCCGCCCTTCGAAAACCAGTGCATCCGGCGGGACGACAGCAGCGGCGGTTTGATTGCGTGCACCGCAAACAAGGCGCCTATGTAAAAGAAGGCCGCGAGCTTTCCGAAGTAACTCACTTCGAATCCGGTCAGCGGAACCTTGAATTGTGCGAGCGTCCATGCCGCCAATGCAGCAACGATGAGCGCGTAGATTGCAATCCTGATTTGCGTTGACCTGAAGCCGACAAATATCAACAGCAGTATGATGTAACACCACACCTCGTAAGGCAGCGTCCACAGTGAGCCATTGACTGCCGTGTAGGGCCGGCCTTCGAATACGCCCCTGATGTCAAATCGTGTGCTTCCCTGAACGATCATGAGGATGTTCTGAGCCACATATCGCACGTGATCGAAAATATTCTCGTAATTGTGAAATGAGATTAGCGTGAACACCGATGTCACAAACAAAACAAAGATCAAGTTTGGAAGTATTCTCAATATTCTCGCAGTTACAAATCTCGTTATGTCGTTATTTTTCTGAAGAGAATTCGATAGAAGATAACCACTCATAAAAAAGAATACCATCACGGCAGCGAAACCGAGTGTGACGCCCCCTATATTTGGTTCTGTCTTCCCGTTTATCGCGAAATGATGACTAATCAATACACCTGACGCCGCAACTACTCTTGCGAAATCAAAGCTGTTTTCTCTTTCCGCCGTCCAATTCACTGATCGTCGTCTCGTTCTGTGCAGGCCCAGCGGGTGACAACTCGCTCAAAAACTAGCTAAATATGCGCAATTGTACTTCAATCCAACTGAATAAGCAGTTTGCCGTTAAAACATGCGTTTGAGCCGCAAGGAACCCTATCGGATCGGCGCCGTTAATCTCCAAGTTGAATAAAAGCTTATGAATTGCTTGCACAATTCAGGCGAGTGTCGGATAATCGGGTTGCAGCGGTGTGATAGGCCGGAAACATTGCTGCATGTCTGTATGCGGGGGCGTGATCCATCATGAGTTTTGCCGATCGAGATGCGAGCGGCCCTTCAATGGGGCGAAATTCGCCACAGAAGCGGCGTGTTGGCGGCGGTGCCGAAGCTCTCGATTTCTCCAACGAAGGCCAGCGGACCAGCTTCTGGTTGAAATATGGTAAGCGTGGATCTGATGTGGCGCTCGCCAGCCTTGCCCTAGTGGCCCTGTCTCCAGTGTTCGTGGCGATCGCCGCGGCGGTGAGCTTCAGTGGCCCGGGGCCGGTTTTCTATCGGCAATTGCGCCACGGGCGCGACTTTGAACTCTTCGAAATCATCAAGTTCCGCACCATGTCGGTATGTGACAGGAATGGCAGCCTGATCCGCCAGACGCGCAGGAACGACACGCGGATTTCGCGCTTCGGCCAATTTCTGCGGCACACCAGCCTGGACGAGTTGCCACAGCTCTTCAACGTGATGGCCGGCGATATGTCGCTGGTCGGTCCCAGGCCGCATGCGCCCTATACGGTGATCGACGATACCTGCTTCGAAACGCTGGCCATGCGGCCCGCCTACCGGAGCCGCTACAGCGTCCGCCCAGGGATTACGGGCATGGCCCAGGTTTCCGGCTGCCGCGGGCCCATGTGGACCCAGCAGGCCGCCATCAGGCGGCTGGAACTCGATGTCGAATATGTGCAGCAGCAGAGCTTCCTGCTCGATATCAAAATCCTTGCTCGCACTATTCTCAGCGAGTTCGTGGCAGGCAAGGCTCATTAGGCTCCTGCCCATCCCCGCCCCTCTGTGCAGACGGGGTCTGACTCCAATCACTGACGCCCAGAACTTGTATCGCGTCAGAGACGTGCACTCGTGGCAGACTGGTCAAAAGCATCGCCCCAAAAGAAAAAGCCCGGCCAAAGCCGGGCTTTCTCGAAACCTTTGGAAGGAGCTATTAGACCTTCCTGCGCCGTGAAGCGAAGCCCGCACCGATCAGACCCGTGACCAGCAGGATTGCTGCGGGCGGGAGCGGAACTGCAGATACCGTGCTGGCGATCTGAAGGTTATAACCGCCACCAGCCGCGTTCGTCGTGCCAGTAACGATCAGGTTATAAACGTGACCGATGACCAGAGCGATCGTTTCCGTAGCCGGGCCGGTGTTGAAGCCGTTCGGGTTGGTGATGCCGCTGACCTGCGCATTCGCGCCCGCAGTGACGTCGAACCAGGTAAGAGTGAGGTTCGAAATCGAATAAGCACCGCCGTTGAATACGCCGTCCGACTGATAGATTGCCGAAACTGCTGCAGCGGTGAACGTGTAAATGTCATTGACTGCAGTGTTCGCCGCAATGGTCGGGCGATCCGCGTCATAGAACGATCCTGAACCGAGAACTACTGAATCGCCGGGGGTGAGCGTTACGGCAGACGCCGCAGAGCTCAACATTGCCCATGCGATCAACGCCTGTGCGAGTACAACTAACTTCCGCATAATATCCCCCTTCGGGCTAAAAGTTACAACCGAATTCCAAAACTTCGATCCACATCTCATGCTATACAATCACGAGTCGAGTGAGGTGTCAACAAGATTAGAAACAAAGTTTAGCAGATTTCTTCATTTTCGAGACTTCGGAACCCTTTCCCACCGCGTAAAGCAGTAGTCCGGCTTTCTTTTCCTCAAAAATACACCAAAACCGCACATAACCTGCCCTAATTCCTGTTTTGGCACAATAGCTCGAAGCAGTTCTCAACGGTTTTTGAACGGCCGTATCGGCCTTCCGGTTCCTTTCCGTCAGAAATTTATTCTCCCTCCCCATTCGGGCCAGCACTTGCTCAACCGGTAGGTGGCAGGAGCGACCGTGTGGGCGACCATTTTTCCGGTTCACCGAAAAACAGGCCATAGCGGCGTTTGTCGTCGATAACGTTCTGGACGATCGCAGCGGTAATCTGCGCAGCACCCGCGGCATAGCCATAGACCAGCGCGGTATCGCTCAGCATGTTGATGATGCGCGGAACGCCATGGCTGGTTTTGGCGATCAGGCCACCGGCCGCCGGCGAAAACAGTTCCGTCTTGGCGCCGGCCATGGCCAGGCGATGCTGCATGTATTCATAGGTTTCGGTATGGTTGAGCGGCAGAATATGGAAATCCGCCGATATGCGCTGCACCAGCTGGACCAGTTCGGGAGAACGCAACAGATCAAGCAATTGCGGCTGGCCAACCAGGACAATCTGCAGCAACTGGTCCTTTTCGGCGTTGATGTTGGACAGCATGCGCAATTCCTCAAGCGTATTGATGCTGAGGTTCTGCGCCTCGTCCACGATGAGGACGGTGCGGCGCAAATTGGCGTATTCCTCAATGAGGAAGTTCTGGAAGTCGCGGAACAGGGCAATGGTCGAGGTCTGTTCGAAGGGCTGCCCGAGCGCCAGCATGACCCAGCGCAGCAATTCGCCCTCGGCGATCCTGGTGTTGGACAGCAGGCCGACGGTCACGGTTTCGTCGAGCTGGCCGAGGAGAAGGCGCACCAGCGTGGTCTTGCCGCAGCCGATGTCTCCGGTGATGACGGTGAAGCCGATATTGTTCAGAACACCGTATTCCAGCATGGTGTAGGCCATGCTGTGGCCCCTGCCCCAATACATGTATGCGGGATCGGGCTGCATGGCGAAGGGCTTCTCGGTCAGCCCGTAAAACTGCTCATACATGGAGTTTGCTCCCCGCCCGGAATGTTTCTGGTTTCACGTGGGGGCTTCAATAATAGGAATAACCGTCACTTTTTTCATGTGACTTGGTGAGAATGATACCGAGATAATTGCTGGCCTGGAGATGGCGCTCGCAGGTCTCCACCTCCGGTATGGTGGTAATCTTTTCAGCCACTGCGAGAATGACGCAATCGATCTGCGGGAGCAAGGCCAGAACATCGTCGCTGACCAGCATGGGCGAACTGTCGACAACGACAATCGGGTTGCCGCCGGTTGCCTTCAGTTCGTTCAGGAGGTTCTTCATCTGCCGGGATGCGATGACCTCCGCCGGATTGCGGACGTGGCCGGTGTTGGCAAGCACGGTGAGCTCGGCGCCGCCGGCCTTCACCACGGTCAGGCACTCTTGCAGCGCGCCCTTGCCCGTCACGGCGTACTCCACGCCCTTGGCAGGCTTGAAGCCCAGATAGCTGGCAACCATGGGCTTCCTGAGGTCGAAATCGGCCAAAATAACCTTTCGGCCCTCCTGCCTCGCAATACTGAACGCAAGATTAATGGCGGAAACCGTCTTGCCGCATCCGGGCGAAGGTGACGTGATGAGAATAGACTGCCAGTTCTGCGCTTCCATTTCCTGCAGCACCGTCGTCCTCAGAACATCGAAGCTCGAGGACAGCGGGTTGGACGATTCATGCGCCACAATGCGCATGGATTCGAGATAGCTGAGATCGAGATTGATCGCAGGCAGCTTGAGAGCTGACGCTGACAGAGGGATTTTGACCGGCTGCGGGGTGCGCGGTGCACGCGGCGCGGCCCCCACGGGAATGCTTGCGCGGGGTGCTGGCGCCATTGGCACCTGGCCTCGCCTGGCCCTCGCCAGTTCCATGGCTTTCTTGATCGGATCCATTGATATTTCAGCCTATTCCGTAAAATCGATAAATCAGAACCATGGGGTTTCCGCCATTAATCTGTAGAAGAGCACGTCAAGGGGACGGTAAAACACATGGATAGCGGCGAGAATCAAAGCAAAAATGATCAATCCCGCCAGCCACTTCTTGATGAATTGCTTCTTCTTCTGGCTTTCTTCAAGCCGGGTGCTGATATGCGGCACAATGACAATCGGCCGGCGGTTCAGCTTGCTGGTCAGATCGCGGCTTCGCCTGATGGTGTTGTCGAGCAATTCGGCGCCGCCTGAAATCCCCGCGCCGGCCAAGGTCGCCAGAGCAAAAACGATTGCCAGAAGTGCCGGACGCTTGGGCTTGGAAGGCGATTGCGGAAGGGTTGGCTGTTCCAGCACTTCGAAGCGCTCGGCCTGCTGATCTGCTTCAAGCTGCTGGCCAAGCCGGGCCTGGGCATATTTTTCTGAGATTTCGTCGAGTGCCTTTTGCAGGCCGTTGCGCTTGCGATCCATTTCGGCAAGTGCGGTGCCGATCTCGGATGACTTCGCCAGAACGGCGCGAAGATTGTCGGCGGCGGAACGGGCGGCACCAAACTGTTCGTTCAAGGCGGACTTGCCACGATCAAGCGCTGCTATCTTTTCGGTGAAAACCCGTGCTTCGAGCGACTGGATAGTGCTGCCCGAATTTACATCGGTTACCGAGCCCGTTTGGCTCTCAGCCAGTTGCTGCTCCAGCGACGCAATCGCCTGCTTCAGGGTCCGCATCTCCGGGTGATTTTCGGCGTAGATCGCTTTTTTTGTCGCGTATTCGGTCTGGGCTTTCTTCAACTGGTCTTCAATCGAAATGAGCGACACCGACGATCCCGATCCGCCAACGGAGCTCTTGAGGCTCGATTCAAATTCCAGCAGGCGCTTCTGCTCGTCGTTGTCGACCAGCCGGCGCTGCAGGTCGGAAATCTCCTGTTCCGCCTTGGAGAGGAGGCTGACGTTGAGATCCTGCCTCTCCGGCAGAGCGTCACGGTTCTGCTGCTTGAAGTCGGCGATCTGGGATTCGACGGTTTTCAGTTCGACCGAGAGCCGCTGAATTTCGCGATCCAGAAACCGCGAGGTTTCGGTGGCGCGGCTGTTCCTCGAGCGGGCGTCCTCGTTCAGAATGAAAGTCACGAGTTCGTTGACGACTTTGACGCCCGTATCCGGCACTTCATAGTCAAACTTGGTGGCGAAGGCGATGGCCAGAGAGTTGGCGCGCTGCGTGTTGGTGGCGAAGTTGAGGCTCAGGGGTTCAATTGCCACCCTGGCCCGCATCAACTCCACGATGTCCGAGCGCGACAGGTCGTTCCGGTGGGCAAAGAGGCCGAATTTTTCAACCAGGGAGAGAAGATTGTCGCGCGTCATGACGCGCTGCTCGATGACCTGCAGCCGCTCCTCGGCCATTGCGGTAACAGTCGACTTTACCAGGTCGGTTGGAATCTGCTGCGATTCCACGAGAATCTTGGCCTCGACCGTGAAAATTGCCGGCAGGGACAGAACAATCAGCGTGCCCGCCACAGCGATGGTCAGAAAAGGCACCAGAAAGTACCACATCCTGTTCCGCGCCGCGTTCAATAGAAATTTTAGATCAATCCCACCGGTCATTCGCTCGTCATTCTCATGCACATATAACTGCAACTCTACATCGCGCCCTGCGGGGCCAATTAACTCATCGGGGCGCTTTCAACAATTCCAAAGACCTGTTTCCCTGCATCATTCATGCCTAAGACGGTGCTTTACCGGGAAAACTTGGAGTTTTCAGGAAAAATTCCGCGCAATATTAAATTTTCGCCCGCCAGCGTGAAAAAGGCTCGAATGCCACGCCGCCGGGCAACTCCAGATTGGAACTAAGGCACGGCGATGGAGCTGGCCGTTGAATTGCACATTGCTTTGTCCTAAGGGGTTCGAAACTCCGCCGGTGAGCAATATTCGATTGTAGAAGTCCAGATTTTGCCTAAATGCCTTCATGTATTTGCCCAGCACGGCAAATCTAACCTGTGCTACGTTGAACCAATTTTTGTTTCGTTTCGGGATTGATGACATCCACCCATGAGTAAAATGTGGCAATCAGCTGCCGAACCGGCAAATGCAGCGGTAGCGTCTCCCTGGCAGCGCTACATGCTGGTGCTTGCAGTGGCGATAATTGCCGGCATTTTTCTCTTCTGGGCCGGTTTTGGCTCACTTCTCGAGGCCTGGAGCAAGCCCGAATACAGCCACGGCTATTTCATCCTGCCACTTGCGTTGTACCTCGTACTGCTGGGATGGCGGAATAAACCGGTAGCCGGTGCAGAACCCGAGCGCTTAAGATGGCTTGGGCCAGCACTGGTGGCCATTGGGGCCGCACTTGGCCTCCTGGGCAATCTCTCAAGTATTCCCGACATCATAACCTATGGATTACTTATAAGCATTGCAGGTGTTTTTCTTGCCGTTTTCGGGCTCAAGCGCAGTTTTCTCGCCTGGCCAGCCTGGGCCTACCTCTGGTTCATGCTGCCCTTGCCGAACGCAATCTACTGGCCACTTTCAATCCGCCTGCAGTTCCTGTCGTCCGAGATTGGTGTAGCGATGGTCAAGCTGCTGGGCATCCCGGTGTTCCTGGACGGAAACATCATTGATCTCGGCATCTATCAACTTCAGGTAGCCGAGGCCTGCAGCGGATTGCGCTATCTGTTTCCGCTGATGAGCTTCGGGTTTCTCTTCGCGATACTCTACGAGGGAAAAACTCTCAGCAAGACAATCATCTTCCTGTCTTCGATCCCCATCACCATCCTGATGAACAGTATCCGGATCGCGGTTGTCGCGGTTCTCGTCAGCTATTTCGGAAACGCACAAGCCGAGGGTTTTCTGCACTTCTTTGAAGGCTGGGTGGTTTTCATCGCCTGCCTGGTGCTGCTTTATGCGGTGGCCTACACGGTTCGCTATTTTACCAAAGGCGCAGACCGAAGCCGCCCTATCATCGACATGCCGGCAACCGGGCTCATTCCCGAAACCCATCCAACCACGTTGCATTCGACCGGCGGCAGCCTGGCCGCCTCAGCGGCAATTCTGACGGTTTTCGCCATGCTCAGTTTCGCATTCAGCCAGCGCACTCCGGAAGCAATCGAGCGGCGTGAACTGGCGAATTTTCCGCTCACCCTGGGAGACATGCAGGGCAAGCGGCAATTCCTTGACCAAAACATCCTGCTGGTGCTCGGGGCAGATGATTACCTGATGGCGGATTATGCTGGCGGCGCAAGCGAGCCGCCGATCAACCTGCTGGTTTCGTACTATCTTTCGCAGACCAACGGCAGCGGCATCCATTCCCCGGAAGTGTGCATTCCCGCCGGGGGCTGGGAAGTTTCAAACTGGTCCCAGGTCAACATCAATTTGCCAAACCAGGATGGCAAAGGTTTCCAGGTCAATCGCGCCATCATCCAAAAGGGGCTTCAGAGGCAGCTGGTTTACTATTGGTTTGAACAACGGGGACGGCGCGTTGCGAACGACTATGCCGCAAAGCTGCTGACCGTCTGGGATGCGGTCGTACGCCGGCGGAGCGACGGCGCATTGGTCAGATTGGCCACTCCCATAAATACCGACGCGGAATCGGCGGAGCGGCGGCTTCAAGGGTTCGCCGGCATACTCTTGAAGGAACTGGGCTCCTATGTGCCGCCCTAAGCCGAAATGGTGCGTTGCCTCGCAGCGCGAGACCGAAAATTGAAGCGGCGGAAAACGCCAAAGGAGTTGATATTGCCAACCCATCGTTTCGGAAGCGGACAAATGGCCAGCCGGGCCAGTCTACAGCCAATGCGCTCTCGCATGTTGAAAATCGCCGCGATTACCCTGTCGCTTGGCCTGGCCTCAATCAGCCTTTCCGGTTGCAGCACACCCGAGGAGCGCGCCGATTCCTACTACGAGAGCGGCAAGAAATATCTGGACCAGAAGGATTATGCGAAGGCCGCCATCGAATTCCGCAATGCCCTCAAACTGAAGGAAGATCACGCCAATTCGTGGTTCGGCATGGCGAAGGTGGAAGAGAACAACAAGAATTGGAACCTTGTCGCCGGCGATCTGACAAAGGCTCTCGAGAACAATCCAAAGCACCTCCCTGCCCGCCTGGCGCTCGCCCGGTTCCTGTTGCTTGCCGGAGACGCGCCGCAGGCACTGAAACACGTCATAATCGCAACCGAACAGAATCCGGACGATGTCGAAGCCAGAGTCCTGAAAGCGGCGACACTGCTCCGCTCGGGTGACAAGGCGGGGGCCGCTGCCGAAGCCAAGGCGGTTCTTGCCAAGGATCCAAAGAATGCCGATGCCATTGTGGTGCTTGCGGCCGAAAGGGCCGACAGCAAAGACGGCGATGGCGCGCTGAAGATCGTCGACGATGCTCTCAAAGCTTCGCCGCAAGCCGCCACGGTCCTGTTCTTCAAGCTGCAGCTGCTGGAAAAGCTGGGACGGCCAGGCGAACAGGAAGCAGTCTTGCTCAAGCTGGTCGAGCTTTCGCCGCAGGACGTGAGCCTGCGCAAGGCCCTGGTCGGTATCTATGTAAAAGCCAAGCGCAATGAGGATGCCGAACGCGAATTGCGGAACATTGCCGCCGCACAGCCCGAAGATGCCGAATCGAGCTTGAACCTCGTGTCTTTCATTGCGTCAATCAAGGGCGACGCTGATGCCGAAAGCGAGCTCAAGCGGCTCATCGAGACGGGAAAGGCCGTCTGGCCCTATCAATCGGCGCTGGCGCAGCTTTTTGTCCAGCAGGGGCATGCCGACAAGGCAACGGCAATTCTTGACACGGTGATCGGCAGCAAGGCGGACACGCCTGACGGCATCGAGGCCATGCTGCAGAAATCGGGTATTCTTGTCGCGGCAAAGCAATTTGACGGCGCAGATGCGCTCATCGCCTCGGCACTGGCCAAGGATAGCCATAATGTCGAGGCGTTGCGTCAAAAGGCGGAAATCCGAATCGCCCAGGGAAAACTTGAGGAATCGATTGAGGTTCTGCGTCAGGCGCTTAACGAATCTCCCGGAAATCTCCAGCTTCATCAATTGCTTGGAACAGTTTACGAACGTACTGGTTCAATCGAGCTGGCCGACAAGGAGTTTTCCGATGGCTTTCGCGAGTCGAGCTACAACGCGGCGGCCGGGCTTTCCTACGCGCAGTTCCTGTTGCGGCGCGGCAATGCCGAACGGGCAGAAACGCTGCTCGCCGACGTTGCAGAGGCCGCGCCTAATAATGTGCCGGCCCTCGCCCTTCTGGCCGACCTCAAGCTGCGCAAGCAGGATTGGCAGGGTGCGCAGGTGCTGGCAGAGGCCATCAAGAAGGCGGCAGGCAATAGCGAGATATCCGATCAACTGACCGCTGCCTCGCTGGCAGGCCAGAACCGCCTCGACCAGAGTATCGAGGTGTTGCTCAATGCAAAGGCGGCGGCGCCGAATCTGGCCCAGACCAAATTCGCGCTGGTGCGCGCCTATCTCAAGGCCGGACGGGCACAGGAGGCAGATCAGTTTCTTGAGACCGTGCTGAGCGGCGATCCGTCAAATGTCGAAGCACTGGTGCTCAAAGGGGCCGTTCAGGTGAGCCTGAACAAGATGGACGCCGCACAGGAAAACTTCGAGGCGGCGATTGCCAAGGATGGCAAGAAAACCATTGGGTACAGGGCTTTGGCGGATCTTTATATCAAGAAGGATGAACTGGAAAAAGCGATCGAGACGATCAATGCCGGTTTGGCGGCCGTGCCCGGCAACCAGGATCTCAAATTTGCCCTCGCCAGTGTCCAGGAGCAGCAGAACAAATTCGACGATGCAATCAGCACCTACCGGGAATTGCTTGAGATAAATCCGGGCTCGATGCTGGCTGCCAACAACTACGCCAGCCTGGTTTCAGACCATCAAAGCGACGATCCCGCCGCACTCGAGAAGGCGGCGTCAGCAGCGGCCATTCTGCGCGGTTCTCCGGTTCCCCAGTTCAAGGATACACTGGGCTGGATCCTGCATCTGCGCGGAGACGACAAAGAGGCAAGAAGCCTGCTCGAAGCCTCTACAACGCAGTTGCCCGAACAATCGCTGACCAACTACCATCTTGGCGTGGTTTACCTGGCAACCGGAGAACTGGACAAGGCCGCGGAAAAGCTCGACCTTGCCCTCAAGCATGCGGTCAATGACAATGAACGCAGCGTTGCAACCAAAGCGTTGGCGGATTTACAGGCGGCGAAGGCCAAGCAGCCCTAGGCAGCTGCGGCAAATGCATTCCTGCGGCAACAGTGCAATACATTGATCGCGCGACACTATTTGACGCTGGTGCGGGGAGTTGCTACCATGAATTGAGATGGGCGTGTGATATGAGTAATTCTGGTGATTTGCATGGCGTGAGTTCAACCGGTCAGATCGCCTCAAGCGTTGGTTGCGTAAATTAAAGTCACATTGATACCATTTTCGTGGGTCAGGTGAGTTCTATCGATCACCGCTTGGGACCCCGTCTGTCAAACAACCCCCAATGAAACGTCAACGCCGCGTGCATTCTTGCCGCATGCCGGCTGGTTCAAACAGAAATTCAAATACGGAGATTCGCTGACATGGCGACATTTACAGGAAACGGCGGCGACAACGTTGCCAATGCGAACAATGGGAATTTGAAGGGGTTTACAGGCGGCAGTAGTTTCCTCCTCAAAGATGCATCTGGGGACAGGTTTCTGTGTGGCGACGGCAACGATACTGTCATCGCAGGTTCGGGCAATGACCTGATCCAGGGCGGCCTGAACGGCGACCGGCTCATCGGCGGGCTCGGAAACGACACCATCTATGCCATGACCAAAGCCGATCCCTCCGGCTCAGCATCACCCGACTACATCGAAGGCGGCTCGGGAAATGATTCGATCATTGGCGGAAACGGCCGCGATACGATTTTCGGCGGTGCCGGAAATGATACAATCGCCTCTAACCTCGGCGCCGATTCAATGAATGGCGGTACGGGCATCGATACCCTCAATCTGTCGAATATCACCCAGAACTATTCTTTGAACATGACGACCGGTGTCACCAATTTTGGCGGGCAGACTGCGGTGAACTTCGAGAGAGTTAATCTGGGCAGCGGCGCGGACCGCGTTACTGGCAACTCGGCAGCCAACAAGCTCGCTGGGGGCATCGGCAATGACACTCTCAATGGCGGCCAGGGCTCGGATACGATCGACGGACAGGGCGGCCGGGACAAGCTTGGCGGCGGTGCTGGAAATGATGTGCTTCGGGGTGGATTCGGCAATGACACGATCAGCGGCGATGCAGGGGTGGACACGCTGAGCGGCGGCGGCGGCAATGACACCTTCGACTACAATGCTGTTTCGCATTCAGGGGTAACCGAAACCACCAGGGACGTCATCACCGACTTTGATGCCGGGACACTGGCGACGACCATGGACAGAATCGATCTATCCGGGATCGACGCCATTGCCGGGGGTGCCAATGATTCGTTTTCGTTTGTCACCGGCGCTTTTACGGCAGCCGGTCAAGTGCGGGTTGTCGATTCGAGCGGGGATGCGATCGTTGAGATCAACACCAGCGGGACCGGAACGGCCGAAATGACGATCGAGCTGACCGGTTTGTCGGCGGCGGCCCTAAATGCCGGAGATTTCATTCTCTAGGAAATTGCCGGACGGCCGGGCACGCCCTGCCTGGCTGCCACACCTTATGTTACGGCCAGAATACGCTTTTCCTGATGCTGGCAAGGCCATTCTTGCCAGCATCCCGCTCATGGCCGAAGTAAAACTTCTGATTTCATAAAAATAACCATAAATTAACAGCTTCGGGGCCGGATAGGCCTTATTTGGTGCATAACTGTGCCAATTGTGCTACTTGCCACGGTTGCAAAAGTCATTAAGATCGAGTTACCGGGGAACAAAGACGATGACTAGGCGGTTACAGGAATCTCTTACTTCAAGTATTGCTTGTTGGCGCAGGGGTAAATTTCTCCGTCTTCAGTTCTCTACAGAAGGATGATGAATTTATCTGCTGAATAGCGGCGCAGCAGAAAACTGAAGCAGTGAGTCACTTGGAGTGCGCTTTCCATGAAAGTGGTTATCGTCGGAACTGGTTATGTCGGTCTTGTCACGGGTGCCTGCCTCGCCAAGATCGGTTTTGAAGTTGTTTGTGTCGACAAAGACACCGCGAAAATTGCCAAGCTCAGAAAAGGGATCATTCCCATCTATGAGCCGGGGTTGGAAGAAATCGTCAAACACTCGGTTGCCGAAGGGCGCCTGATCTTTTCAGCCGACCTGGCAAATGTCGTCGGCGCAGCCGACATCGTGTTTATCACCGTGGGTACGCCCATCGGAAGCAGCGGAGAGGGAGCCGATCTCAGTTTCGTGCTTCAGGCCGCGCAAGAGATAGGCGAACACCTTCAGGGCTATACCGTTATTGTCGCCAAATCGACGGTGCCGGTTGGAACGGCACGGCAGATTTCCGATGTCATCCGGAAAGCCAAGCCGGGAGTAGAATTCGATATCGTTTCAAACCCCGAATTTCTGCGGGAAGGGTCGGCCGTTCAGGACTTTTTCGAGCCGGACCGCATTATCGTCGGCGTCAGGCGGGTTCGGGCCGAGCAATACATGCGCGTGCTCTATGAAACCCTGACCGAAGATGGCGTGCCTCTCGTGGTGACGTCGAACGAAGCCGCCGAAGTCATCAAGTATTCTTCCAACACCTATCTCGCCATGCGGATCGCGCTGGTCAACCAGCTTGCGGACATATGCGAGTCCGTCGGTGCCGACATTACCGAAGTCACCTATGGCATGGGCCTCGACCACCGAATCGGGCTGCATTACCTGCAGCCAGGCCCGGGCTTCGGCGGCTCGTGCTTCCCGAAGGATGCGCGCGCACTGGTTGCCACGGCGCGCCAGGCTGGGACACCCACCACGCTGATCGAGGCGACCATAGAAGCCAACGAACGGCGGACCCGCGGGCTCGCCGACCGGATCAAGAAAGTCTCGGGCGGAACGTTGCAAGGAAAGCGAATTGGTATCCTTGGGATCGCCTTCAAAGCCCACACCGACGATATCCGCGATTCGGCAGCAATAACGCTGATCCCCGCCCTGCAGAAAGCTGGCGCGTTCGTTCAGGCATACGACCCAGCTGCCCAGGAACAGGGGAAACTCGTTTTTACCAACGTGAAGTGGAGCGGCAATGGCTATGACGCAGCACAGGATGCTGACGCGCTGGTTGTGCTCACCGAATGGCCGGAATTCAAATCGCTTGACCTTGCGAAGCTGAGTGCCGCCATGAAGCGACCGGTGATTGTCGACATGAGAAATCTGTTCGACCTCGACGATATCGCCAATACACCACTGGACTATCACAGCATCGGCAGGGTGAGCATCTACGGCAGCGAATTTGCCCGCGACACTTCGATTTCATCGAAAAAGCAGAAGATGAAGGACTTGAAGAAAGAGCCGGCCATGGCGCGGATCTATCGCTGAGAGTCAGCGGCGGTTCCACGAACTCGCGTATTTGTCGCTACTTCCGGCAACCAGAAGGCCAAGCATGCGCCAGGTGCGGTAAAACCTGATACGGGCCAGACAGGCGAAGGCGAGCAAACGTTCCCACGCACCCTTTACGCGTTTTGACGTCAGGACTCTCGGCAATTCTGCGATGGGCGAAGCGGCTATCGCCACGGCCCGCGCCAGCCAGCGGACACGGCCTCCGAAACCGCTAATTTCTGCATAGTCATGGCTGATGTGCCGATCCCACTTCAGGATCAGATCGGCGAAACTGGGCCGTGGCGGGTGGTAGACGATCATTTCCGGAATGTAGCGAATGGCATAGCCAAGCGCTCCTGCCCGCAATCCCCAATCGCGATCCTCCGCGATGTTTATGCCGCCGAAGGCGCCAACACGTGACAGGACTTCAGGCCGCATCGCGAGATTGCCGGTGCCCGAAAAGCCCTCGGCGATATGTTCGTCATTGCGATATGAATAGATCGCCTCGTAGGGCTCATGAAACTTCGGCTTGTCCAAGTTTACATACCTGGTGCGCACATCACCGCCGATAACCTGAACATCGCCGTTGCTGAAGGCGTGTTCGATGGCTGCGAGCCAATTGGCGTCTGCTTCGCAATCGGCATCGATGAAGGCCAGCAACTCGCCTCTTGCAGAAGCTGCGCCACGATTGCGCGCCGGTCCTGGACCTGGCTCTGATTCAGCAATCAGACGGACGTTGCTCCAAGGCAAACATATCTCCTCCGGCAATGACGACGAACCATTGTCGACAACGATGATCTCAACATCACCTTT
>JANMMJ010000261.1:0-2447 GCA_031373255.1 Hyphomicrobiales bacterium
TCAGTCTGGCGCTCAAGGCAACAGAGGTAGGGATCTGGGAGTGGAACACCCGGACAAACCGCGTTCGGTGGGATGATCAGATGTTCCACCTCTATGGAACTCCGCCGACAACGGATGGTGTTATAGATTACACGGATTGGAGTGAGACTGTGATTCCGGAAGATTTACCGGAACAAGAAGCCATAATACAGGATATGGTTCGCCGCAAAGGGCAGAGCACACGTGAATTCCGAATACGTCGGCGCAGTGACTGTGCAGTGCGTGTCATTCAAGCAGTGGAGGCAGTTAGGCCCGACGCAGAGGACAGCGCGGAATGGGTAGTGGGGACGAATCGCGATATCACCAAATTGAAGCAGGCCGAGGTGGCTCTGAAACAGGCGTCCCGTGACCTGATGGAGAAGAACCAGGAGCTGACCATTGCCCGCGACTTGGCGTTGGCAGCGGTCAAAACCAAGGCGGCCTTTCTGGCGACCATGAGCCATGAGATTCGCACCCCCATGAATGGCGTCATCGGCATGACCGGTCTTCTGCTGGATACCGATCTCACGCCTGAGCAACGGGATTTTGCCGAGACTGTCCGCAGCAGCGGGGAGCACCTGCTCATGATCATCAACGACATTCTCGATTTTTCAAAAATTGAAGCCGGCAAGCTGTCCTTGGAAATCATCGACTTTGACCTGCGCAACGCGGTCGACGAAACGCTGGATTTGGTAGCCAAGTCCGCTGCCGACAAGGGGGTGAACCTGGCCTGCCTGGTCCATGCGAACGTTCCCTCCGCCCTCCGTGGCGATCCCGGGAGGCTGCGTCAGATTCTGATGAACCTCCTGTCGAATGCCCTGAAGTTTACGGCTCAGGGCGAAGTCGTGCTCTCTGTGTCTCTGGCGGGTTCCGCCGATGACTCGGTCACGGTGCGGTTCGAGATCCAAGACACCGGCATCGGCCTGTCCCCGGAGGCGCAGGGTAGCCTGTTCCATTCCTTCAGCCAGGCCGACAACTCGACCACGCGCAAGTACGGTGGCACAGGGTTGGGGCTCGCCATCTGCAAACAGCTCACGGAACTCATGGGGGGCCAGATCGGGGTGGAGAGTCAGGTGGGAGCGGGCAGTACGTTCTGGTTCACGCTGTCCCTCGCCACCCAGCCGCCCGGCGTATCATCGGTCGGCGATCGGACGTTACAGGATTTGCGCGGGCACAGCCTCTGTATCGTGGATGACCATGCCACCAATCGCCGCATTCTGGAATCGTATGCAATGAAATGGGGCGTCCAGTGCCGGCTGGCAGAAGACGGCTTGCAGGCCTTGGCCTGCTTGCGCGCTGCCGCTACGGAGGGCACCGCCTGCGACTTCGCCATCATTGATCTGCAGATGCCCGGGATGGACGGCTTTGAACTGGCCCGGGCAATTAAGGCCGACCCGGTGCTTGCCCGCAGCCGGCTCATTCTCTTGACGTCCCAGGGACAGCGTGGCGATGCCCAGGCGGCGCTGACAGCCGGTTATGCCGCGTACCTGACCAAACCGATACATGAGTCGCGCCTCTATGAGTGCCTCCTCGCCGTGATGGCTCCGCCCCTAACGGCCACGCCGGCCCCGTTGATCACACGCCATAGTTTGGCCGAAGCAAAAACCCAGGGCGCCATCAAGATTCTGCTCGCCGAGGATAATGTCATCAACCAGAAGGTGGCGACCCGAATGCTGGAGAAGTTGGGGTATCGGGTGGATGTGGCGGCCAATGGTAAAGAGGCGCTCGAGGCGCTCGGGCGGATTGACTATGCGGCGGTACTCATGGATTGCCAGATGCCGGAAATGGATGGCTTTGCCGCAACGGCGGAAATTAGAAGACGTGAAGCGTCTTCGGTGAGTGAAGCGTTAAGCGTGAAGCGTGAAGCGGAAGATGAGATACGAAAGACGTGTGACGCGTTAGACGTGAAATGTGAAACGCTTCTGGTGCGGGAAGCATCCGACTCCGGAACGATATACGCTTCACGCTTCACGAACGACGCGCCGCCCCGGCGCATTCCGATCATCGCCATGACGGCCAATGCTCAACCAGAAGATCGTACTCGGTGTCTCGATGCCGGCATGGATGACTACATCAGCAAGCCTGTGCAATCGAAAGTCTTAGCCGCGGTATTCGCACGCTGGGTTTCTCCGGCTGCGGCCTGCGAAAGGCTGAAGGGGGGCAGGGGTGCAGGGGTATAGGCTGAAGCCTGTATCCCTTCGGCCTGAATCCCTGCCCTCTCCGGACTTCAGCCTTCGTGCCCTTATGCTGCATCCCTTCGGCCTGCACCCTTAAGCCTTCGTTCTTCCAGAAGTTGAAGGAGGCGCAGTACCGCCTTATCAAGCTGCGTATAGATCATCGGGCCTTCAAGCAGCGTACCGAGTCTTCCAATCGCCTCCAATTGTCCGGCGGACAACACCACCTCCGATGCGCAAAGATTGCTCGCAGTC
>JANMMJ010000266.1:0-3388 GCA_031373255.1 Hyphomicrobiales bacterium
AACTGCGACAGACTGGAGGAGCTTGGTGCATGTCATTTGAGATTGGAGAGCGGGCTTTTGGCTTCGGGCAACGCCAAATAGAACACCGAAGGCGCGGGGTGCGAGAGAAGGCGGGCGCAGCTGCCAGCGCCGCTTTCCCCACGAGCAAAGTCGTACACATGGTGCCGGCCACCGCAAACGAAACGCGCTGCTGCGACGCGGACGATCGAGCCTGGCTAGCGGAACATCGGGTTTGGTAAAATCGATGGGCTAGAGTTCGGAGGCAAGGTTTGTCCAACCCATCTGCAGTTGCCATGCTGGCCTGATGTCATTCCGACGGAGGCGTCACCAAGGTGTGACATCCAACGTGTCGTTCCCGATTCCTTGCGCCCGATTAGCCCCTGCGCGCGTTTACGTTTAATGATGAACAATGATACGTTAAATTCAAGCAGTGGCTCCGAAGAGAGTCACATGGACCGCGCCATGCTCGGCCCGACGGCCGACAACCCTTCAGCTTCTCTCAAGAAGCGGCTGAAGCGGGCGGCGTTTTTTGACCAGCGCGACCGCGAAGTTGCAGCCGGAGAGGCCGACGCTGTCGACATGGACGCCGGTCTCCCAGAGCAAATGATCGAGGATATAGAGGCGTTGCGTCGCGAATAGGTCACGAGAGATTTCTACCTTCGCCCAGCCTCTAGCGTTATCAGACGTGAGTGCTGCTCCGCCGGAAAATACAATTCCCGATAATGCAGACCGGATGCCAGCATACGCTGCAGTGTAAGCGTCGAATGCCAGCCGTTCGCGCATTGCCAGAGCGCCGATCGGGTGATGCCCGTCACCACCCCCCCCGCCGGGCGGGTCGCTGCGGGCTCCAGGGGCCCCTGGGGCACCCGCCGAGACGGCACACAAACAATGATCGCGCATCGCTGCTAGCTGAAGGCCACTTAGCTTTAGGACACTGCTGAAGCCCTGCTGGCAAATGGCCAATGGCGCCGCGGCCAGGTTGCCAACGACCTACAGCCGCAATGAATGAGCGCGATGCTTCCGACGTGGCCCCACCAATCTATATCGCACGTTAGGCGAATATGGCCATTCAATATGATCGCCGCGGATGCGGGAAGCCACTTCTCCTTGTGCACGGCCTAGGCAGCACTCGGAATGCCTGGAGCACAATCATTGAGCCGCTGGCAAAGCATCGTGATGTGATCGCGCTCGACCTACCTGGTCACGGCGACAGCCCGGCTGAAAATGATAGCGGCACATTTGATGGTCTCGCCAGAAGTCTGGAGGACTGGCTGCTGCAGGAGAACTTTGCAGGTTTTGACATCGTCGGTAGCTCCATGGGAGCTCGCCTCGTGCTTGAAATGGCCCGTCGTGGCCGCTCGGGAGCAGTCGTTGCACTTGATCCAGGAGGTTTTTGGGAAGGGTGGGAACGCCGGTTCGTCAAGGTGACGCTTTCTGCGTCGGGGATGCTTTTGCGCTCCCTCAAACCGGCACTGCCAAGGCTCGCCCGAAGCGCCCCCGCCCGGACCTTGCTCTTGGCTCAGTTGGCGGCGCGCCCCTGGGCACTGGACGGCGATCTCATCGGTAAGGAGCTCACCTGCATCGCAAATACCTCGACATTCGATGCCTTGGTTCAAGATTTGGCGTTTGGCGCTGCCCAAGCCGGGCCCGCGGCTGTCGATGCAGGTCGGGTTACTATTGGATGGGGTCGCCACGATCGACTGTGCTTCCCAACTCAGGCGCAGCGGGCACGCCAAGCATTCCCCGGTTCTCAGTTAGCCTGGTTTGAGCATAGCGGGCACTTCCCCATGTGGGAGCAGCCTGTTGAGACAGTTAAACTGATTCTGGAGACAACCACTTGAGGCCGGTAAGGCCAATTGTGAACCGGCGACCAAGGGCGTGGACGTCGAGCGCATTCTTGTAGGAAATACCATGTCGCCTACAATTCATTGTCGATCGACGGGCGCTCCCAGCTGTCAGTGTCAGCACCCTTAGCGAGCACATCACGGGCGGCATCCGCATTCCGCAGGGCGCTGTCGATAGCCGATTGCCCGCTCGTTGACGCTTCTAGCGCAGTCGGGTCTTCCGCCACATTGGTTACGACCGGTTGCGAAGGCTCAGGGGTTCGCGAGCGTGCAAGATCTGTCGCCATCGTTTGGAGATCAAGTGCCGCCAATGCCATTGCAACACTGAAATCGCCATCCAGAATGAACTGATCAGGGGCGTCCGGCAATGGGCGCAGCACGAACTGATACGGTCGTTCTTCTGTCTGGAAGGGAGTTGCTATGTTGACCTGACATCGTATCTCCCCGGTTTGGGGGTCAATGGCGAGCGCCCGGAAACCACTGAGCACCTGCGGGGGGAGCGTAGCTTTGGCCAGCGCGAGGTCTTCATAGGTGAAGTCGCTGGGAGCGCGTACCTCGCTTACAATCTTCGCTCCTGCGCGTTCGAGAATCATCTGCTGCACTGCGGGGTGAGCACATGCCTGGGGTTTGCCATCACGCAGAAGCTGACCGACGGATGCAGGCTTGGCCGCAATGACATCGCCGGACTGATCAGGTTTGTTATCGGTGGCTTGCCCGCAAGAAGCCGCGGCCAAAGCGCAGAGCGCTGATGTAATTTTCATTTGTGCGTTCAAAGTTTATCTCGGTTTGCGTAGTGTATGCGAAAGATGGTCGTCCACGGCGGCCCGGGCGCTTAGCAGCCATCAGCCTAAAAGTCCGCCTTGGGTCGAAAACGGACGTTTCAGGACAGAGTGTGCTGGGCCAGCCGGGTCAGCGGTCGCGCTCCATCGAGCCTGCGCGAATTTCGAACTCAGCAAATCACAAGCATTTGAAACTGTTCATTAACGTGGCCTAACTATAATGTGCCCAACCTCTAGTTTCAAAGAAGCGTAAATGCGACGTTCCCGTTTCGTCAGACCCACCGAGACCAAGCCCGCTGCACCCCAGCGTTCATGGATTGCGGACTCACTGTTGGCCGATGTTAGACGGCCGGCGTGCCGAGATGAGGAGACAATTTCGGAACGACGCGCAACGAAGTTCCACCTAGCGCCCCGTATACTTGCGGCTTGCCATTCTATCTGCGGCGCAGCTGCCGTAGCACAGAAGCCCGCCACTATATTCAGCGTCACCATGGTTGCCCTACTGCTCACGCTCGTCGTCGACGTCGTCTGCATTTTCGTGATGAACGGCCGGAAACACCTTCAGATAACGGTACCAGCGATCGGCCGGCTTCAATGTGCATACATGGCCGTGTCAGGCTCGCTGTGGCTACTATTCGGATATCTACACGCCGGCGGTAGTGCGCTCGATTCCTCGTATTTGCAGTTGGCGCTCGGCGCAGGTCTCGTGGTCGCCGTGTCGGTCGCTATCGACTCGCCATTGGCCACGATCATCAACGGCACAAT
>JANMMJ010000004.1:0-10262 GCA_031373255.1 Hyphomicrobiales bacterium
TTCTTCGTGCGCGATCTCGGCGCGTTCTACGTGGTGGCCGCGATATTCGGCTTCATCTATGCGGGCGTCATGCCGCTTTATTCCGTGCTGGCGCGCGAGAATTTCCCGCTGCGCATGATGGGCACGGTGATCGGCGGCACCGCCATGGCGGGAGGCCTCGGCATGGCCACAGGCCCCTTGGCCGGCGGTCTGATCTACGACACGTTCGGCAGCTATGGCAGGCTCTATATCGGAGCCTGGGGCAGAGGCCTCGGCGCCTTCCTCATCGCCATGCTGTTCAAGCCGTTCCCGAAGACCGAGCAAGTGCAAACCGCAGCGGCGTGATCGTGGAGCGGAACAAGCAAGGGACCTCACCCACCATCGCCTGCGGCGATGGTCCTCCCTCTCCAGTGGAGAGGGGACGATAGACCTGTCCCTTCTCCCCTGGAGAAGGTGGCGCGCAGCGCCGGATGAAGTCCCTTCAGCCCAGCCGACGGAAATCATGTCCCGATCCGTCCTCAGATCATGCGTCCATCTTCGCCACTCACCTATGCCCGCGCCAAGCGCATGCGCCGCGAACCAACCGCTGGCGAAACAAAGCTTTGGGGCGCGCTCAGGAATCGTTCACTGGCAGGTTACAAGTTCTATCGCCAGGTGCCGGTGGGGCCATTCATCGTCGACTTCATCAATCACGAGCATGGCGTCGTCGTTGAGGTTGACGGCGCAACTCACAGCGACGACGCGGCCATCGCCCATGATGAAAGGCGTGCGGCCTATCTCGCGAAGCGCGGACTCATCGTGCATCGTATCGACAATGGAGACCTGTTCCGCAATCTGGGTGGGGTGCTGGACGGCATTTGCGTCGTGATGGCGGAGCGGGTGAGGTCCTTTGATCTAATGCCTGCTCGGGTCAGGTGTTTAAGTCGGCCATGACCATTGTCACTAGTTTTGCATGAAGCTTTCGCAGATCACACGTCATGATGGTTTTAACTACTTGATTTATCGCGATAATCCTTAATCATTCATTCATGTAAACTTTTTGACATTTCATTTAACTTTGATAGCCTTCTCTTCATCAAGCATAAGGCGAGAGGCATGGCACAGCATACAGACAAACTCCGCCGCCTTGCCCTTGACGTGGCTGCTGAGCACGGACTTAAATTACATCGCGCAAAAGGACGTGGACAACAATACCTATCGATTGATGGTCAGAAGGTCCAATTGAGAACGAGCCTACACAGGACTTTGCAGGTTCGTGCAAGTGACGAAGATCCTGATCGGGCGCAACTTGATATTGAAGGTAGTGACATTCTCTTGTTCAGTGTACCGACTGTCAAGAATGGCAGAGACATGGCTGAGGTCTATCTTGTTCCAACGTCTATCGCCGGTGAGGCCCTTCGCTCCAGTCATCGAGCCTGGCTTGATCGTGGTGCTAGAACAAAAGGCGGCAATCGAACTTTTTCGATTTGGTTGGACAAGAATTTGGAGACATCCGACTTATACCGTGAAAAATGGCAGAGGTATCGAATCGAGACGGTGCCATTCTCTCGGGATTCTTGAAGTTACAAAACTTACAAACAGGTCCGACTTCTACCGGTAGGAAATTAACCTCTACGCTTCGCTGGACGACGGCACTTGCTGGTTTCAAAGGCGAGGAAGTTTTAAACGACAAATTTCGGTAAAGAGCGAATGAGCTATTTCTCATTTTTCTCTTTTTACCAATGATTTGATCGCACTTATTGGCATATGCCCAGATTTACTGGCATGTGCCGCGATTTTTTGCCCCCTGAATCGTTGTTTTTTGCATTCTTTGTGCACGAACTTCGCGGTTTTTGAGCGTGTTTTGGACGGTTTTTGGCAACAAAACCCTTGCAAAAAGCGGTGTTTTTGCATGTTTTTGGCAACTCAACGCCGAAACAGCAATCGCGGCGTGATTGCGGCCATAGTTTGCATGATAAAGGCAAAAGTCACGCAAGCCCCATCCAGCCCTTGGCGATGGCCAGAACCGCGAGCAGGGCGAGCAGCAGCAGAACGTACCGCCGGAACGCCGCCGGATCGGCGTTGCTGAAGCCGCGCGCGCCGAGCCAGACGCCTGCCACAAGGGCCGGCAGATAGAGGGCGGCGCGAAATCCCGCAGCGCCGGTCACCAGGCCTTCCCGCGCCAGGAACACAAGGCCGATCACATCGGTGAACAGGAAATAGGCGATGAGCGAGGCGCGGCCCGCGATGTTGCCGGCGGGCGAGGCGAAATAAAACAGCACCACGGGCGGCCCGCCTGTGCCGAAGGCCCCATTGGCAAGCCCCGAGGCGGCGCCCGCCCCAAACGAGGCCGCAGTGCCCGGCATGGTCTTGAGGGCAAAGCCGCGATAGAGGAGAAAACTGGCGCCCAGCACGAACAGGCCCATCGCCACCTGCATCGGCGGAGCATCGATGTGCGCCAAAAGCCAGACGCCAAAGGGTGTTGCCACCAGGCAACCCAAGGCCAGCGGCCAGAGCGAGCGCCAGTGAATGTCCTTCCATATGCCGGGCAGCAGATGAAGGCTGGCGGCGATCTCGAGCAGGAAAATGGAAGGCACGATCTCGGCCGGATTCATCACCAGCGACAGCGACGTGACGGCGAGCAGCGAAAAGCCAAAGCCGGAAAACCCACGGATGATGGCGGCGACAAAAATAGAGGCCAGCGCAAAGCCAAGCGTGAGGATATCCATTGATCCGTTATGGCCCCGCACCCGGGCTCGCGGGAAGGTCCACGCAGCGCGCGCCCATGTTGCCAGCGGGCCGGCCCTTCACCCCCGATTGGAAGGGCCGGCCCCTGATCCCCTCACAGAATCAGTGTCCGGTGTTTGCCAGCACGTGGCCTTTCTCCGGCTCGATCAGGCCGATCAGGGCGCCGGTCGAATCGGTGACGACGGCGAGTTTGCCGACGCCCGGTATCTTGGCTGCAGGCCGCATCACCTCGCCGCCCGCTTTCGACGTGTCATCCTCGGCGCGCGAAATATCGGCAACAGCCATATAGGTCATCCAGTGCGATGGAACGCCGTTGTAGTCGGGTTCGGTCAGTTCGAACACGCCGCCCACGGGCTTGTCGTCCTTGCGCGCGATCCAATAGGTGCTGCCATCGGGCAAGGGCGAAGGGTCGAATTGCCAGCCCAGCGTGCGCCCATAGAAGGCGAGCGCAATTTCGGGCTCCCAGGTATTGAGTTCGTGCCACCATGTTCGCAGGGGCATTGTCATCGACTTGTTCTCCCTCTCCCGATTGACATTGTCGCCTGTCGCCGCCTCGTTAAAACTCAGTGAGACTGTTGGCGAAGGTGTGGCGGGAAAAAGAAGAATTGTGGCGGGTCCACTGGCGCTGCCGTCACACTGACGCCGCAAAGGGCCATGAGCCTGCAAGCCAAGACACGTCATGGAGGGGGAGATCAATGGCTATCGACGGAACCAATTCCGCCAATAAAATCAATGGCACATTGTTCAGTAACGTCATTAACGCGCTGGGCGGTAATGACACGGTGCTGGCATTTTCGGGCGCCGATACGGTGTTTGGCGGCTTCGGCAATGACCGTATTTCCGGCGGCGAAGGCAGGGATCGGTTGTCCGGCGGCACTGGCGATGACGTTATTTTCGGATTCAACAGCGGCGATACGCAGGCAAATTCGGGCAGCATCGTGGCGACTCAGGTTGGTCCTGCCACTTTCGACAACCCGGTCTTTGCTACATCGGCGCCAGGCCGGCCGGATATTCTCTTTGTCGTCGAGCAGCACACCGGAACCATCAGGATCGTCAATGCGGTCACCGGTGCTCTCAATGCAAATGCGTTTCTCGACATTGCCGACAGCGAGCTTGGAACAAGTGGCGAGCAGGGGTTGCTGGGGCTGGCCTTCCATCCTGACTATGCAAGCAATGGGAAGCTCTACGTCTATATGGTCAATGCCGCCAACGACATCGAAGTGCGCGCCTATCAACGCTCGGCGACCAATCAGAACCGTGCCGACGCGGCAAGTGGCAATCTCATTCTCACCATCGACAATGACAATGGTGCTGGCAATCACGTGGGCGGTTGGATCGGGTTTGGACCCGATGGTTTTCTCTACATCAATGTCGGCGACGAAGGACTGGGCGGCGACCCCGCCAACAATGCCCAGAACAAGGATGAATTATGGGGGAAGGTGCTGCGGGTCGATGTCAACGGCGATGATTTTGCCGGCGATCCTTCGCGCGATTATGCCATTCCCGGCAGCAATCCGTTTGTTGGCGAAGCGGGTGCCGACGAGATCTGGGCGCTTGGATTGCGCAATCCGTGGCGGGCCAGCTTCGACCGCCTGACCGGCGATTTCTACATCGGCGACGTGGGGCAGGATTTGCGCGAAGAAATCAATTATCTCAAGGCTTTGAGTGCAGGTGGCGCTAACTTCGGCTGGAAGGTTCTTGAGGGCACGTCAGTCTACGATGACAGCATCGTGGGCAATCCTCCCGCCAACAGCCCGGACCTCACTGCACTCGTCGCCGAATATGGGCACGACGACAATGGCGGCTTTGCCGTCACGGGCGGCTATGTCTATCGCGGTCCATCGGATGGCATGCAGGGGCGCTACATCTACGCCGATTATGTCTCCAACAAGATCTGGAGCCTGCGGATTGTGAATGGCAAGGCGGTCGATGTCACCGAACACACCGAGCAGATCGTGTCGCAAGCGGGCAGCCTGCAAAGCATTGCATCATTTGCCGAAGACGGCCGTGGCAATCTCTACGCCATCAGTCTTGGCGGAAAGATATTCCGGCTCGATTTCGCGGCTGGTGCAGCCGATGGCGCCGACTTCATCAACGGTGATGCCGGCAATGACAAGCTCTATGGCGGGGCCGGCGATGACACGATCCGCGGCGGCGCTGATAACGACACGCTCAATGGCGGCGCGCAGGACGACAACCTGAATGGCGGCACGGGTAACGATATTCTGCGCGGCGGCTCCGGGCGCGATCGATTCTACTTCAACGAAATTTCGGGCAACGACCGCATCGCCGATTTCCAGAACAACATCGACACGATCAGGCTCGGCGATGACTTCGGCTTCACCACCGTATCCCAGGCTTTGGCTCTGGCGGTGAACGTGAATGGCAACGTCGTGTTCACCTTCGATGGTGGCCAAAAGTTGACAATTGAGGGAACAAACAAGGCAGCGCTGATCGACGACCTGCTGGTCTGATCAGCGAAGCGGCGGAAGCCCCCTGATCACTCCGGCCTGAATCACGGCCGGATCATAGGCCTTGCGATTGAAGACCTCGCGCACCATCGGCTCGAAAAAGGCAAGTTTTTCAGTCGGATAGTCGGGATCGAACGAAGACTGATCCCAGCGTTCGCAGAAATCCAAGCATGAGGCGTAGTAGGGTTCATCGCGATATTTTTCGCGCTCATGCTGGTTCCAGCCATAGTGGTGGGCATAGTAATACATCTGGAATGAGGCATGGTGCTCGACCGTCCACACGACCTCCTCACGCAGAAAAGGTCTAATGATTTCAGCGGCAAAGCGGTCATGGTTCTGCGGGGCAAGGCCATCACCGATGTCATGCAGCAGGGTGCCGACAACCCAGTCGATATCGGCGCCTTCACGAAAAGCCCGGGTCGCACCCTGGAGGGAATGGCCAAGGCGGGTGATCTTGTAGCCCGGAAGGGTTTCGTCTTCTTGGTTTCGCATTTCGCGCAGTACGCGATCGGCAGTCCCCGCGTCATGTAAGTGTTCGAAATCACGCAGGAAAATGTAATCCTCCTTCGTGCCGTCCTTCATCGCGGTGAAATTAACTGTCTCCATGAACCAGGCGCTCCCGATGGAAAATATAAAGACCACTGGCGATGATAATGCCGGCGCCAACCCAGGTCCAGTGATCCGGCCACTCGGCGAAAAACAGCCAGCCAAACAACGTCGCCCAGATCAGCGAGGAATAGGAAAAGGGTGCAATCACCGAGGCTGGCGCATGGCGAAACGCCTGGATCAGGCACAGATGTCCAATGCCGCCCATCAGGCCCGCTCCGACAAACAAGACCCAGTCCCATGCGGTTGGCCATGACCAGAACCAAGGGACCAGCACGCTGGTCACCACGGCACCTGCCGCCGCCGTATAGAGCAGCGACGTCATTGGCTGATCGTGCAGGCGCACCTTGCGGGTGAAGATCTGATAGTTGGCGTTGAGCAGGGCTGCGATCAGCAGGAAAACCACCCCGATTCCCAGCGCTCCCGCCCCGGTCGTCCATGGCCTGACAATAATCATTGCGCCGATGAAACCCATGAGCACGCCGGCCCAGCGCCGCCAGCCCACTTTTTCGCCGAGAATGGGAATCGAAAGCACGGTCACGAGGATCGGCGTCGTGAACATGATCGACGTCGCCGTTGCCAGCGAGATGGTTCGAATACCGGCGTTGAACATGCCTGTGGTCAGCATCAGCAGGAAGGAACGGATCACCTGGTAGGAAATGGCGCCGCTCCTGGCGATCACCGGAAGCTGGCGGCCACAGGCCAGAATCGCGATGATGGTGGCAAAGAAGAACCGGGCCCAGGTCACCTGAACCAGCGAATAGCTTTGCAGCAGATGCTTCATGATGGCGTCGAGTGCCAGGAAGCAGAACATGGTGACGAGCATCCACAGGATGCCCGTGACGCGATTTTCCTGGGAGTCGGTAGCTGTCATGCGCCCGGAGCTATAAAGGCGTAAAATCCCGCCACCAAGGGGCGCAAGCGCATGGCCGCAATGTCCGAGCCAGCGCAGAGTTCCTTGAAGCTCACGGCCCAACCGCCCTATAGGGATGCGCAGGGACAGGAATCGCATATGCACGACATCAGGTTCATCCGGGAAAACCCGGACGTTTTCGACAGGGGGCTGGCGCGGCGCGGATTGAGCCCCCAGGCGATTGAAATCATTGCCCTCGATCAGGCCAAGCGGGATCATATCCAGAAGCTCCAGGAAGCCCAGGCGCGGCGCAACGCGGCTTCGCGCGAAGTCGGCGATGCGATGAAGACCGGCGACAAGGCGCGGGCCGAAACTCTCAAGACTGAAGTGCAGGGGCTCAAAGATTTCATCGCGTCAGGTGAAGAAGGCGAACGGCAGCTAAACCAGAAGCTGACCGATGCTTTGTCGGTCATACCCAACCTGCCGATGGACGACGTGCCTAATGGCGCCGACGAGCACGGAAATGTCGAGGTCCGGCGCTGGGGCGAGAAGCCCGCCTTTGCCTTCGCGCCACGGCAGCATTTCGAAATCGGCGAGTGGCTGGGCCTGATGGATTTCGAAACCGCGGCCAAGCTCTCGGGCGCGCGCTTCGTGGTATTGACCGGCCAGCTTGCCAGGCTGGAGCGGGCCCTTGCCCAGTTCATGGTGGATCTGCAAACGCAGGAACACGGCTATACCGAGGTCTATGCGCCTTACATGCTACGCGACGAGGCGATGTACGGGGTCGGGCAGCTCCCCAAATTCGCCGAAGACCTGTTTCGCACCACCAGCGGGCACTGGCTGATCCCCACCGCTGAAGCGTCACTGACCAACCTGGTGCGCGAGAAGGTGCTTGAGGAAAAGCAACTGCCGATCCGCATGACGGCTTACACCCCGTGCTTCCGCGCCGAGGCTGGTGCTGCCGGGCGCGATACACGGGGCATGATCAGGCAACACCAGTTCTCCAAGGTTGAACTCGTTTCCATCGCTGCCGCCGAACAGGCCAACGAAGAACATGAGCGCATGACCGCCTGTGCGGAGGCGGTACTCAAGAAGCTGAACCTGCATTTTCGTACGATTGTACTGTGTACCGGAGACATGGGCTTCGGCTCGCGCAAGACCTACGATATCGAGGTATGGCTGCCGGGGCAGGACGCATTCCGCGAAATCTCAAGCTGCTCGCAGCTGGGCGAATTCCAGGCCCGGCGCATGGACGCGCGCTACAAGCCGGCCGATGGCAAGGGGACCAGGTATGTTCACACGCTCAACGGCTCGGGACTGGCTGTCGGGCGAACCATGGTTGCCATTCTGGAGAATTATCAGAATGGCGACGGCAGTGTCACCATTCCGGATGTGCTTCGACCCTATATGGGCGGGGCTGAAAAGATTGTGAGGCCCTGATGCGTATTCTGGTCACCAATGACGACGGCATCCACGCGCCGGGGCTAGAGACGCTCGAGCGCATTGCGCGCTCGGTTTCGGACGACGTATGGGTGGTGGCACCCGAAGCGGAGCAATCGGGCGCCTCGCATTCACTGACTCTGTCCGATCCGATCCGGGTGCGCAAAATCGAGGACCGGCGCTTCGAAGTTGTTGGCACGCCTACCGATTGCGTGGTGATGGCGGTGCGCAAGATCATGCCGGGAAATCCCGACCTGGTGCTTTCGGGTGTCAATCGCGGCCAGAATATCGCCGACGATGTCACTTATTCGGGAACGATCGCGGCCGCGATGGAGGGCACAACACTCGGCTTCAAGTCCTTTGCGCTTTCGCAGGTGATGGGCATGTTCAACGATGCCGAGCATTTCGATGTGGCGGACCATTATGGACCCGAACTGGTGCGCAAGCTGATGACCATGGAACTTGGCCCCGGCGTCCTGCTCAACATTAATTTCCCCGATTGCCGGCCGGAGGAATTGCAGGGCATCGAAATTACCCGCCAGGGCAGGCGCGACCAGAACAACCTGACCGTCGACGAGCGCATCGACGCGCGCGGGCGGCCTTACTACTGGCTGGGATTTCACCGCGAGCGCGGCAATCCGGCGGCAGGTACTGACCTTCGCGCCGTTTTCGACAAGCGCATATCGGTGACCCCTCTGCATCTCAACCTCACGCAGGTCGAGGCCATTGAAGCGCTGCGGAGCAAACTCGAGGCGAAGTGAACGACGATACCCGCAAGATCCAGTTGATCATGGCGCTGCGCAACCAGGGTGTGCGCGACATGCGGGTTCTCGATGCCATCGAAAAGGTGCCACGCGAAATCTTCGTGAACGAGGTTTTCCGCGAGCGCGCCTGGGACGACAATGCGCTGCCGATCTCCTGCGGACAGACGATTAGCCAGCCGTTCGTCGTCGCCTACATGACGCATCATCTGAAGCTGAACGAGCGGCACAAGGTTTTGGAGGTCGGGACGGGATCGGGCTATCAGGCCGCGGTTCTCTCCTATCTGTGCCGGCGGGTCTATACGATCGAACGCTACCGGACCCTGGCGGCTGAAGCGTCGGAGCGTTTCAAGCAACTCAAAATCTCCAACATCACGCAGATGACCGGAGACGGCATGAAGGGCTGGCCGCAGCAGGCGCCCTTCGAGCGGATCATTGTCACCGCCGCCGCGACCGAGATTCCCCAGGCGCTGCTCGACCAACTTGCGCCCGGCGGGATCATGATCATCCCCGTTGGACCCGACCCTAACCATCAGGAATTGCTGCGCATTACGCGAACCGAGAGCGGCTTCGATACCGAACATCTCATCGCGGTGCGCTTCGTGCCGCTCGTTGAGGGTGTAGCGCGGGAGCTTTGACTCGAAAAAGCTGTAGACTGCGGCGCGGCATAAACCCGCTCTTAACCTAAACAGATCATTGTTGGCCTGTCAGTTTGTTGAGGAGCGTTGTTATGCGTCCGTTCATTGCGCTTAATATTGGAAAAACCGCCAGGCTAAATCTGCTGTTGTCTGCAGCTGCCGCAGTCATTCTCGCGGGCTGTTCCAGTTCGGCAGACCGCCTCACCAGCAACTCCTCGCAAAACGATCCCATCTATACCGCGTCGGTGCCAAGCAGCATTCAGGAAAATGATGCGGGAACAGGCGTTTCGTCGCGCCCGCTCGGCTCTTCCAACTATGCCAGCAATGCGAAGAACTATGAGACTGCGCCACAGCAGCAGGTCTATTCACAGCCGATCTATCGCCAGCCGGCGTACCAGCAGCCCAAACCGGTTTATGCGCCGCAGCCGCAGGTCGCCGCCGTTGCTTCGCCGGCGATGCGAGCGGAGAGCGGTGAAATTCAGGTCGAACCGGGAATGACGCTGTTCTCCATCGCGCGCTCCAATAATGTTTCAGTGCGTTCTCTGGCTGACGCAAACAATCTCTCGCCTCCTTACGCAGTCCGGACCGGACAGGTCCTGCGGATGCCGGGATCGGGTGAAGGACAGGTCGCCGCAATTGCGCCGAAGCGCCAAAAGTCGGGCGGATCGCATACCGTGAAATCGGGAGAAACCCTCTATTCACTGGGCCGTTCCTATGGCGTCAGCCCCTACGCAATCGCCGATGCGAATAATCTTTCGCATGATACCGTGCTGGGTGTCGGGCAGTC
>JANMMJ010000033.1:0-55187 GCA_031373255.1 Hyphomicrobiales bacterium
TATTTGACAGGCATGATGCTTCCTCTAGCGTTTGTAATTGTGGGAAACGAAAGGCATGGTGGTGACGGTCGCGGCGAGCGGCTTGTCGCGCACGATCAAGGTAATAGCGCTGCCTGGCGCAGCAAATGCCGCCTCGACATAGCCCATGGCCACAGGGCCGCCCACCGTCGGGCCGAAGCCTCCAGAGGTGACTGTGCCGATGCGGTGGCCTGCGGGCGACATGATTATTGTGCCGTCCCGCGCCGGGGCACGTCCTTCGGGCTTGATGCCGACTCGGCGGCGCGACGGACCATCGGCAAGCTCGCGGCGCACCCGCGCCTCGCCGATGAAGCCGCCTTCGGTGCGCCGCCGCCTGGCGATGGACCAGACGAGATCGGCCTCGACAGGACTGGTGGTCTCGTCGATGTCGTGGCCATAGAGACAAAGGCCGGCCTCAAGCCGCAGCGAGTCACGGGCACCCAAACCGACGGGCTTGACTTCCGGCTCCGACAAAAGTGTATCGGCAAGCAGGCGGACCTGGCCGGACTTGACCGAAATCTCGAACCCGTCTTCGCCGGTATAGCCTGACCGGGCGATGTGGCAGTCTATGCCATTGAATATCGCGTTGGCAGCACTCATGAAACCGAGCGTGGCAGCTTCTGGCGCGTGCCGAGCCAGCACAGCGGCGGCTTGAGGACCCTGCAAGGCGATCAGGGCACGATCGTCAGCGCGCACCAGTTTGACATTTGCCGGAAGATGATCCTCGATCCATGTGTAATCGATATCCTTCCGCGAGGCATTGACCACGAGCCCAAGCGTGCCATCAAGCTCGGGCGCATGCACGCGGCCGATCATCAAATCATCGATAATGCCGCCGTCGGGCGTGAGAAGCTGGGTGTAGCGGATGCGGCCCGGCTGCAGCGCCTGTACCTCACCGGGTACAAGCTTCTCAATGGCTGCGGCGGTCGTGGCATGATCCGGGCCAACGAGGAATGCCTGACCCATATGCGACACGTCGAACAGGCCAGCGCTCGATCTTGTCCAGTTGTGTTCGGCAAGAATGCCGGCTGGATACTGCACCGGCATGTCATAGCCCGCGAAGGGCACCATGCGTGCACCAAGCGAAACATGCAGATCATAAAGCGGGGTTCTGGCAATCGAGACTGGCGCGGGATCGGCCATTTGGACTCCGGTCGGACATGGGTTGCAAAGCCCGGCCGGACGACCAGACTTGCCCCCTCTGTCAGACGACCTGAGAGTTTTCGCTTCACCGTCACTTCGACACGGTGCTGCTTACTCCTTCGGTGAGCGCCCCAAGGGGCCACTGCTCTCCAGAGTTTCGCGAACGGATGCGGTCCCTTTTGCCTGAGAGTTTCCGGGGCGGTTGCTCCTTCGGCGCCGGATTGAACCGGTCTCTCCCGCGTCAGTTCCTACGCTAGAATTGATCCGAACCTAGTGCGGCAGAGATGGAAAAGCAAGGCTCACGCCAGCGCCGGCCGCGATCTCAAACATCCACATATTGCCGCCAATTATGCTCTTCCCTGAAACCCAGGACTTCGCGTGCTTTACGATTGGAGAGCGGACCCTCGAAGCCTTTCATCTCGCGGCGATGCGGTGTCCTGGGGCAGTATTTCTTGAGAAACTTTGCAGTTTCCTCCTTTGCCGTGATGGTATCGTTGACGGCATTGAAAACATCAAATCCCAAGCCATCCCTCTCGAGGCAGAGATGCACGATCTGGGCAAGGTCACGCGCGTCGATATAGGTCCAGGCGTTGCGCTTGCGCGACATGGGATCGGCGATGAACCCCGGGAAGCGCTCGTACTCATCCGGTTCGATGACATTGCCAATGCGCAGCGCATAGATGTCCGCGCCAAAACGCATGGCAAAGGCACGGGCGGTCTTCTCATTGATGAGTTTGGAAAGGCCATAACTGTCCATCGGGTCGATATCGTAGTCTTCTTCCAGGGGAAAATGATGGAAGTCCTTGTCGCCCTCGGCAAAGCAGACACCGTAGGTGGTTTCGCTGGAAGCAATGATCACCTTGCGGATGCCAAGCTTCATTGCCGCTTCGATGACGTTGTAGGTCGAGATCACGTTGGCGGCGTAGGTGACATTGTCAGGCTGGATGAGGACGCGGGGGATGGCGGCGAAATGCACCACCGCATCAATCTTCGCAGGCCCCTTGCCGGTGTCGTAGCCCGCGAAGCCAAAATGCATCGACAGGGCGTTGAAAACCTGACCGGAGTCGGTGACGTCGGTGATTAACGTGTTGACGCCATCACATGCGAGCGGCTTCAGATCGAGGTTGAGGATTTCGTAGCCCCTGGCCTTGAGCCAGGGCACGACGTGACGCCCGGCCTTGCCGGACCCACCCGTGAAAACAATGCGCTTGGTCATGGAGGCCTCGATGTTGAATCCGTGATTGTGGAGAGGATCGGAGTTTAACCTGCGCCCCGGCAGGAGCAACTTGAATTCGGGGTTGACAGGCCGGACTCGCCACTGTAATAAACCATTCGGTTATTTAACTGATCGGTAAATTAATGCTATCTCCCGACCATCTGAGCGATACGTTCTCCGCGCTGGCGGACCCCACGCGGCGCGCCATTTTGGCGAGACTGGCGCTCGGCGAGGCGCCGGTGAAGGAACTGGCCGAACCGTTTGCGATGAGCCTTCCCGCCATTTCGAAGCATCTCAAGGTTCTTGAAAAGGCCGGGCTCATCGCAAAGGGGCGCGAGGCGCAATGGCGGCCGTGCCGCCTGAAGGCCGCGCCGCTCAAGCAGGCCACCGACTGGCTTGAGCATTACCGGCAATTCTGGGAACAGCGGCTTGACCGCCTCGAATCCTACCTCAAGGAACTGCAAGCAAAGGACAAGCCCGATGACTCCAACATTTGATCCCAAATATACGGTGAACTGTCATTGCGGCGCGGTGACCGGCACGGTCAAGGCCGACTTCGCCAGCGGCATCACCTGCAACTGCTCGATCTGCCGGCGCAAGGGGCATATTCTTGCCTTCACGAGTCCCGACACATTCAAGCTCGAAACCACGCGCGACGACATCACGGTTTATACCTTCAACACGCACAATATCCGCCATCAGTTCTGCAAGACCTGCGGCTGCGCGCCATTCGGTGAAGGAACCGGGCCTGACGGCAAGCCCATGGTGGCGATCAACCTGCGCTGTATCGATGATTTCAATCTCGATTCCATAACCATCACAGCCTTCGACGGCGCACGGCTGCCGCGGATCGGTTGATGCGATTTCATAGTCCCATGTGACAGGAGCAATTCATGACCACCGCCACAATACCAAAAGCAGACACGAGCGAGGAACTCACAATTACGCGCATATTCGATGCCCCGCGCGAACTGGTGTTTCGCATGTGGTCTGAGCCATCGCATATGCAGCGGTGGAGCTGCCCGCACGGCTTCACTGTCACCGAGGGAACCATGGATTTCAGGCTGGGCGGATTGTGGAGCGCCTGCATGCGTTCGCCTGAGGGTCAGGACCTCCGGCTGGAAGGGCAGTACAAAGACATCATTGCCCGCAAACGCATTGTCATGACGCACGCGTGGATTGGCGAAGATGGAAGGCCCGGGCCATCAACGCTGGTCAGCGTAACGTTCGCCGATCATGAGGGTAAGACCAAGATGACGCTTCACCAGACAGGTTTCGAATCCCGCGCCTCGCGCGATGGGCATTTTGGCGGCTGGACCGAATGCTTCGAAAAACTTGGGGCCTATCTTTCCACGTTGGAAAGCACGGGAGAATGACATGACCGAACGAACCGCAGGTACTTCCGAAGCTGACCGGCAAATCGTCATGTCACGCCTGGTCGATGCACCGCGCGAACTGGTGTGGAAAGCCTTGAGCGACCCGGCGCACCTGGTGCAATGGTGGGGACCCAATGGCTTCACCAACACGTTCCAAGAAATGGATTTCCGGCCGGGCGGCGTTTGGCGCTTCATCATGCACGGGCCGGATGGCACGAATTATCCAAACTACGCCGTGTTTGAAGAAATCACGGAGCCTGAACGCATCAGCTACTGGCACGGCACAAGTCCGGAGGATGCCCGGCACTTCTTCCAGACACTGACGATGGACGAGGATGGCGGGAAAACGCTCGTGAGCATCCGCCTTGTCTTCGATACGGTGGAAGCCTGCCAGAAGGTCAAATCATTCGGAATTGATGGTGGCCAGCAAACGCTTGCCCGCCTCGACAGCTATCTCCAGTCCATGGCCTGAAGTGCAGATTGGGCGCCGGGGCCAATCTGGCCAAAACTTGACTTCAACCGTCCGTGATCGCATCTAGCGGGCATGAGCAAGCCTGAACTTCGAATCCTCCTGGCAGCCCCGCGGGGATTCTGCGCGGGGGTGGTGCGGGCCATCGATATTGTCGAAAGAGCCCTGGCGCTCTACGGCGCGCCTGTCTACGTGCGCCATGAAATCGTGCACAACAAGTTCGTCGTCGACGATCTCAGGGCCAAGGGTGCCGTGTTCATTGATGAACTCGATGAGATCCCGCCGGGCGACCGGCCGGTGATCTTTTCGGCACATGGCGTTCCCAAGGCGGTGCCGCAAGCAGCGCGCGAGCGCAAGATGTTCCAGATCGACGCCACCTGCCCGCTGGTGACCAAGGTCCACATGGAAGCACAGCGCCATCATGCCGAAGGGCTGCACATCATCCTGATCGGGCACAAGGGCCACCCGGAAGTGATCGGCACCATGGGCCAGCTCGCGCCTGGCGCAATTACCCTGATCGAGACGGTTGATGACGCGGAAGCGTTGCAGGTACGCGATCCCGAGCGCCTGGCTTACGTTACCCAGACAACCCTGTCAGTCGATGACACGAAAGACGTGATCGCGGTGCTGCAAAAGCGTTTTCCCTCAGTGCGCGGGCCATTCAAGGAAGACATCTGTTATGCCACGACCAATAGGCAGGATGCGGTCAAATCCATCGCAGACAGAATCGAACTGCTTCTCGTGGTTGGCGCTCCCAATTCGTCGAACTCGAAGCGGCTTGTGGAAGTGGGACTGAAGAACGGCTGCCCCAGGGCCATGCTGGTGCAGCGCGCCAGTGAACTCGACTGGGCGGAATTTGGCCCGCTCCGCACGATCGGATTGACCGCTGGAGCATCGGCCCCGGAAATTCTCGTCAATGAGATCATTGATGCCTTCCGCGCCCGCTATGACGTCACGGTCGAAAAAGTGGTGCTGCGCGAGGAAAGCGTGTCGTTCAAACTGCCGCGCGAATTGCGCGAGGGCTCGCAAGCCCGGGCATGACGGTGGTGATTCATACCGATGGTGCGTGTTCAGGAAATCCGGGTCCCGGCGGATGGGGCGCCATTCTCGACTTCAATGGCACGCGCAAGGAATTGTCCGGCGGCGAGGCTGAAACGACCAACAACCGCATGGAACTCACGGCTGCGATCATGGCGCTTGAGGCCCTCAAACGGGACTGCACGGTCGAGATGTATGTTGACTCGGCCTACGTCAAGGATGGCATCACCAAATGGATCCATGGCTGGAAGCGCAACGGCTGGAAAACCGCAGACAAAAAGCCGGTGAAGAATGCCGAGCTCTGGCAGCGGCTGGACGCGGCCATCAAGCAGCACGACATATCGTGGCACTGGGTGCGCGGTCATGCCGGCCATGACGAAAATGAACGCGCCGATGAGCTGGCGCGCGCCGGAATGGAACCCTACAAAATCAGACCGCGATCATAGCTGGGTCAGGATCGTCTCGGCGCCCGAAACATTGACTCCGGATTTTTCCTCAACGTTCAAGGTTTTCACCACGCCATCGTCAACGATCATGGAATAACGGCGCGAGCGCTCGCCCATGCCGGGAAGATCGACGTTAAGTCCGACTGCCCTTGCGAAGGCCGCATTGCCATCCGCCAGCAGGAGAATTTTGCCGTCAACACCGCTGGCCTTGCCCCATGCATTCATGACGTGGACATCGTTGACCGAAGTACAGACGATCGTGTCGATGCCCTTGGACTTGATCTCATCGGCATTCTGAACAAATCCCGGGAGATGATTCATGCTGCAGGTTGGCGTGAATGCGCCGGGAACCGCGAAAAGCACCACCTTGCGGCCGGCAAAGACCATGTCGGTCGAGAATTTCTGCTGGCCGTCGCCGGTCATCGTCACGAATTCGGTTGCGGGAAGCTTGTCGCCCACCTTGATCGTCATCACTACCTCTTTTTGCTTTTCGACTGGACGCTTGATCTAGTTGACTGTGACACGCTGTTCAAGCGCGCCGGACACGCGCGTTATGGTGAGGACCAGTTCCTTGCCCCTGAGCGAAGATGGCGACTTCAGCCCGTCGATCGGGAGATAGACCCCCGTCCCGTCCTTCCGGGGCGCGCGAAAATAGGCAGCTGAATCGGCTTCGATGAAAACGTCCTGCACCGGATTGGCTGGGTCGTCTGCCAAACCCAGAACCAACGCAGGGATACCTTCCCGTTCGGCAATCGTAGCGGACATTACCACGCCCGCTGCACCGGCTTTCGGTACCTCGGCAAGGGCTGCTTCGATATCCAGCATATCGACGGGATCAGGGGTTGCCGCTCCCAGGACGAGTTCAGACATCGCCTGGGCCGGAATACAGACATCCTGACAGACTGCAAAGAACAGGTCGAGCGCCAGCGTCACCGGCGATTCCGCGTCCTTTGGCCTTATCTTCACGGGAAACACCACGGCTGTCTTGTAACCCACACCCTCCCCCCCGGCATCGACGAAACGATGCGGGGCCGGAAACAAGACCTCGATTGCCGCAACATTCGTGGAGCGTTTCCAGTCAAAATCCGGCGGGATTCCGGCTTCGCCCGGCATGCGCCAATAGGTTTTCCAGCCGGGTTCCAGTTCTATTGCAATGCCGGCGAGGTAGAAAGCATCGACAAGCGTGCCGCCAATCAGGCTGGCGCGGAATGGCTGCTGCTTTGCCGCCCGTACCGATCCGGATGAGACGGTCACAAGTGCTGCAGCCACAAATTCACGTCTGTTCATGGTGGTTATTTTATGCCCCCCGGTGGCAATCCACACAATCACGTTCCCGTCAGCCTGGAGGCTGGCGGCGGCCCAAAATTCGCGCTAGCGTCATGGCAGGAGAAAAGTTTGTAAGGACCAATGACCTCCTCGCACTATCTCGATGGGCAGTTGCTGATCGCCATGCCGGGGATCGGAGATCAGCGCTTTGATCACTCGGTCATTTATCTTTGCGCGCATTCGGAAAGCGGCGCCATGGGCATCATCGTCAACAAGCGGCTGCCCGAGATGTCCTTTGCCGAACTTCTGGCGCGGCTGGCGATCATTGAAAGCAAAGAACGCGCGCTGATGCCGGAAGCAGCAAGGGAAATCCCCGTGCAATATGGCGGGCCGGTTGAACCCGCGCGCGGATTTGTGCTGCATTCGCCGGACTATCAGTCTTCCGACGCAACATTGCCGATCGACGAGCAATTCGCACTGACGGCGACCATCGATATCCTGCGGGCAATCGCTGGCGGTGCCGGACCGCAGCGGGCGCTGCTGGCACTCGGGTATTCGGGCTGGGGACCAGGGCAACTGGATAACGAAATCCAGAACAACGGATGGCTCAACTGCCAGGCCGATGACGAACTCGTTTTCGGACACGACTTCGAGAACAAGTATGCGGCTGCGCTGCAGAGGATTGGCGTCGATCCTTCAAAGCTTTCCTCAATCGCCGGCCACGGCTAGATGTTCAGTCCCGGCATTTGATGGTGTATTGTTCCCCAGCGAATGCCGCCCAGGAACGAAAGAACAATCGCGCCATAAGCGGTGATGGCTGACACGGCCTCATTGCGATTTTCCGGATCGAACCAGACGATCCCCGCAGCAGTTACGAAGGGAATGAGCCCCGCAAGCCCCAGCAGCCATGCACTACATGGTACCTGCGCGGGAGAACAAGGCTGCGCCATGACCGCAGCCTTGCCAGTTGTGGCGGCAAAATCAAGCTGGCGGCGAAACCGGCCTGGCTTCCAACTCGTTGAGAAGTTCCTCGGAAACCTCACCCGTCACGCGCATGCCTGATTGCAATTCGAATAACCGGATGGCATTCGCCGTGCGGGTTCCCATGCGGCCATCAGGCTCGCCAATGTTGAAGCCATGCTTGACCAGCAGTTCCTGGGCCCGCTGCACGGGATTTCCTGTTTGGACAGGCGGGGCACTCGATTGATGCTCGGACGTGCCGCCCATTGGCTCAGGCGCAGCGTCGGGAATCTGCCAGGCCTGATCGCTCACAGCGATGACATTGGCTTCCTGGTTGGCGGGCTTGGCAGTCCATTTTGAGATTCGCTGCTTTACTTCATTGATGGTTGCGGGCGCCAAGGTGCGCTCAAGAACCGAGGCCCGCTTGCCGGCATCGGCGTCATCCTGGGCGGCCGCCATGGAATACCAGAACAGGGCGTCGCCCATGGACTTCCTGACGCCCATGCCCCGCTCATATAGCACCGCGAGATTGTACTGACTGTCTTTCAGGCCATGTTCGGCAGCACTGATGAACCATTGCGCGGCCTTGTCATAATTGGGCGAACCAGACTGAACCGACGCGAAAATCACGGCGACATTGTGCATGGCCCGAACATTCCCGCGCTCCGCAGCGCGCTCATACCAGACACGGGCTGTTGCCATGTCGAGCGGAACACCCTTGCCACGCTCGAACAGCGTGGCAATGCGATACTGCGCGGGGGCCAGGCCCTGCGATGCCGCCTTCTGGTACCAGTGCGCAGCTTCGGTGAAATCCTGCTGCACCGACTGACCATCAAGATAGCGGCTGGCGACAATGAACTGGGCTGCCGGATCGCCCTTGGCTGCTGCCTGACGGAGCGATTCCGGCTGGATGGCCTTGTCGGGAACGTCACTGCCGGTCGATGCGCTGGCTGCTGGAGCAGGCTCTGCGACTATCGCTTGAAGCGATGCGTCGGACTTTCCAGGCGGCAGGGCGGACGTCAAAAGTTCGTCCGACATGATGTTGCTGGTCTTTGATCCCGGCAGCGACGTGGGTGCCGCGGCAGGTGCGGGCATTGTTCCCTGAATCGTTCCCGACTTGCCTGTTTCCGTCACCACCGGGGCGGAAACAGCGGTGGGCGGTGATTTGACGTCTGGCAGAATACTATCCGACTGCGATTGGTCCTGCGGCACCGGCGACTGGTCGCTGGTGCCGGACATCTGCTTGAAAGTGATCGCAGTGACAGCGGCGAGAAGCACCAGACCCGCTGCAATCAGCGGAATACGGCGCGCGGCGGCGCCGGCACGGCTCTGCTTCGGATCGGGCAGAATCGGATGCGGCGCCAGTTTGACTTCCGGCTTCTGGTCCGTCTTGCGGCCCCTGCGGAATGGCATGGAAAAGCGCCGCCCCTTGGCTTTTTCAGGTTTGACAGCGTCGCCGGTGGTCAGTGGGGCTGCGGCGTTATTCGCCGCGGTCTGGGCGGCGCGGCGGGCCGCAGCAATGAAGTCGTCAGCCGGATCGAGTTCGCCTTCAGGAGGGACCGCCGCTGCATCGGCAAGCTGTGGCGGTTGTTCCGCCGCTTCTTCCAATTCCGGTGATTCCGCTTCCTGCAGCTGCGGCTCGGGTGCGGCAGCGAATGCGTGGGGGATGCCAAAGATATCCGGCCCTTGCTGGCCGCGCTGGGCTCTTGGCAAGGGCTGCAATGCCGGAAGCTCCGGCAGTTCTGGGGTTTCAGGCACAAAGGCCGGCTGCATGTGCTGGACCTGGTGTACCGAATCCGGTTGCGCCGGCGACATTTCAATTTCGGCCAGCTTGTTGACGATCTGCTCAAGCGTCTCGTGCAGGGCAATGAGGGTTTCCTGGTTTCGGCTGTCCGCCGATTCCGCCGAAGCGCGCACGGCGGCAAGTCCGTCTTCCAGTGCGCGCAGTTCAGGCGAAGGACCACCCTCCTGGGCACTGGCCCAGGCCGGATTTGACTGGATGAGCCGGTCGGCCATCTGGTTGGCGGCTTCCTCGGCCACTTCGCGCGTCCACCTGCGGCTCTGTTCGATGCTTTCGAACAGCTGGTTGATTGAACGCTCGAGGGTTCCGATATGGCCGAACTGCATCTCGGCGGCGCCGAGGCGTTCGGAAAGTGCCGTGATGTGCTGTTCGAAGCCGCGGAAGCCTTCACTGTCACCACCGCTGCCACGCTGCACCAGCATGGTCATGCGCTGGTCAAGCTCGTGGATGCGCCTGTCGATTTCGCCAAGCTGGGTGCCGAGGCCGGAGTAGTCGCGAGACTGCTCGAGGCGCTGCGTCATCTCCGCCATGCGGCGGTCCATTTCAGCCAAGGGTCGCAAGTCGGTGCCTTGCGCGATACGCGCCGAAAGCTGTTCGATTGCCTGCTTCACGCCGTGCAGGTCACGCTCGGATGCGGCATCGGCGCGTAGATCGTCGATCCGCTGATTGAGGCTTTCGATATCGCCGTGCAGCTTGCCGAGATTGCCAGCTCCTTCAAGCGAAGCCTGGGCTTCCTTCAGGAAGGTGTGGATGCGATTTTCGACCTGCTCAAGTTCGGAGCGGGCCCCTTCCGCTGCGGCGGTCTGGGCCTGCTGAATCGCGGATTCCGAGTTTTGCCGCACCGATTCGATTCGTTCGGCCAATCGCGAAAGCTGGCTCTCAACTGCGGGCGGCATGTCGGCGCGGGTTTCCACGGCCGAGCGCTCGAAACGCGTTGAGAGATCGTTAATGCGTCCTTCCAGCCTGGTAAACGCTGGCGCATTCTGAATGATACGATCGTCGGGTGCTGAAGCTGCCCTGTGGCTCAGATCGGCCATACGATCCTGCATGGACTTCAACTGATCGCGAGTGCGCTTTTCACTGACTTCAATGTGATCGACGATGTTGCGAAGTGCGCCTTCCAGCGCCTGATATCCCGGCACGTCCTCGGGCCGCTGCGGCTGCCAGACCTTATGGCTCTCATTGAGCTGGTGGGTAATCGAATTGAGCCGTTCGTTGATCGCCGCAAAGGCATCAACGGTCTGACGCTCGGAATGCTCGATGCGGCCTGACAGGCTGTCGAGCGCCGTTGTGTCATGCGACCGGGCAGCAGTCTGTTCGTAAACAAGTCCCGCAGCAGTGTCCTGATCGCGCTGGGTGAGACGGGCCAGCTGATGAGCGAGATCTTCGAGTCGAATCGCCGTGTCGGAGGCGGGCCGCAAACGCTGGGGCAGAACGTGGGTCGGCATTTCAGCGCCCGATTCGGCCTGTTCGAGAATAAGGCTGTTAAGCCATTCGCCAAGCGTCATGCCGGAACGGCGGGCGGCGTATTTCGCCGCTTCGCGGGCCTCTGGCTCTATGCCCTTAACGCTCCAAGGTATTCCTGGCTTCATACGCCCTCGCAAATCTTATTGTGCAGGTCAGCCAGTTTGTACATGCCGATGGAACCAGTTGACTCTGTGACGCTTTTTCATGTGCAAAATGTTCCGTTTTTGGTAAATATTACGTTAAGTGTTCGTGCGGTTTTGCGTCGAAAGTGCCAAAATTTACCCAAGCATGTCCCATTGTTACGCGGTCTTGCCGACGCAAATAGCCATAGGGCTTTGCCTTAATTTGACCTTTACCGTGAGGTAAAGACCTGCGAAGGGTACGACACTTAGTCATTTGAATCGGAGTCTTAAGTAATGACGGAAGTCACCATGAAAGAAAAACCTGGCAGGGATCGGACGTATTCGATTACCGAGCTGTGCCGGGAGTTTGAGGTTACGCCGCGCACCTTGCGCTTCTACGAGCAAAAAGGCCTCCTCGCGCCAAATCGCAGGGGCTGGACCCGGCTTTTCACCTATCGCGACCGGGCCCGCCTGCAGCTTATCCTGCGCGGCAAGAAAGTCGGCTTCTCGCTTGAAGAAATCAAGGAGATGCTTGATCTCTACAATCTCAAGGACGGGCAGCTGACCCAGTTGCGCGTGTCTTCGACCAAGATGCGCGAGCGGCTTACCGCCCTCAAGCAACAACAGGTCGAAATTCAGGAAGCAATTGCCGACCTCGACCGGACCATCGGCGTCGTCGACGGCATGTTGAAAGAACGTGAAGCCCAGGGCGCCAAGGTCGCCTGAGGACTTTCTTGCAATGGCTGGAACGCGCCAAGGGGGTGCTCGGCGCGTTCCCATTTTTTGTTGATCAGATGCAGGAGCTTTCCGCTTGTCCGTCTTGAATGTGCCGAGACCGGCGTGGATGAGCGAGGACCTCGACCTCCTGCAAAACTCAGTCAAGACATTCTTCGCACGCGAATGCGTCCCCCACTATGATCGATGGGAAGCACAAGGGTGCGTTGACCGCCAGGCCTGGAACAAGGCCGGCGAGGCCGGATTGCTGTGCCCTTCAGTGCCGGAAGCCTATGGCGGCGCTGGCGGAAGCTTTGCCCACGAAGCCATCATCACCGAAGAAGCAACCGCCGCAGGTGTCGGCGGATTCGGCATCGGACTGCACAACGGAATCGTGGTTCCCTACGTGCTCAACTATGGCTCGGAAGAGCAGAAGCTGGCATGGCTGCCGAAGCTGGCAAGTGGCGAATATGTCGGCGCGATCGCCATGACCGAGCCTTCGGGCGGCTCCGATTTGCAGGCCGTGAAGACAACTGCCAGGCGAGATGGCAATCATTTTGTCATCAAGGGCGCCAAGACCTTCATCACCAATGGCCAGCTGGCCAATTTCATCATCGTGGTGGCCAAGACCGATCCGAGCCTGGGCGCCAAGGGAACGACATTGTTCGCCGTGGAAACGGACGGGCTGGAAGGTTTCCGGCGTGGGCGCAATCTCGACAAGATCGGGCTCAAGGCCAACGATACGTCGGAGCTGTTTTTCGATGATGTACGGGTGCCGGCATCCGCCATGCTGGGACCTGTCGAAGGCCAAGGCTTCTATCAGCTGATGGACCAGTTGCCGCAAGAGCGATTGCTGATCGCGCTTTATGCCATGGGACGGATCGAGCGGGCGCTTGCCGTCACCATCGATTATGTCAAAAACCGCAATGCATTTGGGCAACGCATCATCGATTTCCAGAACACCCAGTTTGAACTGGCCGAATGCAAGACGGAAGGGACCATTGCAAAGGTGTTCGTCAATTCGCTGGTCGAGCGGCACCTCAAGGGTGAACTCGATACCGCCACCGCCTCGATGGCGAAATACTGGCTCACCGATTTGCAATGCAAGATTATCGACCGTTGCCTGCAATTGCATGGCGGCTATGGCTACATGAACGAATATCCAATTGCCCGGATGTATCGCGACGCCCGGGTCGAGCGGATCTATGGCGGCACCAACGAGATCATGAAGGTCCTGATAGCGCGGACGTTGTAGCCCATCGCAAGTAAGGCTAAGAACAGTTCATGCCAGACTGTTTCATCTACGATCACGTGCGGACACCGCGCGGACGCGGCAAGCCTGACGGCGCCCTGCACCGTGTTACGGCGCTGGAGCTTGCCGCACAGACGCTCGGGGCCATCCGCGACCGCAACCAGCTCGATACGTCCATCATCGATGATGTGGTGCTGGGCTGCGTCGATCCCGTCGGCGAAGCGGGTGGCGATATCGCACGCGCCGCAGTGCTCAAGGCGGGATACGCGCAGACAGTGGCCGGCGTGCAGATCAACCGGTTCTGCGCCTCGGGACTGGACGCGGTGAATTTCGCCGCAGCACAGGTCATCGCCGGAGCCCAGGTCATGGCGGTCGCCGGCGGAGTCGAGTCGATGAGCCGCATCGGCATCGGTGCATCAGGCGGTGCGTGGCCGGTCGATCCCACGCTCGCCATCTCAAGCTATTACCTGCCGCAGGGTGTTTCAGCTGATCTTATAGCCACAAAATACGGGTTTACGCGCGACGATGTCGATGCCTATGCCGTCGAGAGCCAAAGGCGCGCCGCGGCCTCATGGTCGGCGGGGCACTTCAGCAAGTCAGTTATGCCGGTGAAAGACGCGATCGGCCTCACCATTCTTGATTGCGACGAACACATGCGGCCCGATGCCACGATGCAGTCGCTTGGCGCCCTCAAACCATCGTTTGCGCAGATGGGCGAGACCTATGGGTTCGATGCCGTCGCAATCCAGCGCTATCCCGAAATCGAGACAATCAATCATGTGCATCACGCCGGAAACTCCTCCGGCATCGTCGATGGTGCGGCGGCTGTGCTGCTGGGCAAAAAACGCAAGCATCTAAGCCCACGGGCGCGCATCCGGGCCTTTGCCAATATCGGATCGGAACCTTCGATCATGCTGACCGGACCGGAAGACGTGGCGCACAAGGTTCTGAAGCACGCCAAGATGAAAGTTTCCGATATCGACCTCTATGAGATCAACGAGGCCTTTGCCGCGGTGGTGTTGCGTTTTCAGCAGGCACTTGATCTCGATCCAGCTCGCGTCAACGTCGCGGGTGGCGCCATTGCCATGGGACACCCACTTGGTGCCACCGGTGCAATGATCCTCGGCACGGTGCTGGACGAGCTTGAGCGGCGCAATCTTTCTACGGCGCTGGTCACGCTCTGCATCGGCGCCGGCATGGGCACCGCCACCATCATCGAGCGGGTGTGAGTCATGCAGAACTTCTCACTTACGATCGACGCTGACGGCATCGCGCTCCTCGTCTGGAACATGCCCGGCAGATCGATGAATGTCATCGACCAATTGGTGATGGATGAGCTCGAAACATTTGTCGCGCGTGCCAAGGACGACACAACGATCAGTGGTGTCGTCATCGCTTCGGGCAAACCGAGCTTTTCGGGCGGCGCTGATCTCGCAATGCTGGGAGGTCTGGCCAATGTCACGGAGGCTTCGCCAGATGCGGAGAAGATAAAGGCCCGCGATGCCGTGGGCCGGCTGGGCGAAATCTACCGGCAACTCGAGACCAGCGGAAAACCGTTTGCCTGCGCCATCAATGGCACGTGCCTCGGCGGCGCATTCGAACTGGCACTGGCCTGCCACTTCCGGGTCGCAACCGATGAAGGTTTGGCCAAGCTGGGGCTGCCGGAATCCAAGGTGGGCCTGCTTCCCGGTGCCGGGGGGACGCAAAGGCTTCCGCGCCTCATCGGTGCAGAGCAGGCGCTGAAGCTCATGCTGCGCGGCACGCATGTTTCGCCACAGGAAGCGCAGAAGCTGGGTCTGGTGCACCGCCTGGCACCTGTTGATGAACTTGTTGCCGTTGCACGGCAGTGGCTTCGCGAAAGCGGCCGGACTGTCCAACCCTGGGACGAGAAGGACTTTCGAATTCCCGGTGGTGCGCCCTACTCTGCACAAGGCCTGCCCATGTGGATTGCCGCCAACGCGCTTTATCGCAAGGAGACATTCGACAATTACGACGCGCAGCGGGCCATCATGGCCTGCGTCTATGAGGGCCTGTCGGTAAAGAGCATCGACGCAGGACTTCTCATTGAGCGTGATTATTTCGCCAAGCTGATGTTCGGCCGCCAGTCAAAGGTGATGATCCGTTCGTTGTTCCAATCGATGCAAGATCTCAACAAGGGGGCGCGTCGGCCCAAATCCGAGCTTGCTTCGAAGGTCTCCCGGCTCGGCATCGTGGGTGCCGGCTTCATGGGATCAGGAATCGCCCATGTTTCAGCACGCGCCGGGATCGACGTGGTGCTACTTGACCGCGATGCCGCCAGTGCAGAAAAAGGCAAGGCCTCTGCCTCACGCAAGATCGATGTTTCCGCGCGCATCACCGCAACGGCGGACTATGCAGCGCTTGCCGATTGCGACCTGGTGATCGAGGCGGTATTCGAAAACCGCGCCCTCAAGGCCGAAGTGTGGGGACAGATCGATGCGGCAATGAATGACGCCGCTCTCCGCGCATCCAATACCTCGACATTGCCAATCACCAGCCTCGCTGCCCATGTCGGGGACCAGGCCAACTTCATCGGCATTCATTTCTTTTCGCCAGTCGACAAGATGCAGCTTGTCGAAATCATCATGGGCAAGAAGACCAGTAGCACTGCCCTTGCCCGCGCGCTCGACTATGTGAAGCAGATCAAGAAGACCCCGATTGTGGTCAACGACTCGCGCGGCTTCTTCACCTCACGCGTGGTTTCGGCCCATATCGCCGAAGCGCATTTCATGCTTGAGGAAGGGATACCGCCGGTGCTCATCGAGCATGCCGGAAAACGGGCCGGCATGCCGGTCGGGCCTCTGGCGCTTGCCGATGAAATTGCGCTCGATCTGCAGTGGAAGATCATGCAGGCCACAAAGACCGATCTTGGCGCCGCTCACACGGATGGCCCCATCGAGCGCATCATCGAGGAGATGGTGGTGAAGCGCGAGCGCTTCGGGCGAAAGAACGGGCGTGGCTATTATGATTACCCCGAGGGCGGCAAGAAGACGCTGTGGCCCGGTATCGCCGAAATCGTGAGCCTGAAGCCGCCTGAGAGTTTCAGCTTCGATTCCATCAAGGAGCGGCTGCTGCTGATCCAGGCACTGGAGACGGCGCGCTGCTTTGCAGAGAACGTGCTGACCGATGTGCGCGAAGCAGATGTTGGCGCGATCCTCGGCTTTGGTTTCGCACCATTTACCGGCGGCCCCTTGTCATGGATCGATACGATGGGGACCGATATATTCGTCAAGAAATGCCGCAGGCTGCAGAAGCAATTTGGTGCGCGCTATGCGCCGCCGAAGCTGCTGACTGAAATGGCGCACGGCAATGAGAGGTTCTATGACCGTTTTGCCGCCTGAGGGACTGGGCTTGTGCGGCGGCAGTCATGACCGGGCAGCCAATAACAGAGGGGATGCCGCGTGGCTCGCTGCGCGGCGTGCCGATGCTTCATCCCGCCTTATCAAGTTTCACGAAGACCAGGTCCAGGTGACGGATGGGCGTCCGCGACTTGAGCCCGTTCCTGCCACAGGCGACCTGCTGTTCCTCGGCATTGGCGCTGACGGCATTGCCTATTTCGCGGCCGAGGTGGACGCACCTTTCGCGGAGGCCATGGATCTCCGCTCGATTGCCATCGAGGCCGCTGTTTCCAATGCCGACCAGGCGATGCTGGCGCAGGCGCGCTCACTCATCCTGTGGCACAAGCGGCGGGGCTTCTGCTCGAACTGCGGTTCGCGCATGATTATGATGGATGCCGGCTACCGGAGACATTGCGAGACGTGCAAGGCGGATCACTTCCCGCGGACCGATCCGGTTATCATCATGGTGGTGCGCTCTCGCCAGGGGCTGCTGCTGGGACGACAAAGCTTCTGGAAACCGGGCATGTATTCAGCGCTTGCCGGTTTCATGGAGCCAGGCGAAACCATCGAGGAAGCGGCGCGGCGTGAAATCTTCGAGGAATCGGGCATCCGGGTCGGCACGGTCACCTATCTGGCCAGCCAGCCGTGGCCCTTTCCCTCAAGCCTGATGATCGGGCTCATTGGCGAAGCACTCAGTGAGGACATAAGGATCGATCAAAAAGAGCTGGAAGACGCGCGCTGGTTCACCGCCGACGAACTGATTGCCATGCGCAATGGCACGCACAGCCAAGGCTTCAATTTTCCGGTACGCATGGCGATTGCCCACCACCTGGTGCTGGCGGCGCTAAATTTGTAGTGCGCCGATCAGCCTTCGCGGCAATAGACTTTCCAACGGAGATAATCGATCTTGAAGACCGAAGCACCGGCACCGAATCTTTTTTGCAAAGCTTGCGCGCTTCTTCCATATGCTTGGCCCGCTGTTCCTCAGTAAAATCCGAGCGTTTCGCGGTCTTTTTCTTGGCGGCCAGGGCGGTTCCATCGGCGCCCAGCGCCAGAACAGCGACCAAAAGTGTGGATGACACGATCCGTCCCAATTTCATCTGGTTCGCTCCGTAAAAAGTTGACGTAACGCTGTCCGTTTTGCGCCATATCTTTCCCCTACGCAATGCAGATGAGCCTATATCATGAATTTGGGCAAGTTCGGGGAGAGACCAGTAGTGATCTGTGGCTGGCGCAACACGTGGCTGGCGGGAACGGCCGCAACGCGAGGCCTGAGGAGACCCTAGAAATTAACGCCGCGCTTCGCCATCATTGCCACCGATGAAAGACAGACCCAAGAATCGGCTGGCTGCCGTCGAGCTTCACGCCAGCCTCGGCAGCGGCCCTTCTCCCGAAGCCGAGCACGAGCGCAAAGTAGCGATTTATGACCTGATCGAGGACAACAGCTTCAGCCTCTCTGGCCAGGATGCCGGGCCCTACCGCTTGCAGCTTTCCACTGCGGAAGGCCGCCTTATCTTCGATATTTTCACCGAGGGCGGCGACCGGCTCACCATGATCGGGCTGTCGATGTCGCCGTTCCGGCGCATCGTCAAAGACTATTTCATGATCTGCGAAAGCTACTACAGCGCCATTCGCAACGCCACGCCGAGCCAGATAGAAACCATCGACATGGCGCGGCGCGGGCTTCACAATGAAGGGAGCGATATCCTGCGCGAGCGTCTGGCCGGCAAGGTCGATGTCGACCACGACACGGCACGGCGGCTTTTCACCCTCGTGTGCGTCCTGCACTGGCGCGGCTGATAGCTCCCGTGAGCGGCGACCTCCCACAAGCCGTACTTTTCGCCTGCACCCAGAACGCCATCCGTTCGCCGATCGCCGCTGGGCTGATGAAACATTTTTACGGCCATACCGTTTATGTGGCGTCATGCGGGGTCAAACCGGCGCAAGCCGATCCATTCGTCAACGCCGTGATGGAGGAGATCGGTATCGACATCGGCAAGCACCGGCCGCAGAGCTTCGATGACCTTGAAGATTCGAGTTTCGACATGGTGATTTCGCTCTCGCCGGAAGCCCATCACCGGGCGCTTGAAATGACCCGCACCATGGCAATCGAGGCGGAATACTGGCCGACGATGGATCCATCGGTTGTGCAAGGCAGCCGGGAGCAGATTCTCGACAGCTACCGCGACGTGCGCGACCGGCTGATGCAGCGCATCCGGGCACGCTTTGGAGCACATGGCGCAAGAGGCGTCTGACCGCTTGCAATCTTCACTTATCAGGTCCATTTTCCGCGCCAATTACGAACCCACCCGTTTGAAGGAATACAATGGCTAAGGAAGAACTCCTTGAATTCGAAGGCATGGTCACCGAGCTCCTGCCCAATGCGATGTTTCGCGTAAAGCTCGACAACAAGCATGAAATCATCGCCCATACCGCGGGCAAGATGCGCAAGAACCGTATCCGCGTGCTGGCGGGCGACCGCGTCATGGTCGAGATGACCCCCTATGACCTGACCAAAGGCCGCATCAACTACCGGTTCAAATAAGCAACGAGATGCCAGGGGCCACTGTCAAACTCGTGCTGGCGAGCGCCTCACCAAGGCGGCTATCGCTATTGGAGCGGGCGGGCATCACGCCGGACCTGCTCAATCCAACCGATATCGACGAAAATCCCGAGAAGCGCGAAACGCCACGGCGCCTGGCGCTCAGGCTAGCCGAGGAGAAGGCACGCACCGCGCTCAACGCTCCCATGGTCAAGGAACTGGGGCCCAAGGTTTTCGTACTGGCCGCCGACACCGTGGTGGGGCTGGGGCGGCGGGTCTTGCCAAAGGCAGAAACGCCGGAGGAAGCCTCGCAATGCCTCTGGCTTCTGTCAGGGCGATCGCACTGGGTCTATTCGGCGGTCTGCCTGATTGCGCCCGGCGGCAAGGTGCGCACCCGCATCTCCGAAACCAAGGTGAGATTCAAGCGCTTCTCTCGCGAGGATGTCGAAGCCTATCTCGCCAGCAATGAGTGGCGCGGCAAGGCGGGCGGCTATGCCATCCAGGGCCGGGCAGAAGCCTTTGTGCGGATGCTGCAGGGATCGCATTCCGGCGTTGTCGGCCTGCCGCTTTACGAAACCATGCAGCTCCTTGAGGGCGCGGGCTATCCCGTCATCCATACGCTGATGAACACGCCTTCCACTCTGGCATGACCGGCGGCTACCCGGTGCGGCTCAGGCCGCGGCGGCCCTGTCCGATCTGCGGCAAGCCCTCGCAACACAAGTATCATCCGTTCTGTTCAGGGCACTGCGCCAATATCGACCTCAGTAAGTGGCTTGGCGGAAATTACGCCATTCCCGTGCCAGATGAAGAGCAGGCAAGCTCAGACGACAAGAACGATGAAGACTAACCGCCGGCTGGCTGGTGTGCTCGCGGACGAGAACCAACTATATCCCCATGGTCGTACAGGTTCACCGCGCAGGCTTGTGCAACGAAGGTATGAATGGCTACAAACCGGCATCAAGACTAAAAACGCACAATCCTGCGCAAGACATGTCCGGATAATTCGCGGCCTGTTCCAGGAGGGGTAAGCGACCAGATCTCTGGGAGGGAAACATGGTTCAATCAACGACGGCTCATACTCCGGCACGGGGGCAGGGTATGACGAAGGACGAACGGTTCGTGATTTTTGCGTCCTCGACCGGTACCGTTTTCGAATGGTATGACTTCTATCTCTATGCAACGCTGGCGCCGTTTTTCGCCGCCCTGTTCTTTCCTGCCGGAAACGATACCGCAGCGCTCCTGTCTGCCTTCGCAACCTACGCAGCGGGTTTCCTTGTGCGCCCGTTCGGCGCCCTGGTGTTCGGCCGTCTCGGCGACATGATCGGCCGCAAGTACACCTTCCTCGTAACCATGATGGTCATGGGCATTGCAACTTTCCTCGTCGGCCTGTTGCCGACTTTCGCCACCATCGGATGGCTGGCGCCCGTTCTTCTCGTCGGACTTCGCCTGCTGCAAGGCCTGGCGCTGGGCGGCGAGTATGGCGGCGCAGCGACATACGTCGCAGAGCATGCCCCGCATGGCCGGCGCGGCTATTCCACAAGCTGGATCCAGACCACGGCAACGATGGGCTTCTTCCTTTCGCTGATCGTCATCCTGATCTGCCGCAACTCGCTCTCGACGGCAGACTTTGCCACATGGGGCTGGCGCATACCGTTCATTGTTTCGGCTTTCCTGCTCGTCTTCTCGATCTGGATCCGCCTGAAGCTGAACGAGTCGCCGGTGTTCCAGCGCATGAAGTCGGAAGGCAAGGCGTCGAAGTCGCCTCTGAGCGACTCGTTCCTGCGCTATCCCAACAACAAGTACGTGCTGCTTGCACTGCTTGGCGCGACGGCGGGCCAGGGCGTCGTCTGGTACACGGGTCAGTTCTATGCCCTGTTCTTCCTCACCATCTCGCAAAAGGTGGACTTCCAGACAGCCTACATCCTGATCGCCATCGCACTGGTCATCGGTACGCCGTTCTTTATCTTCTTCGGCTCATTGTCGGACAGGATCGGACGCCTCAAGATCATCCTTGCAGGCTGCCTGATCGCAGCGCTCACCTATTTCCCGCTGTTTGGCTGGCTGGCAGAGGCCGTTAATCCGGATCTCTCTGCCTATCTGGAAAAAACCAAGATCACGGTCAATGTCGATCCAGCCGAGTGCCACTTCAACGTGTTCGTCGGTCCGTGGTCGAAGTTCGGGGATTGCGACAAGGCAAAGGACTTCCTGACCAAGTCGGGCCTGTCCTTCACATCCACCGAAGGACCTGCCGGAACCAAGGCATCGATCGATATCAACGGAACCAAGCTGGAAGGCTTCGAGCCCTATTCGTGGTCCAAGGCGCTGGCCGACTCCGGTTATCCGCTGCTGAAAATCGCTTCGTCGACGATCAACCTGGACAAGGCCGGCGCTGATGCGCTTGCCGCCGCCCAAGCTGAAAAGAAGACGGCTGACGGCATGAAGATCCTGTCGGATGCACGCATCGCCAAGGATGCAGCAGCCAAGAAGATCGCAACCATTGCTAAAGTTGACAATGTCGAGGTCGCCGCCGATGGCAGCGCCAAGGTGACGGTCAGCGAAGTGGCTGCAGGAAGTGCCGACAAGGCCAAGATCAGCTGGATCAAGGCCATCGCAATCCTGACCGTCATGATGCTCTATGTCACCATGGTGTATGGTCCGATTGCGGCATTCCTGGTCGAGATGTTCCCGACCAACATCCGCTACACCTCCATGTCGCTGCCCTATCATATTGGCAACGGCTGGTTCGGCGGCATGCTGCCCCTGCTGGCAACAGCTATCGTGGCCTGGACCGGCAACATTTATGCGGGCTTGTGGTATCCGATCGTGGTCGCACTGATCACCGTCGTGATCGGATTCCTGTTCCTCAAGGATACCAAGGACGTCGACATCGCCCAAACCTGAGGACTTCTCACGCAAGGAAACCCCGGGCCGAAACGCCCGGGGTTTTTGCTTCAGCAAGGCTGGACAAGCACAGCAGCCTTGCCTATAGAACCGCTCACGTGCCCAGGTAGCTCAGTTGGTAGAGCAGCGGACTGAAAATCCGCGTGTCGGTGGTTCAATTCCGCCCCTGGGCACCATTTTTTTCCATTTTATCAATAGTTTAAGTTCTTCCCCGCATGACTTTTTCATGCGCAAGGAAATTCCGTGTTACGTTGACAAGTGTTGCCGATAACCCGTTCATTTCTCGTGGCTGGGGAGGCGCGGCGTGTCCCACGCTGGGCCCAGATCGCGCAGCCAGGCTTCGAGAAATTCCACTTCCAGCCTGATGATGCCGCCGCCGGAGAAATTGAGGATCACGGTGCCTCCCGGCGGCTCGCCCTTTTCAAAGCTTGCAGAGAGGAACGAGAGCACCGCATCCTGCGCACCTACGCTTATCCGATGGGACCTGACTGCCGTGACGCCTTCGAAATGGAGACCGGTGCGGCGGCGCTCGAAATGCGCGGCATTGCGCGAATGGTTCTTTTCCCAGACGAAGCGGTTGGCGATCATCGCGAAGCGGCGCTCGCGCTTCACGTAACTTGTGTCGGAAAGCACGATGACAGCATCCTGCATATGCGCCGAGATCACGGCGAGATCGTCCTCGTCCAATGCCGACAGGCGCAAGGGCTCCATGATGGCTCAATGACCCGAGAGGCGTTCCACGTCGGCACCGCAGGCGGACAGCTTCTCCTCAAGGGTTTCGAAGCCGCGGTCCAGATGATAGACGCGGTGGATCATGGTTTCGCCTTCGGCCGCCAGCGCACCGATCACCAGCGACACGGAAGCGCGGAGATCCGTGGCCATGACCTGGGCGCCGGTGAGACGTTCGACGCCGCGAACTTCCGCGGTATCGCCATGCAAGTGAATGTCGGCGCCAAACCGGGCCAGTTCCTGCACATGCATGAAGCGGTTCTCGAAAATCGTTTCGCGGATCATGCTGGTGCCGCGCGCCCTGGTCATCAGCGCCATGAACTGGGCCTGGAGGTCGGTGGGGAAACCGGGATAAGGCTGGGTATCGACATTCACCGGCTGCAGCGCCTGGCCATTGCGGCGGATGCGCAGGCCGTCATTGGTCCGGTCGATGCCGACGCCGGCGCTCTGCATCACATCGATCATTGATTCCAGATTGTCGGCGCGCGCGCCGGTCAGCACAACGTCACCGCCGGTCATGGCGACGGCCATGGCATAAGTCCCGGTTTCTATGCGGTCGGCAATTACGGCGTGCTCAGCGCCATGGAGCCTTGGGACACCGGTAATGCGGAGTGTTGATGAGTGGATGCCGTCAATCTTCGCGCCCATTTTAACGAGGCATTCGACCACATCGCCGATTTCGGGTTCGCGCGCGGCGTTGTGGATTTCGGTATCGCCATCGGCGAGAACGGCGGCCATCAGGGCCGCGTGGGTAGCGCCGACCGAGACCTTGGCGAAATCGATGCGGGCACCCTTCAGGCGTTTCCTGACCCTGGCAATCACATAGCCGCCATCGACATTGATCTCGGCGCCCAGCGCCTCCATGGCCTGAAGATGCATATCGACCGGCCGTGTGCCAATGGCGCAGCCACCCGGGAGCGAGACCTTGGCCTCGCCGCAGCGGGCGAGCAGCGGGCCGAGGACCCAGAAGCTGGCACGCATTTTCGAGACAAGTTCGTAGGGCGCCGTGGTATCGGCGATGGTGGGTGCCGATAACCTCATGGAATCGCCCTGGAATCCGTTCTGGCCCTTGCGCTTGCCTTCGACGGTGATGTCGACGCCGTGATTGCCGAGGATGCGCTGCAAAAGCCTGACATCGGCGAGGCGCGGCACATTGCGCAGTGTCAGCGTCTCATCGGTGAGGAGTGCCGCGATCATCAACGGCAGGGCGGCATTCTTGGCGCCGCTGACCGGGATGGTTCCGGTGAGCTTCCGCCCGCCGCGAATACGGATGCGATCCATTGAAAAACTCCCCCGATTCGCGGGCCCACCCCGCCTTTGCGGGGATTAAGAAGCATAGATGGCAGCTTTGCGGCAATGGCTAATCGGCGGGGGTTTTTCCGGGCTTTTCCGCGGGCTTGACCTTGCGCGCCTGGGCCTTGCGGCGGGCCAGATTGGCCTTGAGGGCCATGGCCAAACGCTTGTCGCGGGCGGCGGCTTTGGGCGAGGCTGGCTTTCTTTCCATGGCGCCATTTTGTTCGGCATTCAGGGCCTGTCAAGCATTGAGGGTTGCGCTTAAGGGAACCCTGTGGCATGAGGCGCCACGGCGATTACAGGCTGCCGTAGCTCAGTGGTAGAGCACTCCCTTGGTAAGGGAGAGGTCGAGAGTTCGATCCTCTCTGGCAGCACCATTACCCCCTCATTTGACCCCCGTTTGGCGGCATTTTGCGTGCAATAACGCGCTCGATTCGCGCATTTTCGCGTCTATTGCATGCCGATTCCGCGCAAAATGGCCTGAAAATTTCGTGGCATATGCCAGCATTCATTGGCATATGCCGCCATCCCGCCAAATAGCATTTAAAAACAGCGCCAAGCGCCCCTTTGTGCTATGCTCCCGCCATCACGAGAGGAGGCAAACGATGCGCTTCTGGTTGATTTCGGGGCTGGCGGTGCTGCTGGGCGGCGGCGCGGCCCTAGCGGAAAGTTCCTATCCCTCGCCGGCCTCACCCTGGGACGGGGCGGCCTATGTCGATTTCTATTTCGCCCACAGCAACGGGCACCAGGCGCTGCCGCATCTGCGCTCGCCCGAGGGCCAGGCGCTGCTGGCGCGGCTCACCGACCATGGCAATATCGAGCGCATCCTTGCCTCATCCGCACCGGTTGGCGAAAAGCGGCGGCAGCTTGGGCTGATCGTCATGTCGATCGGTGCGGCGCGCGGGGCCTATGGCATGTCGCTTGCCGTGGGCGAACCGCTGGCGGAGGAACTGGCGCGGGTGCAGGCTTTCGGGCTCTATGCCATCGCGCGGGCAGCGGCACTCGGCTCGTCCAGCCCGCCGGTTTCCATGTGGACGACATCGCTCCGCACGGCAGTCGAGTCGGTGGGCGAGGATGCCGCCTTTTCGCCGGAGCAGCGGGCCTTCCTGGTGGACGCTATCGCAGCCGAACTGCCGACACTGGGACCGCTGCTGTCTCGGCGTGAACGCGAACAGATGGCCGCTTTCCTCGGGCAGATCGGCGGCAGCAGCAGTGATCAAAAGCTCAGGCAGGCGATCGGGCGGCTGCTGACGGCGATTGAGGAGCTGTAGCGGCGCGGCTTTCATCAGCCTACTGATGAAATTTCTGCTGCGATGCAAGTCAAGCTGGGTCCCGGATCGGCGCCGCGCTGTCGCACGGCTTGTCCGGGATGACGGGGTTGAGGAGCAAACCGGAGAAGGTCCGCGAAGCGGAGATGGGGGCGCGTTGAATCATCAGCCTGGCTTCCTGAAGGTTTCGTGGAATGAACTATTGCTGAACCGATTCCAGATAGTCGACCAGATTGACGACCCGGCGTTGCACTGAGGACTCCGGGCCTTCGGCTCCTCCCAGGCCTTCAGTGGCTTCCATCTTGAACCACTCTCCCCAGACCGGCATCTCACGCGAGCCGTGAGCGGCAACTTCTTCACGTCCGTCTATCAGGGCAAGAATGCGTTCCCTTGGAAACAGCCCGTTGTTCCCTCGGGAAAGAGCCGTCAAGTCAGGCGGCGGCACACTGAGGGCGAAACTGGCAGGACCACCGCCTTTGCCATCATCACCATGGCAACTGGCACAATACATCCGGAAATCCCACTCGCCGGATATGCCAGCTTCCTGACTGGGCTCCTGCGCAGGCGCCGCAGACAGCAAGACAAATAATCCCAAAGCTGCAGCGAAGGCAAATGAGGGCATGAATTTCATCGTATCAGTTAGCGCAAAAGGAACGTCCGGTACCTTGACACGGATCAAGGTCAGACCGCCTGCCGGATCAGGTTCCAAGCGAAGCAGCATCATCTCGGCAGGAAGTGCCCTCATCCGGCCTTCGGCCACCTTCTCCCATCCCGGATCAGGTCCGGGACGGGAGAAGGGGATAAACGCGCAGAGTATTGCCTTCTCCTGTGCGAAGCATAGGAGAAGGTACGCGAAGCGGGGATGAGGGCTCTTGCTATTCGTCAATCTACAGATGAAATTTTCCAGGCGTTCCAAGCCGGGATGACGACGCTGGAAGCTCAGCCGCCGTTCATCTTCCTTGCGATTTCGGCCCGGAAGGGGCTGGCTTTGTAGACGCCGAGGATGCGCTTGTAGGAGGTGAAGAAGGCCAGCTCCTCAAGGGCTATCCGGACATTGCGTTCCGAGGGGTGGCCTTCGATATCGGCATAAAACTGCGTGGCCGAAAACTGGCCCTCGAGCTGATAGGATTCGAGCTTGGTCATGTTCACGCCGCAGGTGGCGAAGCCGCCCATGGCCTTGTAGAGTGCCGCCGGAACGTTCCGTACACGGAAGACAAAGCTGGTGACGACGGGCGCATCCTCGGGCTCGGCATCATGGGGCTCGGCCGAGAGCACGATGAAGCGCGTGGTGTTGTGTTCCTCGTCCTCGATATTGGAGCGGAGTGTTTCGAGGCCATAGATCTCGCCGGCAAGCGAGGTGGCAATGGCGGCGCTGGTGCGATCCTTCGATTCGGAAAGCTCGCGGGCGGAGCCTGCCGTGTCGGCGGCGACAATGGCGGTCAGTCCCAGTTCGCGGATCACCTTGCGGCACTGGCCGAGTGCATGAACATGACTGTGCACGGTATTCAATTCCTCCGGTCTCGCACCCGGCACGACGAGGAGCTGATGGTGGACGCGGAGGAAATGCTCGCCGACGATATAGAGATTGGAGGCCGGCAGGAGATGATGGATATCGGCAACACGGCCCGCCACGGAATTGTCGATGGGGATCATGGCGCGCCCGGCTTCGCCCTCCTTCACGGCGGCGAAGGCATCCTCGAAAGTGCGGCAGGCCATCGGCTCGAGACCGGGAAACATCTCGCGGCAGGCAATATGGGAATTGGCGCCCGGCTCTCCCTGGTAGGCAATCCTGATAGTCATGGTCTGGCTTTCAGCATCTGGCGGGCAATCTCAAGTTCGGCCGGAGTATCGACGCCCAGTGGAATTGTGTCGACGCGGACCACGGCGATGGTCATGCCATTGTCGAGGGCGCGCATCTGCTCAAGCTTGCGGGCGGCTTCGTTGTGGCTCACCGGGAGGCTGACAAAGCGTTCGAGCGCCGCCCGCTGGTAGGCATACATGCCGATATGATGCCAGTAGACGGGGCCATGCTCAGGGCCCACACGGCGGAGGAAATCACGGGCGAAGGCGACCTCGCGGTCGTCCAGAGGGGCGATGGCCTTGACGATATTGGGATTGGCGACATCGGCTACCGCATCGATCCTGGCGGCAATCGTCGAGATATCGACATCGTTCAGGAGGCCGGCCAGGCAGCGGCGGATGGCAAGCTGGTCGATCGTCGGCAGATCGCCCTGGAGATTGACCACATGCTGCCAGCGGCGCTCGGGATCGCGCAGTTCGAGCGCCTGGGCAATCCGGTCGGAGCCGGAAGGAAGGGCGGGATCGGTGACGATTGCATCGCCGCCATGGGCCTTGATGGCGGCCACGATTTCGCTTTCGGCAGCCGCCACCAGCACCTGGCCCACCTTTGCCTCCATGGCGCGGCGCCAGACATGGACGATCATCGGCTCGCCGTTGATATCGGCCATGGGTTTGCCGGGCAGCCTGGTGGAGGCCATGCGGGCGGGGATGACAACGATGGTATTGTGATGCTCTATCATGGAGTTACGGGCGGGCGCGGCAAATTGCACAAAGGCTCTTATACGTATTGCAGGGCTTATGCGAAACCATTAGTTTCCGCCGACATTTCAATGTGGCCTGGGACATCATGGACAGTTTCGAATTCAACAAGATTGCCGGTGCGGTGCTGGGAACCGCGCTGGCGGTATTTGGGCTGAAAGAGCTTTCAGGCGTGGTCTATCACGCGGAAAAGCCGGAAAAGCAGGGATTTGCCATCGAAGTGGCGGAAGCCGCAACCGGCGGCGAAGCGGAAGGTGGCGAGGCTGCCACGGCCAAGCCGCTGGGCGAGCTTCTGACCGCAGCCAGCGCCGAGAAGGGCGCTGCCGCCGCCAAGGCCTGCGGCGCATGCCATGACTTCACCAAGGGCGGACCCAACAAGGTTGGCCCCAACCTGTGGGACGTGGTGGAGCGCAAGCATGGCACGCACGAGGGCTTCACTTATTCGGAAGCCATGGCGGCCAAATCGGCGGAAGCCTGGAGCTATGAAGCCCTTAACGCATTCCTGACCAATCCGAAGGCGGCCGTGCCCGGCACCAAGATGGCCTATGCCGGACTCAAGAGTGCGGAAAAGCGCGCCGACCTGCTGGCCTACCTGCAGAGCCTCTCGGACGCACCAAAGCCGTTCCCGGCCCCATAACAGCCACAAGTCTCTCAAAGATTTAACACCGGTGCTCACGCGCCGGTGTTTTCCTTTTGGCGCGCGAATGCGTATGTAATAACAGAATCACAGTTGCTGGAGCCCTGCCTGATGATCTTTACCCGCCGGACTCTTCTCAAACTCGCAGGCCTCGTGCCGCTCTCCCGGATCGCCGGGGTGAGCATTGCGCATGCCGAGGAGCGCTCCTTCCGCCACGCGCTGACGCTGTTCGACGACATCAAGTACAAGCCCGACTTCAAGCATTTCGACTATGTGAACCCCGCGGCACCGAAGGGTGGCAGGGTGCGCTTCGGGGTGGTCGGCTCCTTCGACAGCCTGAACGGCTATACGTTCAAGGGCGAGTCGATCAATGTTGCTGGCAATGAAACACTGCTGACCTCGTCGCTCGACGAGCCATCGACCGAATATGGGCTGGTGGCGGCGGGTGTGTGGCACCCGGAAGACCGTAGCCAAGTGATTTTCCGGATCAGGCCGGAGGCGCGCTTCCACGATGGCAAGCCGATGACCATCGAAGACGCGATCTGGAGCATGGAGACGCTGCGCGAGACGCACCCCTTCTACAACTCCTATTACAAGAACATCAGCAAGGCGGAGCAGACCGGCGAATACGAGGTGACGTTCACCTTCTCGCAAACCGGAAACCGCGAATTGCCGCTGATCACCGGGCAACTGCCGGTGCTGCCAAAACACTGGTGGACGGACAAGGACAGCAACGGCAAGGCCCGCGACATCAAGGAGACGACGCTGGAATCGCCGCTCGGCTCCGGATCGTACCAGGTGGCCGAAGTGAAAGCCGGCGCCTCGATCAAGCTCAAGCGCGTCGCGGATTACTGGGGCAAGGACCTGCCGGTCAATGCCGGACAGGACAATTTCGACGAGATCGAATACATCTTCTTCCGCGATGCCAATGTGGCGTTCGAGGCCTTCAAGAGCGACCAGCTCGACTGGCGGACCGAATCGAGCGCCAAATTCTGGGCCACGCAGTATGATTTTCCGGCGATCAAGGCGAACCGCGTGCTCAAGGAAGAAATACCGCTGAAGCAGGTGGAGGGCATGCAGTGCTGGGTATTCAACCTCAGGCGGGCCAAATTCCAGGATGCGCGGGTGAGGCAGGCGTTCAACCATGCGTTCGACTTCGAATGGGCCAACACCAACCTGTTCTATGGCCAGTACAAGCGCTCGCGGAGCTATTTCAACAATTCCGAAATGGAAGCCAAGGGATTGCCGGACGCAGCCGAGCTCGCCATTCTCGATCCACTGAAGGACAAGCTGCCGCCTGAGGTGTTCACCACGGAATATGCCAATCCGGTCAATCCCAATTCACAGGAACGGCGGAAGAATTTGCGGCAGGCCGCCAAGCTGCTCAACGAGGCGGGATGGACTGTCACGCAGAATGGCAACAAGTCGGTGCTGCAGAATGCCAAGGGCGAGCAACTCACCGTCGAGTTCCTGATCGATTCCCCGCTGTTTGAACGGATTGCCCTGCCCTACCAGCAACAGCTCGAACTGCTCGGCATCGGTGTCAGGCTACGGACCATCGACAGCGCCCAATACACACGGCAGGTCGAGACCTTCGACTTTGACGTGATTGTGGGCAATTTCGGCCAGTCGCTATCGCCCGGAAACGAGCAGCGCGAATTCTGGGGCTCGGAAGCGGCCAAGCGCAACGGCAGCCGCAATGTCATCGGCATCAGCGATCCGGCCGTCGATTCGCTCATCGAGACCATCATCTTTGCCAAGAACCGGACCGAGCTCGTTGCGGCGTGCAAGGCGCTGGACCGGGTCCTTCTGGCGCATCATTTCGTGGTGCCGATGTGGTTCATTCCCTATGAGCGCGTGGCGCGGTGGGACCGCTTCGGCCGGGCCGCGACGCTTCCCGATTATTCGGTGGGATTTCCGACAACGTGGTGGTGGGACGAGGAGAAGGCCAGGAAGGTTTCACAGGGATGAGACTGACGGGCGCAGCGCTCCTGGCGGCGGTGCTGATGACGGCACCGGCAATAGCAGAGCCCAGGCACGGCATTTCGATTTTCGGCGACCTCAAATACCAGCCGGACTTCCAGCACTTCGACTACGTGAACCCGGAGGCGCCGAAAGGCGGCAAGATCGCCACCATCGGCATCACGGCGCGGGACACGTTTGACTCGTTCAACAACTACATCCTGAAAGGCGATCCTGCACAGGGGCTGGCGTTGCTGTTCGATTCGCTGATGACGCGCGCCTATGACGAGCCGGATGCCGACTATGGCCTGATTGCCAGGACGGCCGACGTGGCGGCGGACCGCAAGAGTGTCAGCTTCGCGCTGCGCGCGGAGGCGAAGTTCGCCGATGGCTCGGCGGTGACGGCGGAGGATGTTTGCGATTCCTTCCGTCTGCTGTCTACTCTTGGCAATGAGCGCATCCGGCTGACGATCCGGGATATCGAGAAGTGCGAGGTGCTGGGGCCGCTTGAGGTGCGCTACAGGTTCAAGGGCGACAATACGCGCGACCTGCCGAATACGGTGGCCGAACTTCCGGTGCTGTCCAAGGCATTTTACGCGTCGCATGATTTTTCAAAGTCGGGCTTTGACGAGCCGCTGGGCTCCGGCCCCTACAAGATCGGGCTCTACAAGCAGGGTGAGTTCATCACCTATGCGCGGCGCGACGACTATTGGGCCAAGGACCTGCCGGTGAACCGGGGGCGGTTCAATTTCGACATCGTGCGGTATGAATATTTCCGCGATCGCAATGCCGGGTTCGAAGCCTTCAAGGCCGGCATCCTCGACATGAGGGAAGAATATACGTCGCGCGACTGGGCCACGGCTTACGACTTCACCGCGGTGAAAGACGGGCGGGTGGTCAAGGAGGTGCTGCCGGACGAGACGCCTTCGGGGGCGCAAGGGTATTTCTTCAACCTGCGGCGGCCGGTGTTTTCCGATATCAGGGTGCGGCAGGCGCTCAACCTGGCCTTCGATTTCGAATGGTCGAACAAGAACCTGTTCCATGGCCTGTATGAGCGGACCGCGAGTTTCTTCGAATTGTCGCCGCTTAAGGCCGAGGGTATGCCTTCCGCCGATGAACTGGCCATTCTGGAACCGTTCCGCGCCGAGCTGCGGCCGGAGGTCTTCGGCGCAGCACCGCTCCCGCCGGTTTCAGATGGTTCCGGGCAGGACCGCAAGCTCTTGCGCGAGGCCTCGCGGCTGCTGGATGAAGCAGGCTGGGTGGCCGACGGGCCGGTGAGGCGCAATGCCAAGGGCGAGACGCTGAGTATTGAAATTCTCAACGACTCGCCAAGTTTTGAGCGGGTGTTCAACCCCTATATCAAGAATCTCAAGCTGCTCGGCATCGATGCAACGCTGCGCATTGTCGATGAGGCGCAATACCAGGACCGGCTGAAGAATTTCGACTTCGACATCATCTCCAGCCGCTTCGCATCGGATGTGACGCCCGGCGTCGGCCTGCGGGTGTTCTTCGGATCGCAATCGGCCAAGTCGCCCGGCAGCTACAATCTTTCCGGGGTGCAGAGCCCGGCGATCGATGCGCTGATCGAGAATATCATCGCGGCGAAATCGCGGGGCGAGATCGACATCATCGGGCGGGCGCTGGACCGGGTGCTCAGGGCCGAGCATTTCTGGGTGCCGAACTGGCACAAGGGCAGCTTCTGGGTTGCTCACTGGGACGTTTTCGGGCGCCCTGCCATCAAGCCCAAATATGACCGGGGATTCATCGAAACCTGGTGGTACGATCAAGACAAGGCCCGGAAAATCGGGCGGGAGAACTGAAGCCCGATGGGCGCCTATATCCTGAAACGCCTGCTCCTGATGATCCCGACGCTGATCGGCATCATGCTGATGACATTCGCGGTGATCCAGTTCGTGCCGGGGGGGCCGATCGAACGGGTGATCGCGCAGGTGCAGGGCACCGACGTCGACGCCACCGCACGGATCGGCGGCAATGCCGGCAGCGAAGTGGGTGGCAATCAGAACCAGGACGGCGCCATTGGCGGCAACCAGGCGATCAAGTATCGCGGCGCGCAGGGGCTCGATCCCGAATTCATCAAGCAGCTTGAGCGCGAGTTCGGCTTCGACAAGCCGGCGCATGAACGCTTCCTGATGATGATGAAAAACTATCTCACCTTCAATTTCGGCGACAGCTATTTCCGCTCCAAGCCGGTCGTCGACCTGATCGTGGAAAAAATGCCGGTTTCGATTTCGCTTGGCCTGTGGCTGACGCTGATCACCTACGGGGTATCCATCCCGCTCGGCATCCGCAAGGCGGTGAAGGAGGGATCGAAGTTCGACGTGTGGACCTCGGTGGTGATCATCATCGGCTATGCGATCCCGAGCTTCATCCTGGCAATTGCGCTGGTGGTGGTGTTTGCCGGCGGCAGTTTCTTCAGCTGGTTTCCGCTGCGCGGATTGACATCGGATAACTTCGAGCAGCTCAGCACCTTTGGCAAAATTCTCGACTATGCCTGGCACCTGGTGCTGCCGCTGACGGCGATGGGTATTTCCGGCTTTGCCACGATGACGCTGCTCACCAAGAACTCGTTCCTCGACGAAATCCGCAAGCAATATGTGATCACGGCGCGGGCCAAGGGCCTGACCGAATCGCGGGTGCTTTACGGCCATGTTTTCCGCAATGCGATGCTATTGGTGATTTCCGGATTTCCGGGCGCGTTCCTTGGGGCGTTCTTCGCCGGCTCGCTGCTCATCGAGCAAATCTTCACCCTCGATGGGCTGGGCTACCTCACCTACAAGTCGGCACTCGACCGCGATTATCCCGTGGTGTTCGCAACGCTCTATATCTTCACGCTGGTTGGGCTGGCGGTCGCACTGATCAGCGACCTCACTTACACGTGGATCGATCCCCGCATCGATTTCGAGAAGCGGGACCTCTAGATGGCGCTGTTCAAGCTGAAGGGGCTGAACCAGCGGCGCTGGCAGTTGTTCAAGGCGCACCGGCGGGGTTACTGGTCGCTGTGGATCTTTGGCGCCCTGTTCCTGATCTCGATGCTCGCGCCTTTCATCGCCAATGACCGGCCCGTTCTCGCTTCATACAAGGGTGAACTGCTGTTTCCCACTTTCGTGGAGTATCCTGAATCCAAGTTTGGCGGCTTCCTGGCGCGAACCGATTTTCGCGATCCGGTGAACCAGGAAGAGATCGAAGCCAATGGCTGGATCGTGTGGCCGCTGATCCGCTACACCTACAACACAGTGAACAACGAGCTGCCGAGCCCGGCACCGTCGCCACCCGCCTTCAAACTGACGCGCGAAGCGGCCTGTGTGAAATTCACCAATGGTGTGAATGACGCAAACTGCGTGTTCGGCAATCTCAACTGGCTGGGAACCGACGATCAAGGGCGCGACGTGGTGGCGCGGCTGATCTACGGGTTTCGCATCTCGGTGGCCTTCGGCCTGATCCTGACGATCCTGTCTTCGATTATCGGTGTGTTCGCAGGCGCCATACAGGGCTATTTCGGCGGCTGGACCGACCTGCTGTTCCAGCGCTTCATCGATATCTGGACATCGATGCCGACACTTTACCTGCTGATCATCCTGGCAGCCTTCATTACGCCGACCTTCTGGATCCTGCTGTTCATCCTGCTGGCCTTTTCATGGACGGCGCTGGTCGGGGTGGTGCGCGCCGAATTCCTCCGGGCACGGAATTTCGAATATGTGCGGGCAGCGCGGGCGCTGGGGCTGACCGATGCCAAAATCATGATCAAGCACCTTCTGCCCAACGCGCTGATTTCTACGGTCACATTCATGCCGTTCATCCTGTCGGGATCGGTGACGACGCTTTCGGCGCTCGACTATCTCGGCTTCGGTCTGCCTCCCGGTTCACCTTCGCTGGGCGAGCTTCTGCAACAGGGGCGCAACAATCTTCAGGCGCCGTGGCTGGGTCTGACAGGGTTCCTGGTGCTTTCGATCATGCTTTCGCTGCTGGTGTTCATCGGCGAAGCAGTGCGCGATGCGCTCGATCCGCGGAAGACCTTTGCATGAGCGAAGCGCTTCTCAAGGTCAGCGACCTTTCGGTCGCCTTCACTTCAGGCGGCAAGCAATCAATCGCCGTCGATCATGTCTCGTTCGAGATCGGGCGCGGCGAGACGCTGGCGCTAGTGGGTGAATCGGGATCGGGCAAATCGGTTTCAGCACTTTCGATCCTGAAACTGTTGCCCTACCCCGCCGCATCGCACCCATCGGGATCAGTGCTGTTCAAGGGACAGGAACTGCTCGACTCGGATGAGCGCGATCTCCGCGCGGTGCGCGGAAACGACATCACCATGGTGTTCCAGGAGCCGATGACGTCGCTCAATCCGCTGCATAGCGTCGAGCGGCAGATCGGGGAAATCCTCGAAGTTCACCAGAACATGACCGGCGACGCGGCGCGGGCACGCATCATCGAGCTTCTCAGCAAGGTGGGTATTCGCGATCCCGAGACCCGGCTGCAGGATTTTCCGCACCAGCTCTCCGGCGGCCAGCGGCAGCGCGTGATGATCGCCATGGCACTTGCCAACAATCCAGACCTGCTGATCGCGGATGAACCGACGACGGCGCTGGATGTGACCGTGCAGGCGCAGATCCTCAAGCTGCTCAAGGAGCTTCAGGCAGAATACGGCATGGCGATGCTGCTGATCACGCATGACCTCGGCATCGTGAGGCGCATGGCCGACAAGGTCTGCGTGATGCAGAAGGGCAAGATCGTCGAGGCCAGTACGACCAAGGCCCTATTTGCAGCACCGCAGCATGCCTACACTAAAATGCTGCTTTCAGCCGAGCCACGGGGCAAGGCGCCGGCCCATGATCCGAGCGCACCGGTTGTCATGGAAACAAAAAATCTCAAGGTGTGGTTTCCGATCAAGCGCGGCTTCTTCAGGAAGGTAGTCGGGCATATCAAGGCGGTCGATGGCGTTGACGCACAGGTGCGCGCCGGACAGACGCTGGGAATCGTGGGCGAATCCGGCTCCGGCAAGACGACGCTGGGCCTCGCCATGCTGCGGCTGATCGCTTCGGAAGGACAGATCCTCTATCTCGGTCAGCGGATCGACGGCTTCAATGCCAAGGACATGCGGCCGCTGCGCAAGGAAGTGCAGATTGTTTTTCAGGACCCTTACGGTTCCCTTTCACCCCGGCTTTCGATCCAGCAGATCGTCGAGGAGGGCCTGATCGTTCAGGGGACCGCACTTGACGCGGACGCGCGTCGGGCGCGGGTGGCCACGGCGCTGACCGAAGTTGGCCTCGACCCCGAAACGATGGACCGTTATCCGCATGAATTCTCCGGCGGGCAGCGGCAGCGCATCGCCATTGCCCGGGCGCTGGCGCTTGACCCAAAATTCATCCTGCTGGACGAGCCGACGAGTGCGCTCGACATGTCGGTGCAGGCGCAAATCGTCGACCTGCTGCGCGACCTGCAACAAAAGCACACACTGGCTTACATGTTCATCAGCCACGACCTCAAGGTGGTACGGGCGCTCGCCAATGAGGTGATTGTCATGCGAAACGGCATTGCCGTCGAGCGGGGGCCAACAGCGCAGATCTTCGATGATCCGCAGACGGACTATACCAAGGCGCTCATTGCCGCGGCGTTCAATCTCCAAGCGGCGTCCGACAGCATCGTGAAGCAATAGCATGGCATTTTTGTTCATTACACCAACATGGGACCCGACCGTCTGGGTGGAGGCGATGCGGCAAGCAGCGCCGGGGCTCGATGTTAGGGTGTGGCCGGACGCCGGGGAACTGGCGGATGTTCACTACACCGCAGCGTGGCTGCCACCGCCAAACGTGGTGAAGAGCCTGCCGAATCTCAAGGTGATCTTCTCACTAGGGGCGGGTGTCGATGCCATCCTGAAGGATCCCACACTGCCCACGAACATACCGATCGTGCGGGTCAACGAGCCCGACCTCACCATGCGGATGACCGAATACGTGGTGCTGCATGTGCTGATGCATCACCGGCAGCAGCGGCGGCTCGATGCCAACCAGAAACTTAGAATCTGGGACCCATTTGTCACCCATGCGGCGAGCGATCTGGCAATCGGCATCATGGGGCTTGGCGTGATGGGCGCGGACTCGGCCGAGCGGCTGCGCGACCTTGGCTTCAAGGTTGCGGGCTGGAGCCGGACGCGCAAACGCATCGATGGCGTGCACTGCTATGCGGGGGAGGCGGAATTCGATTCATTCCTGCGGCGCACCGATATTCTGGTGTGTCTGCTGCCGCATACGACGGAGACAACCGGCATCATCAACGCGTCTTTGATTGGCAAGCTGTCGCGCCGCGGCCCATTCGGAGCTCCGATTATCATCAATGCGGGGCGCGGCAAGCAACAAGTGGAACCCGATCTTCTGGCTGCACTTGATTCAGGTGCACTACATGCCGCGACGCTTGACGTGTTCGAGACGGAACCGCTTTCGCCCGGCGGCGCCTTGTGGACGCACCCCAAGGCGACCCTGACGCCGCACATCGCGGCGGACTCCGAACCGAGCGTGATCTGCGCCTATGTTTCCCGGCAAATCAGGAGGCACATGGCGGGAGAAGCGCTGGAAAACCTGGTGGACCGGACGCGGGGCTACTGAAGCCGTTTCAATGACGTCATCTGGCCATAGGTGGCGGCGATGCGATCGATGGCCTGGCGCAGAGGCTCCCTGGTCACCTGCATGAAGTAGCCATTGGCATGAAGCAGGTTTGTTTCGTCGGTCATGATGCCGACGTGACCATCCCAGAAGATGAAGTCGCCGCGGCGCATAATTGAAAGATCATGGCCGGTGAGTACTGAACCCAGCGATTGCTCCTGCATGTCGGAATCACGCGGGCACGGGATGCCGCAAGACTGCAGCGCCACTTGAGCCAAGCCCGAACAATCGAGACCGGCGCTGGACTTTCCTCCCCACAGATATGGCACGTGCAGGAAGCGTTCTGCGACTGCCACGTGATCGCTTTCAAATACTGTGCATTCCATCAAATGCCTGCGAAAGACAAACCGGCCATTGGCAAGCTGGGCAAATTTTTCATCGCCACCGGTTACAACGACCGTGGCATTCATGGGCAGGCCGATGACCGGCTGGGTCTTGAGGCCGGGTGCGGGGAACATGAAAGTCGAGGGAACGGCGATCCGATGCGTGGCGGGAGCCGCAGGTGCCGCAAGCATGTCCTCAGCGACGTATCCGACATAACCATCGGCATCGAGTTGCACCCAGGCCCAACCTTCGCGCGCATCGAAGACACGCATGGCCTCACCCATGAGCACCTGGGTCAGTTGCATGGAATCAAAGCGCGGCTCGCGATGAAGCCCGGCCAAGGGTGCGGCGAGCACACGAAGCTGGCCTTCGGAAAACCCGCCGGCTTCCACCTTGCCCCTGAGACGGGCATCGGCGAGATCGGGGCGATAGGCATGAAGGCGTTTGTCGAGTTCGATCATGGGCGCACCTAGACAGCCTTGGCGTCGTTGCGAATGGTATCGGAGAGGCGCTCGAGATAGAGCGCGCCGTTCACAGTGCGCTGCACGAGGACATTGCGGCGGTCATTGTCATCGCGGCGGCGATTGACCAGATCGAATTTTCCCATGGTATCAAGCGCGCGGGTGATCACCGGCTTCGACACGCCAAGCTTCTTCGCGAGATCCCTGACCGTGTGGGGCGGCGCCTCAAGATAGATGGTGAGAAGGATGGTCATCTGGCGGATCGACAAGTCAGGGTCATCGTCGCGCACCATCGCGAGATTCACGCTGTGCCAAAGTTTCAAGGCTTGCGCCGTGGAAAGCGAGAGCGGCATGGGTCAGGGTATCGTTTCGGTTCCGTATCATTCTGGCCAATTCCCGCATCCGTCACAAGCCTATTTCGCGTAACGGTCCGAAATTAAGGCAAAAAGGGCCCGAATGGCTTGGGCATCGCCGCCCCTGGGCCGGCCGGGCCGGGCCGCCGGTACCCAGCCAAAGATATCGAAGTGTATATAGTTCTTGGCCTTTTCGACGAACTTGTGGAGAAAGAGTGCCGCCGTAATGGATCCGGCAAAACCCGAATCGCCTGCGTTATTAATATCGGCGATGCGGCTTTCCATGCCTGACAGATAGGGGTCCCAGAGCGGCATTCGCCATAGTGGATCGTTGGATCGGGCGCCTTCAGATTCGAGCGCGCGGGCGAGATCATCGTTTCTCGTGTAGAATGGCGCGAGATCGGGACCCACTGCTATTCGCGCCGCACCGGTCAGAGTTGCCATGTCGATCATCAGCTCCGGAGATTCGGCATCGGCGAGTGAAAGCGCATCGGCAAGCACAAGGCGGCCCTCGGCATCGGTGTTGCCGATCTCCACCGTCAGGCCCATGTGGCTGTGGAGAATGTCACCGGGGCGAAACGCATTGCCAGAAATGGCATTCTCGACCGCCGGGATGAGCACGCGCAAGCGGACCGGCAATTTCGCCGCCATGATCATGTGGGCGAGGCCCAGCACACTGGCAGCGCCACCCATGTCCTTCTTCATCAACAGCATGCCGGACGCCGGCTTGATATCGAGGCCGCCGGTATCGAAGCAGACGCCCTTGCCCACCAGCGTGATTTTCGGCGCGCGGGCCGCACCCCAGGTGAAATCAATGAGGCGGGGGCTGCGCGGGCTGGCCTTTCCAACCGCGTGGATCATGGGAAAATCACGCGCGAGGCGCTTTCCCGAGATGACGGATATCTTCGCCTTGTGCTTCACAGACAGAGCGCGCGCCGCCTTTTCAAGCTCGGCCGGGCCCATGTCTGAAGAAGGCGTGTTGATGAGATCGCGGGCGAGATAATGGGCTTCGGCGGCGCGGATGATCTTCTGGCGATCTACCCCTGCCGGACAGGCGAGCGTTGCGGCTTCCGGCGACGCCTTGCGATAACGGTCGAAGCTGTATGATTCCAGAGCCCAGCCGAGAACACATTGCTCGGCATCGGGCAGTTTGCCCTCAATCCCGTAGGTCCCCTTGGGAAGGGCGCGTGCCAGCCTGCCAAAGGTGAATGTATCGATTGGCCTGGCGGCGTTGCCGAGGCCCCAGAGCACCTTGCCTACACTGCTTCCGGCACCCGGCAGAATGATGTGTTTTCCGGCATCGGCGGTGAAGCCCAGGGCGGCGATCCAGCGGCGTTCATCGGCGGTCAGAAGCTTCGATGCCGCGCCAATCTGCTCCGGGGTAACCGGGAGGATGGCCGTGGCAGATTTCCGGCCAGCGGGTTCGACGATGACATCACTCGGCTTCATTGGGGTCAATTCTCCTCGATCCGCTCAATCTAACTCAGTGCGCGATCATGGTTAATGATTTGTTGACGGTTGTCCGCGAAGAATCCCCGCAGACGGTATTGGCGCGCCAGTTCGCGCCGTTTGGGGAGTTGCCATGTCCAGTATCCGGTATTCATTGCATAGCGCGCGCCTGCCGCTGGCCTGTGCCCTCATCGGCACCGCCCTGTTCCTGAGCGGCTGTCAGAGCAAGGACGCGAGCATCGATCCGATGGCCACGGGCAGCACCGGTGCGCCATCCATGAAGGAAACCGCGGCGGCCGGCGAAAGCTGGAAGAAGGATCCCGGCAATGTCGAACTGGGGCTGAACTATGCTGCGCGGCTGAAGAGCATTGGCCAGACCAACGAGCAGATTAACGTTCTGCAGACGCTGGCTGGCAAGAACCCTCAGGACGGGCGCCTGCTCGGCATCTACGGAAAGGAATTGCTGATCGCCGGACGCACACCTGAAGCGGCACAGGTTCTGGAACAGGCCGCTGCAAGCGGTCAGGCCGACTGGAAGACACATTCGGCACTTGGATCGGCGCTTGACCAGCAGGGCCGCTATGCCGATGCCCGCAAGCAGTATGAGCGCGCCCTGCTGCTGCAGCCCAACGAAATGTCGGTTCTCAACAACATGGGCATGTCCTATGCGCTGGAAGGCAATCTGACCAAGGCCGAGCAAACCCTGCAGCAGGCTTCGCGCTTGCCTAACAGTTCATCGGAGCCGCGCATCCGGCAGAATCTGGCATTGGTCGTTGGGCTGCAAGGGCGCTTCGAGGAATCAAAGCAAATCGCCAGCCAGGACCTGCCTCCCGACCAGGTGGAAGCCAACCTCGCCTACCTGCAGCACATGCTGTCGCAGCCCAATACGTGGCAGAAGCTGAAAAGCTGAAGGTCTCCCGAAAGTAGACGTTCTTCTCTTATTGATGGGTGGCGGCCACAGCAACGCCAGCGCGCGCCTTGCCGTTACTTCAGGCCGAGGACCAGGATGACCGAGGGGCCGAGGATGACCACAAAGATCACCGGCAGGAAGAACAGGACCATTGGCACGGTGAGCTTCGGAGGCAGGGCGGCGGCCTTCTTTTCAGCTTCGCCCATGCGCATATCGCGGTTTTCCTGAGCGAGAACACGAAGGGCAGTGCCCAGAGGCGTACCATAACGTTCCGACTGGATAAGGCTGGTGACCACCGACTTGACGGTGGCGAGGCCGGTGCGCTTGCCGAGATTTTCAAAGGCCTTGCGGCGATCACTGAGAAACGAGAGCTCGGCGGTGGTCAGCGTCATTTCCTCGGCCAGGGGAACCGACTGGCTGCCGATTTCCTTGGAGACGCGCTGCAAGGCGGCTTCGATGGACATGCCCGATTCAACGCAGATCAGCAGAAGGTCAAGCGCATCCGACCAGGCCTTCTTGATCGATTCCTGGCGGCGCTGCCGATAGTTCTTCAGGACCATGTTGGGCATGTAGTAGCCGCCAACAAGGCCGAAGAGCGTTGCCACCATGCGCATCGACTGGGGAATGCGGTCGGCGAACACGGTGGACGAATAGATGAACACCAGCGCGGCAAGAACGAGAGGTACGACGGCGCGGATGGCGAGGAAGGTTACCAGGTGGCGTTCAGCCCGGAAGCCGGCCTGGCGCAGACGATCGCGCGACGCTTCGGCCATGAAGAGTTTCCGCAGATTGAGACTCTCAACCACTTGTGGAATGAAGCCCTGCTGCGGCTTGTCACGGAGACGGCCCTCGCCCTGCTGCAGGTTGGTGCGCTGGGCGGACTTGAGCCGCTCGCGCTCGGTCGACACGGCCTTCATGCGGGTGCGCAGCTTGTCGCCCTGGAAATAAGGCGCTGCGATAGTCAAAACGGTAGCGAAAGCCGCGACGCCGATCAGCATGGCGAAGATCTGCTCAGGTTGCAGGAAAAAGCTGATCTGGTCGATCACGTCGGGGTTCCTTGCTTCAGACTAGATTTCGAAATTGATCATCTTGCGCATGACCAGCACGCCGGTGCCCATCCATGTCGCCGAGCAGGCAATCAGGATGTTGCCCATCTTGGTGTAGAACAGCGGATTGAGATATTCCGGGTTGAGAATGGTCATGGCGCCCATGATGAGCAGCGGTAGCGAGCCGATGATGGCGGCTGAGGCCTTGGCTTCCTGGCTGACCGCCCTGATCTTCATCTTCATCTTCTTGCGGTCGCGCAAAACTTTCGAGAGATTGCTCAAGGCTTCTGCCAGGTTGCCGCCGGTCTTTGCCTGAATTGACATGACGATGCCGAGGAAGTTCACTTCCGAGAGCGGCATCCGCTCGAACATGCGTTCAACGCCCTGATCGATTGTAATGCCGACACGCTGGCCTTCGACGATCTCCATGAATTCCGGCCCAACGGGCGGGCCGGTTTCGCTGGCGATCACCTTCATGGCGTCGGTAACCGGAAGACCAGCCTTGAGGCCGCGCACCATAACGTCAACCGCATCGGCAAAATCATTCAAAAAGACATTCTGACGGCGGCGGATGAGATAGCCCAGGAGCCAGCGCGGAAAACCGAACATGCCGACAGCAGCACCTATCGGCACGAGGAACCATGGCAGGCCGGCGATGAGCGCGCCCAACGCAATGACCAGACCAAATGCGAGAGAGGCTATCCAGAACATGCGCACGGTGATTTCGAGACCAGCCTGCTGAATCATCAGCCGCAGCGTCAGCCGCTTTTTTCTCTGTTTCTCGCGCACTTCGATCTGCTTGAGTGAATCGGCAAGCTGCTTGCGGCGGGAATCCTTGGGATCCTCGTTCATCAGGCGCTGGCGAAGGCCCTGCTTGGCCGGCTGCTTCGAATTCGAGGCAATGGCGCGAACCCGCCTTGAGGTCTCGGCCGAACCGGTGAAATAGGGATAGAGAAGGGCGATGATGAGCCCGGTCACAAAGATGGCGATCATCACCACGAAGGCTATCTGCGGGAGTTGATCACCAAACATGCTACGGGCTTCCTAAATTACAGATCGTCTTCGTTGCGGGATTCGGCCTTCTCCAGTGCTTCGGCGAGACGGCGCTCCTCATTGTAGTAGCGGGCCCGATCCCAGAAGTGCGGCCTTGCAATGCCGGTCGAGCGATGGCGGCCGATAATCTTGCCGTTGGCGTCTTCACCTACGATCTCGTAAACGAAGAGATCCTGGGTGATGATGACATCGCCTTCCATACCGACCACTTCGGTGATGTGGGTGATGCGGCGTGAACCGTCGCGAAGACGGGCTGCCTGAACGATCACATCTATCGAACCGCAGATCATTTCCTTGATGGTCTTGGAGGGCAGCGCGAAGCCGCCCATGGTGATCATCGATTCAAGACGTGAAATGCCTTCGCGCGGGCTGTTGGCGTGGAGCGTCCCCATGGACCCGTCGTGACCCGTGTTCATCGCCTGGAGAAGGTCGAAGGCCTCGGGTCCGCGAACTTCGCCGACGATGATCCGCTCAGGACGCATACGCAGGCAGTTCTTGACGAGATCGCGCATGGTGATTTCGCCTTCGCCCTCGAGATTTGGCGGGCGGGTTTCGAGACGGACCACGTGCGGCTGCTGGAGCTGAAGTTCGGCGGCGTCTTCGCAGGTGATGACGCGTTCGTCGAGATCGACATAACCGGTCAGGCAGTTGAGCAGCGTGGTCTTGCCGGAACCGGTACCGCCGGAGATCAGCACGTTACAGCGCACCCGGCCAATGATTTCCAGAATAGTGGCGCCTTCCGGCGTGATCGACCCGAATTTCACCAGGTCAGGAAGCTTCATCCTGTCCTTTTTGAACTTACGAATGGTGAGTGTCGGTCCATCGATGGCGAGCGGGGGCACGATGACGTTGACACGCGAGCCATCCATGAGGCGGGCGTCGCAGATCGGGCTTGCTTCGTCGACACGCCGGCCAACCTGGCTGACGATGCGCTGGCAGATATTGAGGAGCTGGGCGTTGTCGCGGAAGCGCACGCCAGTCTTCTGCATCTTGCCGCCGACTTCGATGAAGCAGTTGTTGGCGCCATTGACCATGATGTCGGCGATGTCGTCGCGGGCAAGGAGCGGTTCAAGCGGCCCATAGCCCAAAACGTCGTTGCAGATATCCTCGAGCAGCTCTTCCTGCTCGGCGATCGACATCGCAACATCTTTGAGCGTGATGATCTCGTTGACGATATCGCGGATTTCATCGCGCGCCGCATCGCGGTCGAGCTGTCCGAGCTGGGTCAGATCGATGGCGTCGATGAGGGCATTAAAGATCGTCGACTTGATGTCGTAGTAATTCTCCGAGCGGCGGCCCTGGGCCTTGTTCTGCGCCTGGTTCAGCGCTGGAATAGGCGGTGGTGGAGGTGCGGTCTGACCGCCAAAGTTCTGGCTGCCGCCCATCATGGGCAGATCGGGGATCTGCGTTGCGCCGGCCGCAGCCGGAGGCTGGCCCGGAGCAGGCGCCGGCATGATCGCCGGGATCGGTTGTGTTCCTTCGGAACGCTTGCCAAACATTACTTCTTCCTCAGCTTGGGAAGTTTATCGAAAAGTGAAAGACCGCGCGTGCCGGACGACGGCGGCTTAGCCGGGCCCATGATGAGGTCAGCCATCTTGTTGAGCGCCTCGACGGCCTTGGACTTGGGCGACACTTCGGAAATCATCTGGCCGTTGCTGGCGGCAGTGCCGAAGGCCTGGGCATCATAGGGAATGATGACCGATGGCTCGGTGCCAACGGCCTTGGCGAATTCACCTGCAGGGATCTCCGGCCGCTTCGGCACGCCGACCTGATTGAGGATAAGGCGCGGCGGGCGGTCGTTGGGGCGCGAAGCCTTGAGCAGATCGATGAGGTTCTTGGTGTTGCGCAGGCTGGCGAGATCGGGTGTCGCCGTGATGATCACATCGTCGGCTTGAATCAGCGTATACTTGATCCATGGCGCCCACATATTCGGGACATCGACAACAACACACGGCACGCTGTTGCGGACCACGCCGAGGATCATGTCGACGGACAGCGCCTCAATCGTGACATCACGATCAACGATGCCGGGAGACGCAAGCAGGCTGAGCTTTTCGCTGCATTTGGTGAGGAGGCGATCGATGAGCGTGTTATCGACACGATCCGGCTGGCCGAGTGCATCGAAGATGCCCTGGGCCGCTTCCTGGTTGAAATTGAGTCCAGCGGTGCCGAAGGCCAGATCGAGATCGGTGATCACCGTATCGACGCCGAATGTGCGCGAGGCTGTCCAGCCGAAATTGTGAGCGATGGTGCTCGAGCCAACGCCGCCCTTGGCGCCGACGAAGGCGATGACCCGGCCAACCGGGCCTGACTTCGGATCATGGTAGAGGGTGGCGATGGTCTCGATGACCTGAAGCTGATTGACCGGCGCCACGATATATTCGCTAACGCCCTGGCGGATCAGTTCGCGATAGAGCAGCACGTCATTGAGATGGCCGACGACGACGACCTTGGTCGTCGGCTGGCAAACCTGGGCGAGTTGCATGAGTTCAGCCAGCATGAGATCGCGCGGGCTGTGCGATTCGACGATCAGAAGGTTTGGCGTGGCGGCGGCCTGGTAAATCTGGATCGCCGCGGCGATGCCACCCAACTGGATGGTGACGTGGGCGCGCGACATGCGTCGATCGGCGGCAGTGGCCTGCATGGTCTCCGCCGTCAGCTGATTATCGCAGAACGCGTGGATATTGATGCGCGGGATCGCGGCGACGATCGGTTGATCGGTTGCCGGCATGGAGGTTGGCATCTCAAGGGCCTGGGTTTGCATCGCTACGTCCGTCCGTTCACTTCTTCTGTCCGAATTCTACTGCGCCGGCGCGGCGGTATCGCCGCCACCTGCATCTCCACCACTGCCAGCATCACCGCCGCTGCTGCTTGAGCTGCCGCCCGAGGTGTCTCCGCCCGAAGAGGCGCCAGAGGCGCTTGCCGCGCTGGTGTAACCGCGGTAGACGTCAATCGCCACCGAGGTCTGGCCTGCATCGGTCGGCTCGGTCGGCTGCATCACCACGAGGTCCCTGGGATTGGCAACCATGGCCGCAATGTTGTGCTGATGGGCACAGCCAAAATTGTCGTGAGGTTCGTTGTTGGGCTGGTAGGCGAGATTGTTCCAACTGCCGCATTCCTCGGTAACCGCAACGGTTGAGACAAAGGAGACCTGAACCAGCGAAGACGAGGAACCGGAATATGTCGTGGTGACAATCTTGTTTGCCGAAACGCCGGACTGGATGAGCAATTGCCTGGCTTCGGCGGCGACGGTTGACGATTTGCCGCCACCCGAGGGCCGGCGGATCGACACCATGCCCTTGCCGGAGGCACCCTGGGCGCGGCGGCCGGCGGCTGAAAGCTGGGCCGACTGGGTTGGCGTGATGTGGCCCTGCTTCGAAGAGAGCGAAACCTTTACCGGCTGCTGGGACACCTTGATCGGATAGCGCTCGTAATGCGTGGCCGGAACATAGGTGTCTTCCAGATCGGCCTGCATCGATTCGCATGCCGAAAGAGAAAAGGCCGCAGCGAGAATGGCCATGCCGCGTGTGGCGGTCCTGAACTTGAGAATATTCAACATGCGTTCCTCCGCCCCACTCACTTTACGATGTAGCCGACGTTGCCGTGGTAAACTCCCTGCGGAGCCGTGCCGGGCGAGCCGTAGATCTTGTTCAGGCGCCCGAGCAGAATGGTCTGGGCGTCGGTCGAGATATTGAGACCGTCGGCAGGTGACGCCAGCTGGTTTTCACTGACGGGATTTGCGATATAGGGCGTCACGATGACGGCCAGTTCGGTCTGGTTAGATTGATAGTCGCTGCTGCGGAACAACTGTCCAAGCACCGGCAGGCTTTTCAACCCGGGTACGCCCTTGATGGTCTGGGTCGAGACGTCCTTGATGAGACCGGCCATCACGATCGATCCGCCGCTTGGCAGTTCGACGGTCGATTCAGCGGTTCTGCCGGTTATTATCACACCGCCATCTTCCAACAGACTTGAGAGTTCGCTGACCTCTGTCTTGATCTTCAGACCTATACGGCCTTGCGAAAGTACGGTTGGCGTGAATTCTAGCGAAACACCAAAGTTTTTGTACTCGGTTGTAATCTGGGGATTATCTGCATTTCCTGTTCTCACCCTTATCGGGAACTGGCCGCCGGCATTGAACTTGGCTTCCTCCCCAGAAACGGCTGTCACAGTAGGTTCGGCGAGAGTCTTGACAAGGCCATCAGACTCCATTGCCCGGATCACGGCATCGATGCTCGTGCTGCCACTGGCGAAGCCCAAACCTGCTCCGGCTTCGGGGCCGATTAGCTGGCTGGCAAACGGATTGATGTTCGCCAGGTTAGCGCTGAGGTTGCCGATCGAGAAGATCGCCTGGGTGTCGACGCCGAGTTGCTTGAGCACGGTGCGGTTCACCTCGACCACCCGCGCCCGCAACATGACCTGCTGGCTGCCCGCAATTGCGACGGTTGACATCACCTTGTTCGGATCATTGGTGAACTTGGCAGCGAGATCCATCGCCGTCTTGTGTTCGCCGGCGTTCGCCGCGCTTCCACCCAGCACGATGTTTTCGCCCACAGTATCAACCGTAATCCTCGATCCCGGAAGCGTGCGCTTGATCAACTTCTGAAGCGCCGTCATGTCCTGGGCAACTTCGAGATCGAGGGCAAGAATTTGCTGCCCCTGCTCGTCAAAGAAGAAAATATTGGTCTGGCCGACAGCGCGGGCAAAGAGATAGGCGGTGGTCTTGGTGCGCACCACGGCTTCGACGATATCGGGATTGCCGACCAGCACATCGCGCGCCGCTCCGGGCAGCCTGATCACGACTGACTTGTTCAGCCCGATGCGGACAAACCGCGAGCCGGTTTCATCGCTGGAAAAGTCGCCCGCCTGGACTGTGGCCGGCACAATGCCCGGCGTGATTGTCAGCGTGGTGAAAGCCAGTGCTGCAGCAATTGCCTTCACTCTGCCACGAAATCTCCGTGGCGCCGTGAAATTCTTGTTCTTTGGATGAGAAAGCATGGCCAGGCCTATTCCAGGTTGGTGAATTTCTTGGTGACGCCGTACTTGATGGTGGTGAAACTGTCTCCGTTGATGCCACGGGCATACTTGTCGGAAGTGACAGGTGCGTCGGTGAGGTTCTTGTCCGATTCGGCGATGGAACGGAGCGACAGCGAGAGCTGGCCTGCGGTTTCGGCCATCGACACGACTTCCGACTGATCGGGTGTCAGTTCGAGTGTCGCCGTTTTTCCTTCAGGAATGACCTGCTCCGAATCAGGAGTCTGCTTGTAGGTCTGGTTGATGGCGAGGACGCGCACGTTGGCGACGACGGTCTCGCTGGTCACCACTTTCTTGGAGCTCGAATCATCATCGACCTTCTTGGTGAGCAGGACATCGACCCGATCATTGGGGAGGATGAAGCCGCCAGCACCCGTTTCCTCGGAAATGCGCACCGAGATTGCGCGCATGCCCTTGGGCAGAATCGCCGCCATGAAGCCGTTATCATTCGGCAGCACCAGCTTTTTCTCCATGATCGGCTCGCCCTCGAAGATTTCGATTCGGGCCCGCGCCGCTTCATATTTGGTCAGAGCCTCGGGATCCTCGGCCTTGGTGATCATGGTGGCGGCGACGACGTTTTCCGGCCATTCCTGCCAGCTGATGGCGCCCGCGGCGAGCTTGTCGCCCATGCCGATCTGCTTGGCGGCGACCAAAACATCAACGGTTTCAACCTTTTTGGTCTCGACGACTTCCTGGGGCTGCGGCTTCTTGCCGATGACCTTCATGCCCATGAACGCGGCCACGAGGCCCGAGCCCAGGGCCAAAACACCAATCAGGAGACGCGTCTTACTCATTCTCTTAGTCCTCGTGCGGCGGGTGGCCTTGGCCACTCCGGTTTTGAATTTCGCTGCTAATGGTCAAATTAGGGTTAACTCTTTTCATCCCAAGTTGATTTCGGAACAGTTAACTCATGAGTTTCCACCACCAGCTGTCGGGAAACGCGATTACGGCACCCACGGCGAAGGCTATTCCGTAAGGAACATCTATCTTTTTGCTTTTCCAGCGCTGGATCCAACTGTGACCGCGCATTTCCTGGTCCATGTGGATCGCCGTCCACAGCGCGATGAGGATGCCCAACGCACCTCCGGCGAGTGCGGTATAGACGAGAAATTTAATCACGGCGGGCCAACCGAACCAAAACCCTGCCGCGGCCATGAGCTTGGCATCGCCGCCGCCGAACAGGCCCGCTGCAAACAGGCCAAATCCCAACGCAAGAAGGGCGAGGCCGGTGACTGCGTGCCAGAGCAACATTTCGCCCGGCATGGCATTGAGGAGCGCAAACGGCCAGAAAAGCAGGGCAACAGCGAGGGTGAGCCAATTTGGAATGCGATAGGTCATCGCATCCTTCACGCCGGCAAGAATCATCAGAGAGGGAAAGACGACAATCGAAGTGCTGGCGAGCATGATCTCTCCGGAATACAGCCGCACAGATGATAGCGCCGGGCGGCGACAGCATCGGCGCCGGGAGACCATTCCACGAGCACCGTAAATTGCCAGTTAACCGTTTGCCGCAAACTCAAAATGAAAAAGGCCGCGGGAGAACCCGCGGCCTTTAACTTTACCAGAAGACCTGCAGACGCCTTGGCGCCTGCCTGCCCGATCTGGTCTTAGCTGCCCATGGCATCGCCAATGGTCGAGAAGGTGGCTTCCAGCTGCTCGGAAATGAACGGCATCACAGCGACCAGGGCGAGGCCCGTGGCAGCGGCAATGAGGCCGTATTCGATAGCGGTTGCACCAGATTCATCCTTAACAAAACGTACGAGCTTGCTCATCATTATCTCCATCTAGAACTCGTTCTAAGCACCTGGTTCACTCGCCGGGCTAAGCATGCCTTTAGCCGCGAACCATGACGAGACCATACGGGGGAGGTTTTAATGCGTAGTAAAAACTGAGGTGCAACTAGTCTATTTCTCCGCGACCAGCGGATGTTGGTTATCAAACCGTTTTGTTGTTCAGTAAAACTAAGTACAATTTTATTAAATTCCAATATAATTCTCGATTTATAACTATGTCTTGGCCCTATCATGACCAGAATATGACCGAATCGATTGAGTATACTCTTTATACTCTTGATTTCGCGGCCGGGGAAATGACCAACCGGCGGGAATATTTCAATAAACCCATCCATGCCACGTGACACATCGCTTCCCTGCACTTAATTCTGGGCGGGGCAGTGCCGGAGCAGGCGCAGGTAACAGAAGATTCACCATTGTCGGCTCAAATACGCCCGAATGCGATCAGGCATCACATATCACTTCAGGGATTCCAAGATGAAGCTTCGCTCCGTAATCCTGTGGGCAGCACTGGCCACTTCAGCGCTTGCTCCGGCCCAGGCCGGCACCGACATCGTCGTCAAGGCGGATGAGGCTAAGATGCTGGCGGTGACCGGAGAGCCCGGCACCGTGGTGGTCGGAAATCCCAATATCGCCGACATCACCGTGCAGAACAAAAACCTGTTCATCCATGGCCGCAACTACGGGTCGACCAACGTCATCGTGCTCGACCGCGACGGCAATGAACTTGCGGCGCTCGACGTAACCGTGATGGTTAACGGAAATCACAATATCAACGTGTTCCGCGCCGGCTCGAAGTTCTCCTATGCCTGCGCCGACATCTGCGAATCGGCGATCCAGGTTGGCGACAACAAGGATTACTTCACAACGCTGGAAGAGCAGAACAAGAAGAAGAGCAAGCTCGCTACTTCCTCAACCGAGTAAGCGGACCAGCCATTATTAATTTTCAAAGCGCTGCCTCAACGGGCGGCGCTTTTACTTTGCAATCGGGGCCGCATTAAAGATTCCAGAGAATCGCGAAGCGGTTCGAATTTGAATGAATGTTTTTAGTCCAGTTCAAGGGCTGCTTGGTAATACTGCGCGAATATCAGACGCCCGGCATTGTCGATGCCCTCCGGCAGTTTGTGGACGGGAGTATTTTTCATGTGGTTTCGCAAGGACCGGCCGCACCGAGGCCTGCTTCGGCTCTTCAAGAAGTCGGACCGCGGGGTAACGGCGATCGAATTTGCCATGGTTGCCGGGCCGTTCCTCTATCTTCTCGGATTCATCTTCGAAACCGGCATCATGCTGTTCAGCGAATATGTCATCGAAAACGGCGTTGCCCAGGCGGCCCGCCAAATCCGCACCGGCGAGATTCAGTCGGGTGGCGTCACCAAGGCGCAATTCAAGGACGTCGTGTGCGGCAAGCTCGCGACATTCCTGCACTGCCAGCAGAAGCTTCACGTCGACGTCCGCAGCTTTCCGACCTTTGCGGCGATCGCGCTGCCCAATCCCCGCAACGGCACCAATCTTTCCACCAACGTGACCACCAACGCCCAGTTCAAGCCCGGCAACCAGCTGTGCGTGGCCGTGGTCCGCACCTATTACGAATGGGAATTGTTCATGCCCGGCATCAGCATGCTGGCCAATCTCGGCGACGACCGGCGCCTGCTGACAGCCGGTGCCGTGTTTCGCAATGAACCTTTCGGCATCTCCGGCCCCTGTTGATTTCTGTGAAAGCGCCCATCATGAATAATTCCCTGCGCAATTGGCTGAAACAGTCGCTCGACCAGGCGGTTATGGCGGCGAAAGGTTTTCGCGGCCACACCAAAGGCGTCGCGGCCATCGAGATGGCGTTCATCTTCCCGTTCATGGTCATTCTCTATATCGGGCTGGTGGACGTGACCAACCTGATCTCGGCCAACCGGCGCGTGACGCTGGCTGCCAGCACGGTGGCCGACCTTGTGACCCAGATGTCGACAACCATCACCTCTGCCGACATGAACGGATTTTTCAACGCGCTGGCGCCGATCATGGAGCCCTACCCTGCCAGTGAGGTCAATGCGGAGGTCTTTGCCTATCGCAAGAACGGCACGGCGGTGAACCTGATCTGGCAGAAGAGCAATGGCCGCAGCTGCGGTGCCTCTCCCTCGACCGCGGGCCTGATCAATCTGATGACCGACAACAATGACCTGGTGACGGCGCGGGTCTGCGTCGAGTTCACGCCACTGTTCAGCTATGTGCTTGGCACCAATCCCTTCAAACCCGAGCATCAATTGACGCTCAGGCCGCGCGAAAGCCGGACACTCGACTGCACCAACTGCTAGATCCTCCCGGTTGCGCAGTCCTTCAGGCGCTGCCCTCGCAGCGCCTTTTTCTTTGGCGCCGGGCGATCAGGCCGGCCGTTCCAGGTCCTGGAGAATCGGGCATTCCGGGCGATTGTCGCCGTGGCACTGGTGGGCCAAGTGGTTCAAGACATCGCGCAATTCGGTGAGATGGCGGATTTTCTCGTCGAGCCCCGCGACGTGCGCCAGAGCGATTTCCTTGACCTCCTTGCTGGGACGGGCGCGATCGGCCCAAAGAACCAGCAAATTGCCGATCTGCTCCATGGAGAAGCCAAAATCGCGAGAACGGCGGACGAAACGAAAGCGATGAATGTCGCTTTCGCCATAGGAGCGATAGCCGGACGCCGTGCGCGCCGCAGAGGGGAGAAGGCCTACCTCCTCGTAATAGCGAATCATCTTGGGCGACACACCGGATGCCGCGGCCGCTTCACCAATGTTCATTCCGGACCTCTCAAAACTGTTTCTTGACCTTCCCATGATGGGAGGGTTTATAGGAAATGTCATTCATTGTCGAGTTTGCAGCAGGTCGAAATGGTTCATTCCCACAAACACGGCCCACATGCGGAACGCGGTGACGTTGCTCCCGTGCATCCGGCTATCGATCCGGTGTGCGGCATGAGTGTGGACCCGCACGAAACGCAACACAGGGCTGAGCATGGCGGGCGCACTTATTATTTCTGCGCGGCCGGATGCCGGAGCAAGTTCATCGCCAATCCCGAGAAGTACCTGGAACCGGGAGGTGCCGCCAGCGAGCCTGTGCCTGAAGGCACGCTCTATACCTGCCCGATGCATCCGGAAATTCGCCAGGAAGGGCCTGGATCATGCCCGATCTGCGGCATGGCGCTGGAACCGCTGCTGGCCACGCTCGACAGCGGTCCCAATGAAGAACTTATCGACATGACACGGCGGTTCTGGATCGGGCTCGTCATCACATTGCCTCTGTTTCTGCTGGAGATGGGCGGGCACGTCTTCGGTCTGCACCTGTTCATGGACAGCCAGGTTTCGCATCTGGTCCAGCTTGCCCTGGCAACGCCCGTGGTCTTGTGGGCGGGATGGCCGTTTTTTGTACGCGGTTGGCAATCTCTCGTGACGCGCCACCTCAACATGTTCACGCTTATCGCCATGGGAACCGGGGTCGCCTACGTCTATAGCGTGGTCGCGACGCTGGCGCCGAGCATCTATCCAGCGGCCTTTCGTGAAGCCGACGGCTCGGTGGCGGTTTATTTCGAAGCAGCGGCGGTGATCACGGTTCTGGTGCTGCTGGGCCAGGTGCTGGAACTCAGGGCACGTGAACGCACTTCCGGCGCCATCAAGGCCCTCCTCAATCTGGCGCCCAAAACCGCGCGCCGACTCAGCGAGAACGACGCTGAGGAAGATGTCGACATTGCCGAAATTGCTGCCGGGGACCGGCTGCGGGTGCGGCCCGGCGAGAAGGTACCCGTCGACGGCGAGATTATCGACGGCCATGTGTCCGTCGACCAGTCGATGGTAACGGGCGAATCCATGCCCGTGACAAGGGCGCCGGGCGACAAGGTGATCGGCGGCACGCTCAATCAATCGGGCAGCTTCATCATGCGGGCCGAGAAGGTTGGCCGCGACACGATGCTTTCGCGCATCGTGCAGATGGTTGCAGACGCACAGCGAAGCCGGGCACCGATCCAGAGGCTGGCAGACCAGGTGTCGGGATGGTTCGTGCCGCTGGTGATCCTGATTGCGGCTCTTGCTTTCATGGCCTGGTCCATATGGGGGCCGGAGCCGCGCTTTGCCTATGGCATCGTGGCGGCCGTGGCGGTGCTGATCATCGCCTGCCCGTGCGCCCTTGGGCTGGCAACGCCGATGTCTATCATGGTGGGCGTAGGCCGCGGAGCGCAGGAAGGAATCCTGATCAAGGACGCCGCAGCGCTTGAGCGGATGGAGAAGGTCGACACCATCGTGCTCGACAAGACCGGCACCCTGACGGAGGGCCGGCCATCGGTCACCGATATCGTGGTGGCGAAAGGGTTCAATGAAGAGGAGGTTCTCCGGCTTGCCGCCAGTGTTGAGCAGGCAAGCGAGCACCCACTCGCGGCGGCCATCGTTGCCGCGGCAAAGTCACGGCAATTGCCGCTGGCGCGGGTGATGGGCTTTGACTCGCCCACCGGCAAAGGCGCCATCGGCATGGTGGAGCGCAAGCGGCTGGCGCTCGGAAACGCGAAATTCCTCGCCGAACTCTCGATTGGGACGGACGAGCTCGCAGCAGAAGCCGAATCGCTGCGCCACGAAGGGGCAACGGCGATCTTCGTGGCTATCAATGGCAAGGCGGCCGCGGTGCTGGCCATTGCCGATCCAATCAAGGCCTCAACACCGCCGGCACTGGCGGCACTCAAGGCGCAGGGGATGAAGATCGTCATGCTGACCGGGGACAACCGGACCACGGCGGAAGCAATCGCACGCAAACTCGGGCTTGGCGACGTGGAAGCCGATGTGCTCCCCGGCCAGAAGGCCGACATCGTGAGCAAACTCAAGGCGCAAGGACGGATCGTCGCCATGGCCGGTGACGGCGTCAATGACGCGCCCGCACTTGCTGCGGCCGATGTCGGCATTGCCATGGGTACGGGCACCGACGTAGCGATCGAGAGTGCCGGGATCACGCTGCTCGGCGGCGACCTCAACGGCATCGTCAAGGCATATCAGTTGTCCAGATCGGTGATGGGCAACATCCGGCAGAATCTTTTCTTCGCTTTCATCTACAATGCCGCAGGCGTACCCATCGCGGCGGGCGTGCTGTTCCCGTTCTTTGGCGTCCTGCTGTCGCCGATGATCGGAGCTGCAGCAATGGCGCTCAGTTCGGTGAGCGTGATCGGCAATGCGTTGCGGCTCAGGCTGGTGAAACTATGATTGCCAAAGTGACAATGATTGAAAATACCATATCAAAGGACCACACAAATGAACCGGCGAATGCTTGTAACTCTCATAATGACTTCGTTGTCGGCTGCGCCGCTCGGTCTGCCGGCCAGCCAGGCGGCCACGCTTCCCGCGCTCACCGTATATCGCAATCCCGGATGCAGTTGCTGCGAGGCATGGGCACAGATCATGAGCGAAGCCGGATTTGCGGTGACCGTGGTCGAGGACGAAGCATTGGCAGCGCGGCGGACAAATCTCGGCATCACTGAAGATTTGGCGGGCTGCCACACGGCGGTTGCCGAAGGCTTGATCCTCGAAGGGCATGTCCCACCCGCCGATGTGCTGCGGTTC
>JANMMJ010000043.1:0-6380 GCA_031373255.1 Hyphomicrobiales bacterium
CATCGAGTTATCGCGTTACGGCCCTGAAGCGGCGCAGGCCGACCTCCTGCGCGCAAAGGCCGGCGGCTTGTTGCGTGGTATTCCAACCGCGGCAACCCGCGGGGCAGGGCGATGGCGAATTCATCTCCCCCCAGCCTTGCCGCCAGACCGGCTCCCGCAGCGATGTGGCGCATGCGTTCGGCTGCCACTTGCAGAAGATGGTCGCCGGCATGGTGCCCGAAGGTGTCGTTGATCTGCTTGAAGCCGTCGAGATCAACAAGCAGCAGATGCCACGGCTCATCGTGCTGCTGGCTTGCGAGCATGGCCAGGTGCTCATCGAAATAGCGGCGGTTGCGCAGCCCGGTGAGGGAATCGCTTGTGGCAAGGTCGCGTATCTTGACCTCGCGCTGGTGCAGTTCGATGTTCAGTTTGCGCACCTTGGCCAACTCGAGGGCTATCATGACCATGGCGATGATGCCGATCAGCAGGCATTCGAGTTGCAGGCGGCCAGCGCTTTCGGCAGCGGCCTTTTGCGTCTGGAGAAAGTGGATGGCGCGCTCGACGCGGGTATTCGCCGCCTGCAGCGACAAATCGCGCACAAACGGCAGCATCGGCTCAACTGCGGAGGTAATCCTGCGCAGGCGTTCCGGTTCGCCCACCTGCAGGTTGGCGATGTCATCGGCGATGCTGTCGAGAATCGCGGCAAAGGCGTTGACCGGTGCGGATTTGTCTTTCATGAGCTCGAGCGCGCGATTGCCGGGTTCCTGGCTCATGAGATCGACATGCGACGACAGACCGATGAATGCGTCCCGCACATCCTGCCTGGTCGCGACGCTGGATCCGCTCGTGTACCGGCTAACGACGTCGAGAAAGCGATGGGTTTCAGTCTCCAGCCTGGTGACATCCTCCAGATTGGAGCGGGTCGCCAGCCTGTCATCGGTAGCGCTCCTGATCTCATTGAGATCGGCGCGCGCCGCGATGAACACCGTGGCGAAGGCAACAATCACCAGTATGTATTTCAGCCGTTCCAAAATATTGGGGTACCCTGCTAGACCGTCCGGACTTGCGGAAACTCAATTGTGTCGGGCCGTGTGCCGTGGCGAAATCCGCGGCACGTCACATGGCAAGCCTCATGGACAGGGTTAACCCTATAAGAGTGCGCGTATCGGCGGGGCTAAAGTCTCGGCTCAAATTTTATCTGAACTCCTTTTCAGTGAAGCGTATGGTTTCGAAGCGCTTTATGCGGGCCGAGGCGATTGTTTGAATTCCCGGCGCATCTGACATAAGCTGGAGCCATGCTGGACATGGATTTCAAGAACAAAACGGCCTTCATCACCGGAGCGGGACGGGGGCTTGGCGCGGCATTTGCCGTGGTGCTGTCTGACCTTGGGGCACAGGTAATCCTCTCCGGCCGCAACATGGAAAACCTCACGGTGATGGCCGAGCACATCAAGGCGCGCAATGGCACGCGGCCTGAAGTGATCCATATGGACCTGTCCGATCCGGGCGAAGTCACCCGCACCGCCAAAGTGATGCGCGACAGGATGGAAAAGCTCGATATCCTGGTCAACAATGCCGCACAGTGGCTGCCCGGCGGCCTCAACGATCACGATGCCCATGACATCGTGACCACCATCACGGCGGCGGTTACCGGAACCCTGCTGCTGACGCGCGGACTGCTGCCGCCACTGGAGCGCTCGGGGGCTGGCGATATCCTCAATATTGTGTCCATTTCCGGCCTGCCGAACATTCGCCTGCTGGGCAGTTCGGTTGCCTATCTGGCGGCGAAACACGGCCAGACCGGCATGACGGACGGGTTGCGGCAGGAATTGCGCGGCCGGCCGGTCAGGGTCACCGGAATCTACCCCTCCTATATCGAGGATGTCTCACCACTTGACGCTGAGGCCTGGAATGCACCCGGCAAGAAGGGTTGGGAGACGAACAGGGACGTGGTTGAAGCGTCGCTTTATGCCATCAGCCGGCCCCGGCATGTGACCCTGGCTTCGATCGTGTTCGATCCCGATGAAGGCGGTTTCAACGGTCCCTGAGAGGCACTTCCGGGGGTGACGGGCCATTCCCTATCGGCTATTGAAGCGGCCCCATTCCCGGATCGGATTCATGACAGACCTGCCTACCGCTTCGCGCGCCCGCTGGGCCGTGGCCACCATCTTTTTCCTGCACGGCCTGATGTGGGGGGCCTGGGTGCCGCACATCCCGCTGGCCAAGGAGCGGCTGCAACTGGGCGAAGGCATTTTCGGACTGGCGCTGCTTTCACTGGCAGCCGGGGCGGTGGTGTCGATGCCGATCGCCGGTGCGCTGATCAACAAGTATGGCAGCGCCCGCATGACCGTGTTGACCGGGATCGCGTTCTGCTTCGCCTTCGCCGGGCCGGTGCTGGCGCCCAGCTTGCCGCTGTTCTTTGTCTTCGGCTTCATCTACGGGGCCTGCATCGGCAGCATGGATGTTTCGATGAACGCCCATGGGCTGGTGGTCGAGCGCGCCCTCAAGCTGCCCACCATGTCGCTGTTTCACGGGGGCTTCAGCCTCGGCGGCGTGGTTGGCGCCTTCATTGGCGCAGGCGCTCTTCGTGTCATGAGCGAAACCTCGCATGTGATGCTTTCGGTGGCGGTGTGCCTTGTGCTCCTGGTGATTTCGATGCGCCACCTGTTGCCGACGCATCTCGACCAGGGGCTTTCTGGCTCGCATTTCGCTTGGCCTACGCGGGCAACCGTCGGGCTTGGCCTTTTATGTTTTCTGGCGCTGATGGCGGAGGGATCGGTGGTCGACTGGTCGGCGATCATGCTGCGTGAAAAATTCACGCTCGATGCAGGGACGGCCGCCCTGGGCTACGGGTTCTTCTCCGCCGGAATGGCGGTGTCGCGCTTCATTGGCGACAGACTGCGCTACAGGTTTGGCGCCGTCCGGCTGGTTGCCGTCAGCGCGGCGGTCACCGCTATTACCATGACATTGGCGCTGGCGATGCCCGATCCCCTGGCGGCCATCATCGCATTCGGGATTGCCGGACTGGGCGTTGGCAACATCGCGCCGGTGCTGTTTGCCGGTGGCGGGCGGCTTGAACCCGATGCGCCGGGGCGCGGCATTGCAGCGGTCACCACGCTCGGATACGCAGGATTTCTCGCGGGCCCGCCGCTGATCGGTTTTGCCGCGGAAGTTGTCGGCCTGCCTGTGGCGCTTGGCTTGACGGCGGTTGCCGCCGCCATCATAGCAGTGACGGCCCGCGCCGTGGCGACGGCGGATACATATTGAAGGATATGACATGAGACACAGCGGCCGCATTGCCATTGTCACGGGTTCGGCGCGGGGCATCGGGCTCGCCATTGCCAGCCAACTTCAGGTCGATGGCGCAACGGTCATTGTCTCCGATATCCTGGATGACGCGGGAGAGACGGCGGCGAAGCGCATCGGCGCAAGCTACATTCATTGCGACGTTTCGAAATCCGCCGATGTCCAGCAACTCGTCGCGGAAGTTGTCAGGCAGCATGGCGCGGTTGATATCCTCGTCAACAATGCCGGCATCGCGGCGGGCGGCGAATTTCTCGACATGACGGAAGCGGATTTCGACCGGGTGATCGGGATCAACCTGAAAGGTTCCTTCCTGATGCTGCAGGCCTGCGCACGCGAGATGGTGAAACAGGTGGCGGCGGGGCGGAAACCGGGGGCCATCGTCAACATGTCGTCGGTCAACGACACGCTGGCGATCCCGACCATCGTTGCTTACTGCGTTTCGAAGGGCGGTGTTTCGCAGCTCACGCGCTCAACCGCGCTGGCGCTGGCGCCCCATGGCATCCGCGTGAACGCCATCGGCCCCGGCTCGATCAATACGGACATGCTCGCCGCCGTAAACGCCAGCGAAGAGGCGCTGCGGAGGGTGTTGTCGCGGACACCGCTGGGGCGCGTGGGCGAGCCCGAGGAAGTGGCCAGCATCGTCTCCTTCCTGGCGTCGGGCGAAGCCAGCTACATCACCGGACAGACCATCTACTGCGACGGCGGACGCATGCCATTGAACTATACGGTGCCCGTTAAAGGATGATCCCACCTTTGAGGGGCGCTAAGTTGCCCATGCTCGCGAGGAGTTACCCAAATGGTGCCACTCGACCCGTCCGATCCGCTATGGCAGAAGCTCGATAGTGCATACGGCTATCTGGACATCGGCAAGCGACTCGCGGTTCTCGCCGAGAACTGGAAGGAAGAGGATGTCAGCGACTTGCTTTTTAATTGCCTCATTCACCAGGAAAGCTGTTACAGCGCTGCGTATGCCGCAGTTCCGCAATTGCTTGCTTTGGCGAAGCGCTCCCGGAACAAAAGGCAAAAGCTGGACATCGCGCTTTTCTTCGGCTGGCTTGCCCATTGCGCACTCCGAGAAGCTCCCCGCGAAGACCCGACTGTCGCGCACCTGCCTGGTTTGATTCTCACCTTGTCCGGATGGAACCGTTCACGGGACGTATACCGGTCTCTCGTTTCACACGCAGAACGGAGAATGCAAAACTCAGCGCTGTCTGAATTTGACTTGCAGAGACTGGCTCATTATCGCGAGGTACTTTCTATTAAGCCGCCCACTGAGGCTGATTTTCAACTGCTGACTGAAATTGGAGAAGAGTTTATTTCTTCACTGCCTGTCATTTCCAGACTCTGTGAAGATGTATTCGTTGAAAATCTTAATGATGAGAATGCGTGCCGGCATTTAATGTCCGGCATTGCGGCGGCCCGCCGTATGCATGGTCTAGCAGATCTTCTAGAGTCTGGAGATGCAGGGGATTTGATCTGTATTTCATGCGGGCTGGAACTGGATTACGGTTTGCTGGACGGACAACTTGCACTCTACCAAAAGAGAGAGGATCCGGTTCGAGGTCCATCCCATTGGGATCGGAATGTCGATGGCAGCCCGCGGCGCGCAATTGCAATGGCGACACCAACCGACTGGAGAGCCGGATCATATGAACCTGTTGGCTCTCTGTTCCATAAATTGGCTGCGCAATCGAATGAGCTTAAACTGCACTCACTTGTGTCGAATATCTTTGGGACGTTTGTATGCCCAAGCTGTAAAGACACCGTTCCAGTCTTTAGGAACTGACTGGGTGATCTGCCTGCTGCACGTCTATCGACGTCTGGTTGGTGCCGTTCGATGTCCGCATGGTAGATGCTATCGCATTTCTGTCCTTTGACGTCGCAATCGGCTATTTCACCTTCAATGTCCCAGTATTTGGCCAATATCCGTCCGATCCGGCCTTCTGACATGGATGGCGTCACGCGGGTGCGCACCGCCGTCAGCGAGAACCACATGAGCGTTGCAGAGATGGCGGGGCGCGGCATCACGCCGGCCATTGTTCTTGCCGAACTTGCAAGCGGTGAACTTGGCGGCTGGCTGGCGGAAGAGGGCGGCGAGGTGGCGGCGTTTTCCATGGCGCGGCATTCCGATGGTTCGATCTTTGCGCTGTTCACGGCGCCCGATCATGAGGGCAAAGGCCATGGATCGGCACTCCTTGCGGCGGCGCTTAAGTGGCTCCGCGAGAGAGGCCACAGCGAAATCTGGCTGTCGACGGGACGCGGCACCATGGCCGAGCGTTTCTATCGCAAGCGGGGATGGATCGAGATTGAAGGCAGCGATATGCCGGAAGATGTGACGCTCAAACTTCAGTTTCGATCCTGAAACAGCGGAACCGCCGCATGGCCACGGCGTTCAACGGAAACATTGCTTTCCGCTGAAAGGAGCGAGCCATGCCACGTGGAGACAAGTCAGCCTATACCGAAAAGCAGAAACGCCAGGCCCGTCATATCGAAGAAGGATATGAGAAGCGTGGCGTCAGCAAGGAAGAAGCCGAGGCGCGCGCCTGGGCCACCGTCAACAAGGAAACGGGTGGCGGCAACAAGAGCGGCTCGGGCCGCGGCAAGCCCGATACCCATGAGTCGTCGCGGCGCGGCGGCGAACGCTCACACAAGGGGCACTAGGTGCGAACCGCTAGCCTGGCTCGTCGTTCTCCAGAGCCGGAATGACGGAAAAATGGGAGCAACTCGCCTTGTCTCCATGACCGGGCTTTGACCCGGTCATCCAGCGTACTCGCCCAGCATGTCTGGATGACAGGCTCATGGCCGGTCATGGAGAAAATGGTGGTTCCCCTGTCTGGTCTTCCTGGGCCGGTCATCGCTCAGGCGAAGGATCTTGACATATGTTCCTATTATGTTCTATTTGTCCTATAGAAGGAATTTTGCCGGCACATGGACTGGGCGAACGTCATCGAGAGAAATCAGGCGGCGCACCGCCGATTCCGTGGGTAGCAACATGCGCGACACCGCGCGGTAGAGAGACGGTGGAAGCAACGCCACCATGCCACCTGTTCCCATTTCCACCATGGCAATGAGCATCGCGACGATGCGGGTGAGTG
>JANMMJ010000060.1:0-9287 GCA_031373255.1 Hyphomicrobiales bacterium
ACGGGCGCGGCACAGTTTTTGACCGCACCCGCCGCCGTGGCCGTGGAGCGCCGCTGCGACGCCCGCCTCCTCACCTTTGCCGGTTTCGCCGTGTTTGCCCTGGGGCTGGGCCTCAGCGCCGATGCCACGCGCTCCACCGCCGGAGCGGAGATGTTCTGGCCGCAGGTGATCCGCGGCTCAGCTATCATGTTCTGCCTGCTGCCGCCGACGCGCCTGGCGCTCGGCCATTTGCCGGCTGCACGCGTCGCCGATGCCAGCGCCCTGTTCAACCTGATGCGCAACCTGGGCGGCGCCATCGGCATCGCCGTCATCGACACCTTCATCTATGGCCAGGGGCCGGTGATTGCCAAGGATCTCACGGCGCGCCTCATGGCCGGTGACGCAGATACCGCCGCCCTGATCGACGCCACGCCCGGTCTTTTGCAACAGGCCATGACCGGCGAAGCAGCGCGCCAAACCATCCGCACACTGATTGAAACGCAAAGCCTGGTCCAAACCACCAATGCCGCCTGGATGATGCTGGCCCTGGTGACGGCGGCAGCCCTCCTCATCGTGCCTCTCGCGAGGTCGCACCCGAAATCCGCGTGAAGGCAGGGGCGGATGCGGCGGGCTGTCTGCGTAATGCGCTCTTGGTGGAGCTTTCGCTATGCATGTTCGGGACAGTTAAGCCGAAGGTCTGCCGCGCCGAAGGCTGCATCGACAAAGGCGCAGTGATGCGGATTGGTGGCATCTGCATGGACATAGGGCCGGAAATGCGCGCAGGTGATGCACATGCGTTGCGGAGAGATGTCGCCGTTCACCTGCATGGCGCGGATGATCTTGCTCAGCGACACAAGGAAGGCGGCCTGCTCTGCCTTGTCGAGCGTTGCGATGCTGCCGGCCAAAAACGAAGTCCAGTCCGCGGCGCGTGCCGCCATCTTGCGGCCTTGACGCGTGATGCGCAGCGTCACCGAGCGCTTGTCGCTGCCCGGCTTTTTCTCAACCAGTGATTTTGCGACAAGTGTCGACACCGCTTCGCTTGCCGTTGGCGCCGACACGCCAAGCTGCCGCGCGATCTCGCCAAGCCGCTGCCCTTCGGGCTGTTCCAGCAACTGCGCCAGAAGCTCGCCCTGCGTTGGCGTGATCCCCTCTTCCGATGCGCCGCGCCACGCCTTGGCCCTCAGCGCCAGCGCCAGCCGGCCCAGGCCCGATGCGATGCGTCGCGGCAGTGTTTCGGCTTCCGGCGCACCGGGATTAGGAATCATTTAGTACTCCTAACTAAATATTGACGGCAGCCCACGGGCGTTTTACTAGCAATCCCGATGGGCCGTGTCCAATGCGGGCCTCAGGAGGAAGAAGGTCCACCATGCCGCGCGCGGCAATGTGAAACTGGCCAGAACAATTTCGAATTAGACAGGCGACCGGGGAAACAGTCCGGGTCCGGAATACGGGCCCGGACTGGTCAATTGGAAGGAATAAATGACACTTGGAATTATTGAAGCCCCCGAATGGGTTACCGAACAATGGTTCAACAGTGAGGAGCCGTTGTCGCTGGCCAAACTTCGCGGCCGCGTCATCGTCGCGGGGGCATTTCAAATGCTGTGCCCCGGCTGCGTCTCCGATCTCATTCCGCAGTTGCGCAAGGCGCGCGACCTGTTCAAAGGCGCCGATGTCAGCGTGATCGGCTTGCATACGGTCTTCGAACACCATGACGCCATGCAGCCCGTGTCACTCAAGGCATTTCTGCATGAAAACCGCGTGGCGCTTCCGGTCGGCGTCGACGCTCCGCAGTTGCCGGGGAATGGCATTCCCGTCCCCATGGAACGCTATGGCATGCGCGGCACGCCGACGATGATGCTCATCGACAGGAAGGGCAAACTCCGCCGTCACAGCTTTGGTCACATGGATGACATGCAGTTGGGCGCTGAGGTGATGGCTCTGTTGGGCGAAACCTGATCGGCCCTGACTATGGGCCGCTATGAAAATCTACTGCGTGTCGATCAGCGGATCGTTGAACAGCGCTTTGCCGAAGGAAACATCGGGAATCGCCAGCACGTAAGGCGCCAGCGGATTGCCTTCGAGGCTCGAATACCATGAGATTGCGAAGACTGCACGAGGGTAGCTGTCGCGCAGCCTGGTAGCGAGGATGCGCGCATCCCACGCGGCAGCGCCGGGGCCGGTGCCGTTGTCGCCATAACTCTGGCCGAATTCGGCAAGGCCGAAGGGTTTTCCGGTGGAGACGAGTGCCGCGTAATGCTGGAGCCCGCGCCCATTGCCAGCAAGATCGAGCTCCTCATCGTAGATGTCGATGCTGACCGCATCGGCGGAGCCCGAACCCGGATAATAGGTGAGCGGCGGGGCGACCTCGCTGTAGTTGACCTGATTGGTGCCGAACACGAACACCAGATTGTTGAGCCCCTTATTGACAGTGAGTTCCTTGACCATGTCGCGCCACATGGCGGCCCATGCCGCCTGGCGCGCCTGAAGTGCGGCCTGCGATGCGCCATTGTGGCTCCACCAGAAGAACGTGCCGTTCTGTTCGTGCAGCGGCCGGAAGACGACGGGAACGCCCGCCGCCTTGAATTTCTGCAACACCGCCGCCGCCCGGTTGAGCTGCGTCTGCCAGCGCTGTCCGGCTGTGGTGCCGTCATTGATCATGTTGCGGAGATTGGCCGTGCTGATCGGGGTGCTGAAATTGCCGCCGGGCACCGGGTTTGCCGGATGCCAGACCAGCGACACGATATGCCCGGCCTTGCCATGTCGGATCAGCTCGTTGAGGGCCGCCTGGTTCGGCGCGAAACCCGTATAGGACATGAGATCGCTGGTTTCGCCCGCCATGATTTCCGGCAGCGGATAGCCGCCGTTCTGCATCTGCAGCCAGTCGCCATACCAGGCATTGGGATTGGACTTGGCGCCGTATTCCCAGGTGATGAGCTGCTGACCGATCGCCACCCGGTTGGTTGTGCGGCCGGCCCGCGTATAGAGATCGGCAAGGAGTGCCTTCGCCTTGGCCGTACTGTTGGGGGTAACGGGCAGCTTCCGCACGAACTCGTCGCGGATCAGCACCCGGTAGCGCCGGTAATCGGCGATGTAGATGCGCCCCGCCCTGTCGGCGGCAACGCCCAAAGGCTCCGGCCCCATATTGGTGGCGAAGACCGATGAGGGCGCCGCGCGCGACGGCGAAAACACCGCGTCATTGTAGCGCGCGATCCGCTGGTTGCCCTGGTCGGTGACGAGCAGCGACTGGTCGCCATGCACCGCCACATCGACCGGATTGACAAGCCCGCGGAAGATGCCGGTTGCCACATAGACCTGGTTCGGCGTCAGGAAGGGGCCGGTGAAGCGCAGGACCCGGTTATTGTCAAAATCGGCGACGAACAGTGTATGCCCGCTCATTGCAACAGCTTTGGGGCCGCTGAAGCCGCCATTAGCGCCGGCACCAATGCTGTCGGCAAAGGACTCGCCGTTGCTAAAGGGCGAATTGAAGATGGCGACACGGTTGTTGAAATCGTCGGCGACGAACAACCGCCCGCCCGGATCGACGGCGAGGCCGCGCGGAAAATTGAACCGGTTATCGGCAGCGCCCGCCTGGCCCTGGGCGCCGAGTGTTACGAACTTGACCCAGCCTGCGGCAGTCTTGCGGTAGCCCTTGACCGTATGGCCGAGCGTATCGGCAACAAACACCTGGCCGGTGCGGGGATCGATGGCGACGGCCTCCGGCCCTTCAAGGTCGCCTGCACCGATGACGCCATCGGCCGACTGGCAGGCTGACAGGGAATCCACGTTGGGCCATGTCAGCACCCGCTTGCCGCCGAAATCGGTGATGAAGATGCGGCCGCCAACGTCAATGGCGATGCCCGCCGGCCCGTGCATGTCGAACCCGCCGCCGCCATCGAAATTGAACCGGGCATTGGCCCCCGCACAGCGGCTGGCCAGCGTCGTGCCGTTGAGCGTGGGCTGGCCGAGCACCCTGTAGGCCGGTGCGGCCAACGCGCCGCCAGCGCTGAGTACTGCGAGCAGTGTGAGCACGGAGAGCAAGGCCGAACAGAGGACTGTCATCGGCGGAACCTTTGTGGTGATGGCTGCAACAGCGGGAAGCTAGAAAGTCTTCGTATAGGTTACGCCGATGAAGGACTCGAACTTCTGCGGGCGCGGCGCCTTGAGGCGCGCAATGTCGGCGGTGCTGTCGAGGAGCGCCTTGCCCACCGTGAGCGGCGCGCAGTTTTCGCAGCCGACCGTAAGCGAGATGCGGCCTTTTTCGGGGCTTCCGGATTCGACCGACAGATGGGTCGAGTTCGCCTTCACGTCCAGGAACGTTTGCCCGACGGCCTTCTCCATCGCATTCTTCACATTGAAGTTTCCGAAGGACAAAAACTCCGGGATCTTGGTCTTGACCCCGAGTTCGTCGACCGTGTGGATCTTGGCCCGTTCGAGATCGACGATGACGTTGCCCTGGGCATCGTAGAAGACAAAGGCCACTTGGTCGATGTGGACATTGCACAGTTCCGCCGAGATGGCGAAATGCAGCGCCGTGGCCTGCAGGCTGGGCTTCGGATCGAACTTCCGGAAGTGCGTGAGGTCCGGGGTGATCGAGGGTTGGCCGACCGGCTGGCCGGATTTCTCATAGACAACATCGGAGACCGCCTCCCTGAGGCCATAACCCTTCGTTGCCATCAGCGACGCCTTGAGGACGGCATGATTGTATTCTTTCCGGGTCGGATCGTTTGGATCGACAAAACGGAAGAAGCTTCCCGACTTCTGCGCCTTCAGCGCATCGATGAGCTTGTTCGGATCGGGCGTGATGAAGTCGATGCCGACCAGCACATTGGGACCGAAACGCCGGACTTCGGCCACGTGGTCGTCGATGTTGAAAGGAGGATCTTTCCAGTCCAGCCGCTTGGCGATCAGGCCGTAGATATCATTGTCGCGCCACACCTTGGCGCGCGCCATGCGGCCTGCATCGAGAACGAATTTTTCGTTGCCCTTCAGGATCGACGCGCGGCACAGGCCGCGCGGCTTTTCGGCGATCTCGAGCCGGATGGGATCGGAGGTATTGAGTTCGCAATAAATACGCGTGGTGTAGTCAAGTTTGCGCCAGTCGACGATCGATACTGGCGGCGTTCCCGGATCGTAGCGGCCGAGCCGGGGACTGGTTTCCGCCTGGGTGACCAGCGATTCCGAATCCCCGCAGGTGAAGTAGAGCGTCAATGGATAGGGATGGACCTTGTCAACCTTGAAGGAAACGGACGAAAGGTTGACGCCTGCCGCGGAAAGACGCTGAACCACCTGGTTCACATCCTTCTGGGAAATGGGTGCCGGAGGCTTGGGTGCCATGGTGAAATTGTACTCCTGCTGCCGATTCAGCGCCAAAATTAAGCGCCGATGGTTAACTCCGCAACTCCCCAAATGAGTATGACCCGGCCGGTCACGGAGGTGTCATGCCGGTCGAATTGATGGTGTTCATCTCGTGCATGCGCAGCCGCGCAACCATACGGAACGTGTCTTCGTGCATCAGCGAATCCCGGCGGCTGTCATGGTTGAGCCCCATGGCATGGCCGAGTTCATGCGCCGTCGTCTGTGTCAGATTGACGTTTGCCGGAAGATTTTCGGTGGACTCGACGAAACTCAGCTCGCCCCCGGTGATGCCGAACATTTCGTGCACCTTGTCCGTGTAGTCCTTGATGTCCCAGGTATAGAACAGGTGAAGGTCGGCCTGGCTGTCCCTTCGCAACAGCGCCTCTTCGCCGATGCGCGTGATATTTCCGCTAGCCTTGCTCATGTCGATGGGATCCAGAAGGTCACGCGGCACGGCGATGAGCGTTGGCACGCCCTTCATTTCCAGCGTCGTGTTGGTCCAGGATTTGTAGAAGTCCGAGCTTGCCTTGAGCAATGCCGGGGCCCGCACTTCAGTCATGAACGTCCTGCGGCTTGTGTTGTCGGAGACCAGCCAGATCCTGACCGATTTGGATTGTGATGTCTTGACCGAAAACACCAGAACGTCATTGAGCTTGCCATTGGTCCGGGCGACGACCTGCCCGAGCCCCTCCTGCAGGCCAAGCAGGCTGAACCCGACGAGCGAATTCGCCGGCAACGTGATCAGGGTGACAGTCTTGAGGGCGTCGGGTTCAAGCAGCCGGCCGTCGCGGTCCCTGATGTTGACGAACCGCGCAAGATTGCTGCCCGATTCGATGGCAATCGTACAGGGCACCGCGAACGTCGAGACTGTGAACTGGCGCGTGACGCCGAGGGGAAGCATCTGAAATTTGGCAAGATCGTCGTAGCCATCGCTTCCGAAAGTTGGAGCAGCACCCACTTTCTTGATTTCGATGGTTCCCGCCGGAGCGCCGACGCCGAAACTGCGCGCCGGGGCAACGGGGCCTGACGCGATAAGTCCGCGGCTTTGCAGGAAATCCGGTGTTTGCGGCAGGTTTTCCACGGGCCGCCGCCGTTGCACGCCGGCTCCCTGCGCCATCGCCCTGAGCAAAGTGGGACTGGGCGTGCTTCGTTGCTCGCAGCGCGAACTGCTGCTGTCCTTGGCGCTGGTCTCGAGCGCCGTCATGTCTTCGTCGAGCCGTTCAATCGTCATCTTACCGACGACATTGTCCGCCGATTGCTGATAGTTCCGGTTGATGATGTCCCGGGCGATCTTGTAGTCGAGGACAGACTTCGCCGTGACTGGGCCATAGGTCATCGTGCTCCACTCGTTCTCGTCGAACGGCGTGCCGTCAATCGCTTCGATGGCGCCCTGAATCTTGCGGACATGCTGTCCCCGCGATCCCGGCACGATATGCGCGGCGTGGTCGGCCAGGCACTTCTCGAACACGGGATCCTTGGCAAAGATGTACGACTTGAGCGGCATTTCACGTCATCCCGGTTGAGGAGCCAGATGCGGTCAGCACGAACCGGAAGACTTGCTCCGGGGCCGACAGAATTACGCCCCGCCGCAGCAGTCCGCAACTCCCTGATAGGGGAAGGCGTCACGTTTCAGTTCGATCCCCACTTCGTCATCGCGGAGGAGTGCAGCGCTTTCGCTTGCGGTCATCTCGCCGTAATATGCGGCTGCCAACGGGTTGAGGTGTCAGATGGCAGAGGAACTGGCCTACAAGAAGGAAGCGGCGGCGGGATACGACCGCGCATTCGCGCGCGTGACCACGCACTTTATTCCTTTCCTGCTGCGCGCTGCCCGCCTTGAGCCAGGCATGAGTGTTCTCGACATCGCCACGGGCACGGGACTGGCAGCCGAAGCCGCACTCGCCATAGTGGGCTCGGCAGGCCGGGTGACTGCCGCCGATTTCTCGCCCGCCATGGTCGAGAAGGCAAACGAACGTCTGGCCAAGGCGAGAAATGTTTCTGTGGCAGTGGAGGATGGGCAAGCGCTGTCGTTTCCGAACGAAGCATTCGACGCCGTCGTGTGCAGTCTGGGCCTGATGTTCTTCCCTGAGCCACTGCGCGGCCTTCGCGAGTTCCATCGCGTCCTGCGTCCGGGCCGGCGCGCCGCCGTATCCGTGACCACAGTTCCGGAACGCTCTTACAACAACCGCATCAACATCGCCATCGCCCGCCACCTGCCGTCAACTGCGGAAGCCACCGCCCGCGTGTTTTCGCTCGGCGATGAAGGCAAATTGAGATCGCTCTTCGAAGCAGCGGGCTTTCGGGAGGTGGAGATGACAACGCAAGCCCACCGCTTCGTGCTGCCGTCGTTTGATGCCTATTTCAAGCCCTTCGAGGAGGGAGCAGGCTCCCCCGGTCAGGCATTCATTTCGCTGTCAGAAGAGGCGCGCCGGATTGTGCGAGATGATGTCCGCCGCGACCTCGGCGACAAGGGCGGCCCTGTCGAGATCGAAGTGGAATACAGGTTCGCCAGTGGACAGCGGTAGTTCCGCGCTATCCGAAGTGTTCCGCCTGAGACCAAAGGCGCTGGTGCAATTCTGGCCGGGCGGCGGCATAGATGCAGGTTGAGGACCGGAAAAACCATGCTGCCGCAAACACGAACACTGTACTACGAAGATCTCTCGCTCGGCATGACCGAGACCTATGTGAAGGAAGTGAAATCTTCCGACGTGGTGGGCTTTGCCGAATTATCAGGCGACCGCAATCCCATCCACCTCTCCGAGCACTTTGCCGCCAAGACCCCGTTTGGCGGGCGCATCGCCCATGGGCTTTACACCGCAAGCCTCATTTCCGCGGTGATCGGCACAAGACTGCCCGGTCCCGGTGCCATCTACCTGTCGCAGACGCTGAACTTCAAGGCGCCGGTCCGGATTGGCGACCATGTCGAGGCGGCCGTCGAGGTGGTGGAACTCGTGGAAAAGGGCCGCCGCGTAAAACTTGCCTGCCGTTGCAGTGTCGAAGGCAACGTGGTGCTGGAAGGTGAAGCGCTGGTGAAAGTCCCGGCACGGCCTGAAGCCATGCCGGGCTGACAACGCTCAGTCGACTGTATAGGCGGTGAGCGTGTCTTCCATCATGCGCGGAACCACCGCCGTGCGGCCCTTGTCGATGGTGTCGAGATCGGCGCTGCCCTGCTTGAGGTCGACGAGCATTTCGAAGCTGCCATCCTTGTGGACGCGGTACAGGCCACCGGCCATGAAGTCGGTGACCAGGAACTCGCCATGGGCATCGCGCTCGAGCCCGTCCAGGTTGCCGACCGGCGCGCCATTGCCGAGGTTTTTGATCTCCTGCGTGTTGAGGTCGATGGTGAACAGGTTGCCAAGCACCTTGGTCGAGCCGTCGTCCTGCATGTCGCGGCCCCAGCCAGCAACCAGCAGCTTGTCGCCATGGATGACCCGCAAGCCGTTGCTGTGCATGAGATCCGGCTTGCCGTACCAGACCTCCATCTTGCCATCCTTGAGCCGCCAGATCGTCGCCTTGGCGATATCGCTCACATACACGAAACCGCGCTTGTCGACGGCGGGATCATTGAGGAACACCGCACCCTCGGCTGCATAGGTATTGCTGATCTTGCCCGTTCGCGTGTCGATCTCGATCAGCCGGTCGATGTCGGTTACCCAGAGCTTGAAACCCTGCATCACCATGCCCTTGGGCGCGTTGAGGCCTTCGATCCATTTGAGCTGGATCAGCTTGCCATCGCGCGACACCTTGGAGATGAAGCCGTTGCCGTCCTTGTCGAGCGGAGCTCCGCCGACATTGGACACGTAGAAGACCTGGTGCGAGACGTCCAGATCGACGCTTTCCGGGTGGCTGAAGCCGGTGAGCGACCATTTTTCCTTGACGTCGGCCTGGGCCGCACTGGCGGCAAATATGAGGGAAAACACAACTCCTGACAGAAAACGCATACGCAACTCCCGCTA